>NZ_JBICSQ010000037.1:0-79686 GCF_043197175.1 Amycolatopsis sp. NPDC049252
ACCTACGGTGGGATGGCCCGCCACGGTGGTGGCGCGTTCTCGGGCAAGGACCCGTCGAAGGTCGACCGCTCCGCCGCGTACGCCATGCGGTGGGTCGCGAAGAACGTCGTCGCCGCGGGCTTGGCCACACGGACCGAGGTGCAGGTCGCGTACGCGATCGGTAAGGCGGCTCCGGTGGGTTTGTTCGTGGAGACGTTCGGGACGGAGACGGTGGATCCGTCGAAGATCCAGCAGGCGATCACCGAGGTGTTCGACCTGCGTCCGGCCGCGATCATCCGTGATCTGGACCTGTTGCGCCCGATCTACGCCCCGACCGCCGCGTACGGTCACTTCGGTCGTCCGGAGCTGGGTCTGCCGTGGGAGAGCACGGCCCGCGCGGCGGACCTGAAGGCCGCCGCGGGAGCCTGATTCACCCGTCCGTGAAGGCCACCTCAAGGGACTCCATGTCCCTCAAGGTGGCCTTCACGGCGTTCTGGCGTCAGGGGTGTCGGAGTCTGTCAATGGGGTCTGGTAGAGATCTCGGGGTGAGCAGTTCCGAGCCCGCCGCCCTCTGGGAGCTTCCCGAGGAGCCGCCGCCCGCCGCCGCGAAAGCCGCGGTGCCGTCGCGTGCCCGGAAGCCGTCGAAGGCGCCGAAGCCGGGGGAGAAGGCGAAGGGCGCCCAGCAGCCCGCGCCCGAGCTGTCGGTCGCGCGGATCGTCGTCGACATCCCGCTGGCCCACCTCGACCGCACCTTCGACTACCGCGTGCCGGAGAAGCTGCACGAGACGGCCGTGCCGGGCTGCCGGGTCCGCGTCCGGTTCGCCGGGCAGCTGGTCGACGGGTACCTCGTCGAGCGCGCCGAGACGAGCGACTACGGCAGCAAGCTGGCCTTCCTGGACCGCGTCACCTCCGTCGAGCCGGTGCTGACGCCGTCGCTGCACGCGCTGTGCCGCGCGGTGGCCGACCGCTACGGCGGCACGCTGTCGGACGTCCTGCGGCTCGCGATCCCGCCCCGGCACGCGAAGGTCGAGGCGGAGCCGCCCGCTCCGCTCGCGGCGTTCCCGGAAGCGCCGGACGGCGACGCCTGGGCGCGCTACCAGCGCGGCCCGGCGTTCCTGGAGGCGCTGGCCGAGGGGAAGCCCGCGAACGCCGTCTGGCAGGCCCTGCCGGGTGAGGACTGGCCGCGCCGGCTGGCCGAAGCCGCGGCGACGGCCGCCGCGGCCGGGCACGGCGCCGTGCTGGTCGTGCCGGACCACCGCGACCTGACGCGGGTGCACGAGGCCTGCGTGTCGCTGGTGGGGGAAGAGGGCGTCGTCGCGCTGATCGCCGGGCTCGGGCCCGCCGAGCGGTACCGGCGCTGGCTCGCGGTGCTGCGCGGCGCGGTGCGGGTGGTGGTCGGCACGCGGGCGGCGATGTTCGCGCCGGTCGCCGAGCCGGGCCTGTTCGTAGTCTGGGACGACGGCGACGACCTGCACCTCGACCAGCACGCGCCCTACCCGCACGTCCGGGACGTGCTGATGGACCGCGCGCACACGGCGAAGGCGTCGCTGCTGGTCGGCGGGTTCGCCCGCACCGCGGAGGCCCAGCTGCTCGTCGAGTCCGGCTGGGCGGCCCCGGTACTGGCGGACCGCACGGTGCTGCGCGCGGCGGCCCCGCGCGTCACCCCGGTCGGCGAGGACTTCGACGTCGCCCGCGACGAGGCCGCCCGCGTCGCCCGGCTGCCGGCGGTGGCGTTCGAAGCGGCGCGCCAGGCGTTCGCGGCGGGCGTCCCGACCCTGATCCAGGTACCCCGTCGGGGCTACGTCCCCGGCCTGGCGTGCGGGAACTGCCGCACACCCGCCCACTGCCGCCGCTGCGCCGGCCCGCTGGCCCTGCCGGGCGGCTCGATCGACGGCCGGCCGAAGCCACCGGCGTGCCGCTGGTGCGGCGTCCCGGAAACGGCGTTCCGCTGCTCGGCGTGCGGCTCGGTCCGCCTGCGCGCGGTGATCGTCGGCGCGAAGCGCACGGCGGAAGAACTGGGCCGGGCTTTTCCCGGCATTCCGGTACGCACTTCCGGCGCGGCGGAGGTTCTCGCTTCGGTGCCGGGCAAACCGGCGCTGGTGGTGTGCACCCCAGGAGCGGAACCGGTGGCGGAAGGCGGCTACGGCGCGGCCTTGCTGTTGGACGGCTGGGCGTTGCTGGGCCGCCAGGACCTGCGAGCGGGCGAAGAAACCCTCCGCCGCTGGATGGCCGCCGCGGCCCTCGTGCGCCCGGCTTCTTCGGGCGGCCGCGTGATCGTCGGCGCCGAGGCGGGCATGGCGGTGGTCCAGGCCCTGGTCCGCTGGGACCCGGCGTGGCACGCCTCGCAGGAACTGGCCGAGCGTCAAGAACTGGGCTTCCCCCCGGCGATGCGGATGGCGAGCGTCGAGGGCACCCCGGACGCCGTCGCGGCCCTGCTGGACGACCTCCCGCTCCCTGAGTCGGGCGAAGTCCTGGGCCCGGTCCCGCTCGGCGAGGTCGACGAAGAAGGCAACGCGGAGCGGGAACGCGCCTTGGTCCGGGTTTCCCGAGCCGAAGGAAAGGCGCTGGCCGCGGCAATCCACGCGGCCGCCGCCCGGCGAGACGCCCGGAAGGCCACGGAACCGATCCGCATCCAGCTGGACCCGATGGAACTCATCTAGCAGTTCGTGTCGACCCTCCCATCACGAGTGATGCCCGCTGGATCACGCATCCGAGGGCACCGCGATGTGGTCGGCGGCGGTGTTCGGTACGTTCTCGAAGACCGAGGAAACGAACACGACGTGTTCGTACGACGGTGATGCACACCGAACCCGGCCGGACCGACGGCGCAGGGCCGGCCGGTCAGGCGGAGTGCAGGCGCACGGGCAGTTCGCGCACGCCCCAGGTGAAGTTCGACGCCGTGTAGCGGGGCTCGCCGACGATGTCCACAGTGGCCACCCGGTTCAGCAGTTCGTCCAGGAACACCGTCAGTTCCAGGCGGGCGAGGCGCGCCCCCAGGCACTGGTGGCGGCCGCCGCCGAAGGCGAGGTGGCGGTTGGGCGTGCGGTCCACCCGGAAGCGTCCGGCGTCGCCGAACTCGGCGTCGTCGCGGTTGGCCGAGACGTTCCACAGGGTCACCCGGTCGCCCGCGGCGATGCCGACGCCGCCGATCGTGGTGGGCGCGGTCGCGGTGCGCAGCACGTGCACGCCGGGGGTGGTCCAGCGCAGGACCTCCTCCACCGCGCCCGGCAGCAGCGCGCGGTCGGCGCGCAGCGCGGCCCACTGGTCGGGGTGCTCGATCAGCGCCAGCACGGCGCCGGCCGCGGAGTAGCGCGTGGTTTCGTTGCCACCCGCGAGAACACCGTTGCAGTTCACCACGATTTCGGTGTCGGTCAGCGGCCGCTTCGTACCGTCCGCTGTGGACCGCCGGTCGGCGGCGATGCGGCTGACGAAGTCGTCGCCCGGGTTTTCCCGGCGGTCGAGCACCAGTTCCGAGAAGTACAGGAAGATCTCCGCGTGCGCGGCGAGCCTGCTCTGTTCGTCCGCGCCTTCGAAGGCGTCGTTCATCGTGCCGCCGAGCCAGTCCCACTCCTCGCGCGGCACGCCCATCAGGGCGCACACCACGCGAGTCGGCAGCCGGCGCGCCGTCTCCACGACATCCACCTCGCCCGCGGCGAGGGCGTCGTCGAGCAGGCCGCGCACCACGGTGCGCACCAGGTCCTCCGCGTGCGGGATCGCGGCGGGCGAGAAACCCTTGGCCAGCACCGTCTTCAGCTGCGCGTGGTCCGGCTGGTCGGAGACGATCAGCATCTGCCCGGTCACGGCGTCCACCGCGGTCGGGTTGGTGCCCAGCCGCATCCCGTGCCGGGAGCTGAACCCGGCCGCGTCGCGGTAGACCGACAGCACGTCGGCGTAGCGCGTGACCACCCAGAAGCCGCCGTGTTCGTCGGGGTGCCGGCTCACGGGTTCGTGCTCGCGCAGCCACGCGAAGTGCGGCCAGAACTCGGTGCCGGCGAAGCTCAGGTCGTCGGTCAGGTCCATCAGCACAGCAGGCTCCCCAGTGCGGGCACGGTCTCCTCGGCGAGGTCGGTCAGGAAGGTGTGGCTCCCGGCGAAGGAGCGCCGGGTGGTGCCGGTGGTGCTGTAGCCGGCCCAGCCGTCGAGCAGGTGCCCGGGCACCACCGCGTCCAGGTCGCCGGACCAGGCGTGGATCGGGCAGTCCACCTGGAACCGTTCGGCGAGCACGTGGGTGTCGGCGAGCTTGTCGTCGCGGCGCAGCACGTCGAGCAGGAACTCCTGGCTGTCCTCGTCGAGATCGCGGAGTTCGGGCGGGCCGGAGACGAACAGGTCGCGCAGGATCCGCTCGTCGATGACCAGGTGCTCGGCGGCCGACCGGTTGCCCGGGGGTTCGGTCGCGGCGAGCACCAGCGCGTCCGGTCCGGTCGCCCGCGCGAGTTCGTAGGCGAGCAGACCCCCGAAGCTCTCGCCGACGATGACGAGCGGCGCGCCCGCACGGAGTTCGGCGAGGTCCGCGGCGACGGCGGCGACGGCCTCGGCGAAGGTCGCCGGATGCTCCTCGGCGAACCGGTTCTCCCGGCCGGGCAGCTGCACGCCGACCACCGAAACGGACAGCCCGAGCCGGGCCTGCCAGCCGCGGAAGCGGTTGCAGCCGGAGCCACCGGGAGGCGCGCAGACCAGGGTCGGGCGGCCGGCGGGGGACGGGTGCCACGGCACCACCCAGGCGCTCAAGCGGACACCTCCGCGAGCCGGTCCAGCTCCGCGGCCAGCGCGGCCGGATTGGGGTTGCCCAGCAGCAACGGGATCGACGCCCGCAGCCCGGTCCGCTTGCGCAGCGTGGCGACCATCCGGGCGGCGAGCAGCGAGTGCCCGCCGAGCTCGAAGAAGTCGGCGGCCACGTCGGCCACCGGCTGGTCCAGCACCTCGGCGAAGACGGCGCAGACCTCGTGTTCGCGGGCGGTGGCCGGCGCCCGGCCCGCGGGCCGGGCCGCGTCGGCGGCCAGCGCGAGCGCCGCCCGGTCGACCTTGCCGCGGTCGTCGTAGGGCAGCGCGGGTACGAAGTCCACTGTGGACGGGAGCAGGTGGTCGGGCAGGAACGTCCGGCAGTGCTCGCGCACGAGCAGGGCGCCGGCGACCGGGTCGTGCCCGTCGGCGAGCACGGCGGCGACGCCGAGAGTGCCGCCCGCGGTCCGCACGAACGCCGTGGCCGCGATCACGGCCGGCAACTGCTCCACGACCCGCTCGAGTTCGCCGAGCTCGATCCGGAACCCGCGCACCTTGACCTGGGTGTCGAGCCGGCCGAGGAACTCGAGCTGCCCGTCCGGGCGGGCGAGCACCTCGTCGCCGGTGCGGAACAGCCGCGCCCCGTCCACGGTGACGAACCGGCGCGCGGTGAGGTCGGGGTCGCCGCGGTAGCCCCTGGCGAGCGCGGTCCCGCCGAGGCACAACTCGCCGCGGGTGCCCGCGGGCACCGGCCGCAGCTCGGCGTCGAGCACCCGGGCCACGTAGCCGGGCAGCGGGCGCCCGATGGTCGTGACGTCGTCGCCGCGGGCGCTGTCGGCGCAGGTCGCGGCGATCGTGGCCTCGGTGGGGCCGTAGACGTTCAGCACCCGGTGCCGGGCCAGCAGCAGCTCGAGCAGTCCGCGCGGGCAGTGTTCCCCGGCGACCACCACGACCTCGGCACCGGCGAGCGCGTCAGCGCAGGAAGCCAGAAGGGAGGGAGTGAGGCTGGCCGTGCGCGGCGCGACCGCGGCGATCCGGCCGGCGAGGTCGACGTGCTCGCCGTCGTCGGCGAGGTCGAGGATCGCCGTGCCGATGCCGTTCAGCAGGTGCAGCAGCACGCACCAGAGCCAGCCGTCGAACGCGGGCGAAAGGGGGTTGATCCCCAGGCCGCCCGGTCCGATGTGGATGGTGCTCATGGCGCCCAGCGCCGTTTCCAGGCCCGCGTAAGTGACCTCGACTCCCTTCGGCTTACCCGCGCTGCCCGAAGTGTGAACGAGGTAGGCGATTTCACCCCCGGCCGCGGCGAACGGCTCGCCCCGGGCGATCTCCGGGTCGAGCACGGGCAGGTCCGCCGGCGCGCCTGGGGGCCGCTGTCCGAGGATCAAGGACACGTCGGCGTCGTCGAGCACCTCGGCGATCCGGGCGGGCGGGTGCCGCTCGTCCAGCGGCGCCGCCGTCGCGCCGAGGCGCCACACGGCGAGCAGGCTCGCCACGGCCAGCCGGGACCGTCCGGTGGTCAGCCCTACCGTGGTGCCCGGCCCCGCCCCGGCGGCCGCCAGCGCCCCGGCGATCGCCGTCGTCCGCTCGGCCAGGCCCGCGAAGTCGAGCACGCCGTCCGGCGCGGAGCACGCGGTGGCCGTGGGCCGGTCGGTGGCCCACCGCTCGACCACGGCCTCCAGCAACCCGATGCTCCTGCTTCGGGCGGCGTTCACCGGCAACGCGAGATCCGTCATCGTGCTGGAATCCATTCTTTCGGACGCGACAATGAAACCGACAAAGCGCGGCCCGGCGCGTTCGTCGACCGGGGTGATGCGGCAGTACCGGGGGAGGGTGGCTGATCGCTGGAGAAGTTACCGGTGAGATCGCGTCCGAAGCAATACCACTCGAAGGGGGTCGACCCGCTTCGCCGAGTCGGACTGTACGCAGCGCAACTGCTCCGAACGCGACGGCCGGGCGTGGTGTGCGACCGTTCGTGGCAGGGTGGATAAGCCGATCAGCGTAAGAGCCTTCAGATTCACCGATGATTTGACACAATTGCGAAAAGTGGCTATCCGCAGCTCGCACTCCAGGGGTTTTGTGACTGCCTGTAACAGAGATCGGCCGACGGCCGTGCGGACCGACGGCGGATGGTCCCCAGCTCCGGAATCGGCTCCACGCCCGTGATTCCCGTCACGTCCGGCGGTGTGACTACGCCAGTCGGTCCAATTCGGAGGGACGACGGCGGACCGCGACGACGGCTTTTGTGATCGGCGGCGCGTTCGCCCGCCCGGCTTTGTCGGAACGCGGCAAAAACAGGGGGTTCCAGCCCTGTCGGACGTGGCGCGGCGAGCCGTACGATGCGTCGTCGCCCGATCTGATCGAATGAGGAAACACCGGATGTCGCAGACCATCGGCTGGAACAGTTTCGTCGACACCAAGGCACAGGCCGAGCACCGCCGGCTCCGCCTGCTGGAGGAGAGCTTCGATCCGTTCAGCTTCCGGCAGCTCGAAGGACTCGGGGTGCGGCCGGGGTGGCGGTGCCTGGAGGTCGGCGCCGGGGCGGGTTCGGTGGCGGCCAGGATGGCCGAACTGGCCGGCCCGGAGAACGTGGTGGCGACGGACCTCAGCCTCGCGTTCCTCGGCCCGCTCGCCGATCTCGGGGTGACCGTGCTGCACCACGACGTCACCTCGGACGACGCGCCCGGGGAGTTCGACGTCATCCACACCCGGTTCGTGCTGGAGCACCTGCCCGAGCGCGAGGCCGTGATCAAGCGGTTGTCCTCGTGGCTCAAGCCCGGTGGGTGGCTGCTCATCGAGATCGGCGCCACGCTGCCCGAGTTGTCCTCGCACCCGGCGACCCGCCAGACCATGGCGGCGCTCGCGCGGGTCATGGCGGACCGGGTCGGCACCGCCCCGGAGTGGGCCCGCACCCTGCCGGTCCCGCTGGAGGCGGCCGGTCTGGTCGACTGCGCCGCGGAGGGCGTGGTCCTGCCGGCGCGGGGCGGGCAGCCGCTGGCGGGCTGGCTCAAGAACACGACGAAGCTCGTCGAGGAGCACGCGCTCGCCACCGGCCTGGTCACCCGGGAGGTGCTCGACGAGGCGTACGCGAAGTACGAGACGTCGTCCTTTGTGGACTACAGCTGGATGACCGTCGGGGCGCGCGGCAGGCGAAGCTGAGCACTCCGCCTCACCGCGGCGGCGGCGCGGTGCGCCGGCGGGACACCGCTGCTCGGCCGTGGAGTCGTCGCCCTTTCGCGCCTTCGCCGGCTGAGCGCGGTTTCCAGCCTTGTTCAAGTGCCTGCTCGGCGGCGTGGTCGGCGTGGGCAGAACGAATCACCAGTTCGGGCTGGCGTCGAGGTTCCGAAGTGCAGCGGTAGCGGTCACGTCCCAGACCGTGAGCGATCGGGTCGAGGACGCCTGTGTGCCGCCAGTGCTGGTCCGAACGCGGCGCGGACGTCTCCGGCCGAGCTCGTCAGCGTGCGGTGAAGACGAGGCCCAGCTTGTCGACCTCGGCGCCGGCTCGGCCGTGGAAGCCGGCGATCTGCCGGCCCGCCGGTGCGGTGTAGGTGGTGCAGTCCGACGTCGTCGTTCCGCCTTCGAGGGTTTTCCCGGTGTTGGTGGTGAACCGGGCGTAGAAGATCCGGGCGTGTCCGTTGTAGCTGCCCCGGCACAGATAGGCGGTCGTGGCGTATTCGCCGGCCGCCAGCGTCAACGTCTTCGCGGTGCCACCGCTGCCACCGTGGTTCAGTGCCGTGCCGTCGGCCAGGATGAGTCCTACCTGGTCGACGCGGGAGCCGGCGCGGATCGTCAGTGCGGTCGCGCGCCCGCCGGCGGGAACCCGGCCGAGATCGGTGTAGTAGTCGCCGTGTGGTCCGCCGAACTGATCGCTGAGCTGATAGGCGGGGTTGCGGGTCCAGCTGAACCGGACGGTGATCGGGTCGTGGTCGGACAGCATGGCTCCGGCGGAGTCGAGGAACTTCCCGTGCTCGTTGTCGTAGAACGTCGCGCCGAGGTTCACCAGCCGGTTGCCGCGGTAAAGCACCTTGTCGACGACTTCGCAGTCGTTGGTGACCGCGTTCTCGTCGCACACCAGGGCGTCGCTCCCGGCGGCCGGGGGCACGCCGCCCCGCTGGAGCTGCACCCAGGCGTCGGTGAGCCCGTTGCGGGCGGCGAAGTCCCGGATGGTGTCCGCTGCGCGGGTGTAGCGGGTGTTGGTGTCGCCCACGACCAGTACGGCGTTGCCTGCCGAGTGGCCGGCGATGAAGGACGACAGCTGGTTGAGGTTGTCCGCGCGGGAGGCCAGGTCGCCGGCGGAGGTGCCGGCGTTGGTGTGCAGGTTGTAGACGTCGATGTACACCCCTTCGGCCAGCCGGAGCCGCATGAAGGTGAAGCCTTTCGGGGTCAGGCAGTCGCCGGAGTCGAGCTGGCAGGAGTTCCACCGGACGCGTTCGAAGTCGTCGGAGTCGTAGGGCAGCGAAGACAAGGAGTTCAGGCCGCTGCCGATCCCCGCGCCGCCGCTGGTGGGCGTCCGGTAGGGGTGGCTGTCGGCCGCGTAGAGGTTGGCGTGGTAGTTGAAGTCTTCCTGGACGTGGACGAAGTCGTAGGAACCGAGCCGCCCGCCGATGGTGGTGGTGCTCGACGCGCGCGGGGTGGGCGCGCTCGAGAGTCCTTCCGGGAGGCCGGCGACGTTGTACGACAGGACGGAGAGCGTCCCGGAGTCGGTGCCCGCGGCTTCGGAGGTGCCGGTGAGCACGGACGTGGTGATCGCGACCGCGGTCAGGGCGGCGAGGGTTCTGCGCATGACGGACCCTTCTGCTGATCATGGACGGCAGGGGGAGTGCCGAGCCCGGCACACTGTGCCACAGCAGCGGCGCTATCGCGAACATTCTTCATATTTGTGGATTGTTAACGCGAACATTGCGTGTCACCCGGTCCGTCTTTGCTTCTGTCGTGCGAGCTTCCGGCTTTTGAAGCCTTCCGGCGGTCGTGCGTGAGACGGGATGAGGAGCCGTGCCCCCTGGGTCATTTCGGTGGTGACGATCGGACGTGGGCAATCGCGGCCATGACGGCCGCGGCGAACTCCGCGGGGCGGACGACCGGAGCGTCGTGGTCGGCCGGGAGTGCGAACGACCTGGCTTCGAGCTGGTCGGCGAGCTGCTGCTGGGTGCGGGGGTGGCAGACCGTGTCGCGAGTCGTGATCACGACCGCCGCGGGTATCCGGCGGAGCCCGGCGACCCGGTGGCGCAGGTCGTACCGGCTGACCGCGCGTCCGGTCGCGAAGACCCCGCTGACCGGAGTGCGGGCCAGTTCGCCGAAGAGCCACGGCCACATCGCGGCGAGATCCGGTGACGTCCGGCGGCTCAAGCCGAAGTAGCGGGCGGAAATCGAGGAACCGACACCGAGCCGGGCCAGTGGTGTCGCGGCGGTGAGGACACGCCACACCGTCCGGTCGCGGAGCGTCTGACGGTAGTTCAGCGCGGTGGCGGCCAAGGCCAGTCCGGCGACCCGGTCCGGATGGGAGAGCGCGAGGTGGAGGGCGACAGGACCGCCCAGGGAATACCCGGACACGATGACCTTGCCGATACCGAGCAGATCGAGCAGGGCCAGGGCGTCCGCGGCAAGGTCTTCGATTTCGAACGGGCGGTCGGCGGGCAGTCCTCGTCCGTGTCCTCGTTGGTCGTAGCCCAGGAAGCCGACCCGGTCCGCGACGAGCCTGGGCATCACGCCGAAGTAGTTGACGTCCAGCGACCAGGACCAGCCGTGCAGCAGGAGCACCGGTGGATCGGCCGCGTCGGGGGGTCGATGATCGCGCACGAACAACTCGCCTCGGCCGGGCAAGGTGATCAGCCGGCCCGGTGGCAGCGATGGAGCCGCGGTCCGGTCGCCCACCGGGGCGCGGGTCGGTCTGAGGGCGGCGAAAAGCCGCTGTCGCAGGGCGCGGACCGCGTCGTCCATGTCCGCATGGTTACTGGCAGAGCGTCAATAGTCAACCGGCTGCGGCGGCGAAGCGCACCCGGTTTCGTCCGGTCCACTGTGGTGAGTGTCAAGTCGTTGGTGTCGCGGGTGGATCGCCAGGGGGACTCGCTTGTCGTGACTCGGCGACCACGAGCCCAAGCGTTATCTTTTCGTTGTTTTTGGCGTTTCGGTAGCCCGGCCACCTTGTTGGCCCATCGTCAACTGGTCCGGGTGGCGCTCTGTGCTGATCCGAACACCCCAGGGATCCGTGAACGGCTATCACCACGAGTCGGCCGGCGTCCGACGAACGCCGGATCCGCTGTAACACCGATGCGTTCGCCTCGGATGCCTACCAGCGATGACTGTGCCATCATCGGGAACCTCGGATTTCCCGCATAACCCACCCGTAAATCCCACGCCCGCTGCCCCGCCGACGACGTCAGCGTCGACCGCTTCGCGCGCGATTCGTGCTGCCACAGAGGTTTTCACGGCGATCACCGGCCGGCAGCCGGACGGCGTGCCGGGAGCGCGTCCTACCGCCGACGGGGGCTGGTCCGTGCTCGTCGACGTCGTCGAGCTGGAACGGATACCCGCCACCACAAGCGTCATCGGCACCTACCGGGTCGATGTCGACAGCACCGGTGAACTCGTCTCGTACGAGCGAATTCGCCGTTTTACCCGTGGTACCACCGATCTGTAGCGAAGAGCAGGAGTGTTCCGGGTGGACAGTCAGTCGAGTTCGCTTGCCGATGTGCTGGAACGTGTGCTGGACAAGGGTGTGGTCATCGTCGGCGACATCGCGGTGAACGTCGTCGACATCGAACTCCTCACCTTGCGGCTCAGGCTCTTCATCGCCTCCGCGCAGACGGCCCGCGAGATGGGGATGGACTGGTGGACGAACGATCCCTTCTTCGCACCCGGTGCGGCTCGCGCCGAGCGTCTGCAGGCCGACGCTCGGCCGCCCGGGGAACTGGACGAACTCCGTTCCCGAGTGCAGCAGCTCGAGACGGCGCTGCAGGTGGCCACCTCCGTCGCGACGAGGGAACCGGTCAGTCGGAGTGAGAGCTCGTGACCGCCGCCGCGGAGTTCGATCCGGAAGTGACGGCGTTGGCTCGGCGGCACGCCCCGGAGGTGTGGGACGCTGCCTTGCAAGCGGCCAAGAGCGCGGCTGTCGAAGTGCTCACGCGCCGGCTGACCGAGGCGATCTTGACCAGCGCCACCGGTCCTCGGTCCACAGAGGCTCCCGATCCGGTCATCCCGGACCCAGGTCCAGGCCTCTGTGCCTATGCCATTACCTGGTCGCACGCCGAGGTGCCGGAAACCGGCGCCACACCGGCACTGCGCCTGCTCGCGCACGAAGACCTCGCGGTCGTGGTCGCCCAGGTCGACGTCGGGATGTTCGCCGATCTGGAAAAGGAGGCCGGCCCGCCGGACAGCGTTGATCCCGGCAGCCGGCTCGCCGTGCTCGCCCGGCAGCACGACGCGGTGGTCCGTGCGGTGTTCGAGGCTTACCCGGTGCTACCGCTCAGGTTCGGCACCGTCGTTCGCGACGACCGGGCGGCCGTTCTTCTGCTCGAAGACCACCGGGCCGACGTGTCGGAATGGCTCTCGAGGACCGACGGTCACCGCGAGTGGGGAGTGCGTGTCGCCCTGCCGGAGCCGGCGCCGGCCCGGAAGCCCCCGCCGGACGGAATCTCGGGTACCGGCTACCTGAACGCACGAGCTCGGGAGCTGAATGGAGCGCAGCGGCTGCAAACGCACGCGCGCAGTGTGGTGAGCACCCTGCACGACTCGCTCAGCCGCTGCTCGGCCGCCGACGCTCGACGGGAGCAGCCGCCGGCTCTCTTCGATGCCTCCTACCTGGTTCGGCAGGATCAGGAAGAGACGTTCCAGGCACTGCTCCGGCGCGTCGAAGACGACCTCGCGGCCGCCGGGGCGACCCTGCGCAGCACCGGCCCTTGGCCGCCGTACTCGTTCACCCCGCCGCAGCTGGTGGTCGGGTCGTGAACGATCTTCCCGCGCTTGCCCCCGATGGTGCTGCGCTGACGAGCCTGGTGGATCTGCTGGACCGCGTGGTGACCCGCGGCGCCGTGGTGAACGGCGACGTGATCATCACGTTGGCCGGCATCGACCTGATCCGGCTCGATCTACGCCTGTTGCTCGCCGCCGTCGACGAGATCGCGGAGTAGGAGAGGACTGCCGTGGACGCACCGAGACGGATAAGTGCCGACACCGGGCAAGGACTCGGGCGAGTCGTCCTCGCGATCCTCGAGGTCGTCGCAGAACTGCTTGAGCGGCAAGCACTGCGGAGGATGGCGGCGGGAAGCTTGTCCGCCGCCGAGGTCGAGCGGCTGGGGCAGGGGCTGCTGTCCCTTCGACGTCAGTTCGAAGAACTCCGCGCTGCTTTGGACGCACCGGAGCGCACAACAGACGCGACACGATCCGACCAACCCGAGAGGATTCAGCCATGAGCGCTCCCGCGCCCACCGCCGGTGGTCTTGCCGAGGCCCTGAACATCCTGCTGGACAAGGGACTCGTCATCGAAGCGACGATCCGGGTCTCCGTGATCGGCATCGAGATCCTGACCATCGAGGCCAAGATCGTCATCGCCAGCGTCGACACGTACATCCGGTACCTCGAGGCGATGCAGCGCATCGAGGCGCAACGGCAGGCTCTGCCTCCGGGCACCGTGCCCGCGCCGGGCACTCAAGGGATCGCCGGGACGTACGGCCTGCTCCCGGTGGCTGCCCCCATCCCGGCCGGCTTCGCCCAGCCGGCGGTCGTCACGCCGGGATTCGCCCAGGCCGCGTCAGCGCCCTCGGGTGCCGGCGAAGGCGAGCGATGAGGCTGAACCTGCACGGCGTCGTCCGGGCCGGGCATCCGCTGCCCGGCCCGGCCGGGTCCGGCGCCACCAGGCTTGTCGTCTGGGAAGATCTCGCGCTGGCGGTCAGCCCGCGGCCGGCGGACCAGGACGTGACTCCGCACGACGCCACGCAGCATCTCCTGACGCTGTCCGCACTGGTGCGGCAGGGGCCGGTGGTCCCGTTGCGATGGGGGACGGTCGCCGAGGACGACGAGTCGGCCCGGACAGCGGTCATCCGTCCCCTCGCGCACCACCTGCGGGCCGAACTCGACCGGCTGGACGGATTCGTCGAAGCGCACGTGTACTTGCGGTTCGACGAGGAGACGGCGTTGCAGGCCGTGGCGGATGATCCGGCCGGGTGGAGAAGCCGCGGCGGCAGCGGCCTGACCGATCGGATCAAAGCGGGCGAAGCGATCGCGCGACGTGTCGTGTCCTGGCGGCAAGGCCGGTCCGACGAACTGCTGGGGCCGGTCATGCGGTACGCGGAAGAAGTCCGGGCCCTGGAAGAGCAGGAGCATCTGGAGGAACGCCGGGCTCTTCTCGTGCGACGGGAGGATTTGCTCGCCGTGCAGGAGATGATCGGCTCGATCGTTGTGGACGACGTGGACTGCAGGTTCGTCGGTCCGCTCCCGGCGTTCACTTTCCTGCGAGCTGTGCCGAAGGCGCCGAACGATCGTGGCCAAGCGTCGCGGTGGGGCTGGTAGGCACCATCGTCCGCCCGGGGGAGCTCCTCGGCGCCGGATCGCCGCTGTGGACACAACGAACGCTCCTTTGCGGTGATGTGGCTACCGGTCGGATTCCGTCCACAGTGGTGGCGGAGCGGCAAAGCCGCGCCTGTCCCGGCGAGCGACGAGGTGAACGGCAGAACTCCCGCCGATTCTCGCCAGAAGGGCGTGAAGCGCCCGCTTGCCGAGTTCGGCGAAGTCTTGGCGCACCGTGGTCAGCGACGGTGGTGCACAAGCTGCCTCGGGTACGTCGTCGAATCCGACGACGTGAATGTCGCGCGGTACGGCAATGCCGGATTCGGTGAACGCGCGAATCACGCCGAAGGCCATCTGGTCGTTCGCCACGAAAACGGCGTCGAGGCCTGGTTCGTGTGCGAGCAGCGAACCCGCGAGATATCCGGAGTGAGATCTCCAGTCTCCGCGAAGCAGTGGCGGCTCCGGGCCGCCGACGTGCCACACGGCGCGATGACGACCGGCATCGTCGGCAGAGGCTTCGTCGTCCGGACCGGCTGCGCAAGGGTGCCGCTGTGATCGTCGGTCTCGGCACTGGTCGGCACCTCGGTGCTTCTCGGGAATCGCTGACCGCGGAATGCGTTGCCGTGCTTGAAACGGTTCGCGCTCGGCGGCAAGTCAGGCGGCGAAGCGGTGCGCGGTCAACCACCCAACCGGACTCCGGCGCGGTTGCGCCGGCGCTGTGGTGACGAACTGCTGTACCCATCAGAGCTCGGGGCCGACCGCGGGGCCGCCGAGCGTTCAGGTGCAACGGTTTCCTTCCACGGCGTGGGTGACGCGGCCGAGTCTTCCCCTCGGCCGCGCCACCCACGGAACCTGTCGGGATCAGCCGGTCGCCAGCACCTTCAGGCGCGAGATGTCCGCGCTGAACTGGTCCTGGTCGATGGGCGAAGAGCTGTACTGCCAGAACGTGTAGAAGCCCCAGTTGTACGGCAGCGTCCCCACCGTCGACGCGTAGCGCGCCACCCACAGCGGGTTCGTCGAGCTGAAGTCGCCCGTGTTGCCGGTGCACTGGCTCCACCAGCTCGTCGCCGTGTAGATCACCGGCCAGCGGGTGGTCTTCGCGTGGTATTCGTCGCTGAACGCCTTGATCCACGCGACCATCTGCGCCGGCGTCTTGCCGTAGCACGCGTTGTTCGGGCCCCACTCGATGTCGAGCGTGCCCGGCAGCGTCTTGCCGTCCTTGGACCAGTTGCCGCCGTGGGCGACGAAGTAGTCGGCCTGGGCCGCGCCGCCCGTCAGGTCCGGGCGGCCGTAGTGGTAAGCGCCGCGGATCATGCCCACGTTGTACGAACCCGTGTACTGCTGGCTGAAGTACGCGTTCTGGTAGCCGGTGCCCTCGGTCGCCTTGACGTAGGCGAACTTCTTGCCCGCGCTCCAGTACGACGCCCAGTTGACGTTGCCCTGGTACGAGCTGACGTCGATGCCGGGGACGCTCGCGTCCACCGACGCCGGGGCCAGGCCGGCCGGGGCGACCCCGTCGTGGGCGCGGATCGCCGCGCCCATCTCGTGGTTGCCGGTGACGTCCTGGTCCGGGAGGCCCGGCGACGCCGAGGCGCCGGCGGCGGTCACGACCAGCAGGGAGGCCGAGACCGCGAGCGCGGCGGCGAACAGGCGCCGCCACCCCCGTCGTGGTGCTGTCATCGATCTCATCGATGTGTCCTTTCGGTTGCCCTCGCGATGCGCGGCTGTGCAGGGCCGCGCGGGATGAGTCTGTTACATCTATGCAGGTCATGTCACTGCTCCATGTGATTCAATTTCTCGCTGTGGCCGAGCCCGTGAATCGGTAACGGACCGGACGAAAGGGACGTCCGGCGCTTGAAGCGGCCTGGCCGAGGGGGCAGACTCGCCCGCATGCCCGCGCTCCGGAGTCGCCGAACCCTCGTCATCGCCGCCACGGCCGCGCTCCTCACGACCGTCGCGACCGGACCCGCCACCGCCGCCACGCCCACCCCGAAGACCCCGGTCGCCACCGGTTTCGGCGGCGCCGTGGCCAGCATCGACGCCGACGCCACCGCGATCGGCACCCAGGTCCTGCGCGAAGGCGGGAACGCCGTCGACGCGGCCGTCGCCGTCGCCGCCGCGCTCGGGGTCACCGACCCGTTCTCCGCCGGGGTCGGCGGCGGCGGGTTCTTCGTCTACTACGACGCCAAGACCGGCCGCGTCCACACCCTCGACGGCCGCGAGACCGCGCCGAAGTCCGCCGACGCGAACCTCTTCGTCGAAAACGGCCAGCCGCTGCCGTTCAACGACGCCGTCACGAGCGGCCTGAGCGTCGGCGTGCCCGGCACGCCCGCGACGTGGTCCGAGGCCCTCCGCAAGTGGGGGACGCGCTCGCTCGCGAAGTCCCTGAAGCCCGCGGAAAACCTGGCGCGCAAGGGATTCGTCGTCGACCCGACGTTCCAGACGCAGATCGCGAACAACGCCGCGCGGTTCTCCGCGTTCCCCTCGACGCGCTCGCTGTACCTGCCGGACGGCGCGCCGCCCGCGCCCGGCACCGTCTTCAAGAACCCCGACCTCGCCGCGACGTACGCGCAGCTGGAGCGCGGCGGTGTCGACGCGCTCTACAAGGGCCCGATCGGCGCGGACATCGCGAAGACCGTGCAGCAGCCGCCGAAGGATCCCGCCTCGACGCTCAACGTGCGTCCCGGCAAGCTGACCGCCCGCGACATCGCCGACTACCGGGCGATCGAGCGCACGCCGACCCACGCCGAGTACCGCGGCCTGGACGTCTACGGCATGCCGGCGCCGTCCTCGGGCGGGCTCACCGTCGGCGAGGCGCTCAACATCCTCGAGAACTACGACCTCAAGCACGCGAGCAAGGCCGACTACCTGCAGTACTTCCTGGAGTCGACGCGGTTCGCCTTCGCCGACCGCAACCGCTGGATCGGCGACCCGGCCGTGATCGACGTCCCGGCCAGGGAACTGCTGAGCCAGCGCTTCGCCGACACCCGCGCCTGCCTGATCTCGAAGGACAAGGCCGCGACCAGCCCGGTCGCGCCGGCCGACCCGAGGCACCCGACGCCGTGTCAGGCCGGGACCACGGGCGCGCCGACGCCGTACGAGGGGGAGAACACCACCCACCTCACGGTCGCCGACAAGTGGGGCAACGTCGTCGCCTACACGCTGACCATCGAGCAGGAGGGCGGCAGCGGCATCGTCGTGCCGGGCCGCGGGTTCCTGCTCAACAACGAGCTGACCGACTTCTCCTTCACCCCGGTGACGCCGGGCGTGCCCGACCCGAACCTGCCCGGCCCCGGCAAGCGGCCGCGCTCCTCGATGGCGCCGACGATCGTGCTCAAGGACGGCCGCCCGTTCTTCGCCACCGGCTCGCCGGGCGGCGCGTCGATCATCACGACGGTGCTGCAGGTGCTGACCGGCCGGATCGACCGCGGCCTGTCGCTGGAGGACGCCATCGCGGCGCCACGCGCGTCGCAGCGGAACTCGGCGCAGGCCCAGGTCGAGCAGGGGTTCCTGGACCTGCCCGAGACGGCCACGCTCAAGGCGCGCGGCCAGGGCTTCTCGACCGCGCCGGCGGAGATCGGCGCGGCCACCGGGGTCGAGCGCCTGCGTGACGGCCGCTGGCTGGCCGCGGCCGAACCGGTCCGCCGCGGCATCGGCTCGGCCCAGGTGGTGTGGCCCACGCACTGGTAGCGCTCCGCCCGCTCCGGTTCAGGCTTCGAGCGCCGAGCGGACGTACCGCGTCGTCGGCACGAATCCGGCCTTCGCGAAGACCGCCGGAGGCCCCGGACGGGCTTGCGGAGGGTTACGACCAGGCTCGCCTGGTCGTAACCCTGGTCGGCTGCCACGCGCAACGCGTGGGCCAGCAGCGCACTGGCGAAGCTGCGCCGTCGGTGCTCCGGCACCGTCCCGACGACCATGAAGTGCGCGTCGCGGATGCCGGTCGCCGCGGTGCCGGCGTCCCAGGACATCGTCACCAGCAGCCGCGCCGGCACCCCGGTCGCGTCCCGGAACAGGAAGCTGACGTCCGGCCGGAACGTCTGGTTGGTGATCTTGTTCCGCCACAGGTCCGCTGGTATCGGCACCGCGCCGCAGCCCCCACCCTCTCCGGGGGGCGTCCCCAGTCCAGCGTATCGGGGGCTGCCGACGAAAGGGCGGGGCAAGGCCCGCGGCCGGACCCGGCTGTCCACATCACGGCCGGGTTGTGGACAACCGCAGCGCGCCGCGATCAGGGGGGCCTTCTAGACTCAGCCCCGATGTTCCAGCCACCTGAATCCCTGCTCCTGCCGGGGGTGGGCCGATGAAGCTCGTCTTCGCCGGCACCCCCGAGCCGGCGGTCCCCGCCCTGCGTGCCCTGCTCGACTCCGGCCGGCACGAGGTCGTGGCCGTCGTCACCCGCCCCGACGCCCAGGCCGGGCGCGGCCGCCACGTCGTCCGCTCACCCGTCGGCGCGCTCGCCGACGAGCACGGCATCGAGGTGCTGACGCCCGCCCGTGCCGGCGACCCGGCCTTCCTCGCGCGGCTGTCCGAGCTCGCGCCGGACGCCTGCCCGGTCGTCGCCTACGGGGCGCTGCTGCCGCAGTCCGCCCTCGACATCCCGTCGCTCGGCTGGGTGAACCTGCACTTCTCGCTGCTGCCCGCCTGGCGCGGGGCCGCGCCGGTGCAGGCCGCGATCCGCGCCGGTGACGAGATCACCGGCGCCTCGACGTTCCGGATCGTCAAGGAGCTCGACGCGGGCCCGGTCTTCGGCGTGGTCACCGAGACCATCGCCGCGACCGACACGTCGGGCGAGCTGCTCGGCCGGCTCGCGGAGTCCGGCGCCAAGCTGCTGCTGTCGACCATGGACGGGCTCGCCGACGGCACCCTGCGCGCGCAGGAGCAGCCCGCCGAAGGCGTCAGTTACGCGCCGAAGGTGACGGTCGACGACGCGCGTGTGTCCTTCGCCGACCCGGCCGCGGCGGTCGACCGCCAGATCCGGTCGGTCACCCCGGACCCGGGCGCGTGGGCGGAGTTCCGCGGGGAACGGCTGAAGCTCGGCCCGGTCACGGTGCTCGACGAACCCGGCCCGCCGCCGGGCGAGCTCGTGCTGGAGCGCAAACGGGTGCTGGTCGGGACGGCGACGAAGCCGTTGCGGCTCGGCGATGTCCAGGCACCCGGCAAGAAACGGATGGCGGCCACCGACTGGGCTCGCGGAACACGGATCGAGCAGGGAGAACGCCTCCGGTGAACGACAACAGGGAACGCCGGCCGTCGCGGCCGATGCGGGGCCGCCCGGCCCCGCGCAAGGAAGGCCCGCGCCGCCCGCCGGAGGTGGATCCCGCCCGCCAGGCCGCGTTCGACGTCCTGCGCGCCGTGCGCGAGAAGGACGCCTACGCCAACCTCGTCCTGCCGGACCTGCTGCGCGAGCGGCGGATCAGCGGCCGGGACGCGGCGCTGGCCACCGAGCTGGCCTACGGCACGTCGCGGGCGCAGGGCCTGCTCGACGCCGTCATCGAGGCCAACGCCGAGCGGCCGATCGCCAAGACCGACCCCACGGTGCTCGACGCGTTGCGCCTCGGCGTCTACCAGCTGCTGCGCACGCGCATCCCGGAGCACGCCGCCGTGACGTCCACTGTGGACCTGGTGCGCGCCGAAGCCGGTTCGTGGGCCACGGGTTTCGCGAACGCCATCATGCGCAAGGCGTCCGAAAAGGACGAAGCCGCCTGGCTCGACGAGCTGGCCCCGGACGACGCGACCGACCCGATCGGCGCCTACGCGCTGCGCACCGCGCACCCGCGGTGGATCGCCCGGTCGTTCGCCGAAGCGCTGGGGGACAAGGGCGCCGGCCTGAAGGCCGCCCTCGAGGCCGACGACGCGCGTCCGGAGGTGCACCTGGTCGCCCGCCCGGGCGAGATCACCGCCGACGAGCTGGCCGCCATCACCGGCGGCGACCCCGCGCCGTACTCGCCCTACGGCGTGCGCCTGCCCGCGGGCGCCGGCGACCCGGCCGACGCCGAGCCGATCCGCGAGCGGCTGGCCGCGGTGCAGGACGAGGGCAGCCAGCTCTGCGCGATCGCCGCGACGAAGGTGCCGGTCGACGGCTCGGACGAGCGCTGGCTCGACCTGTGCGCCGGTCCCGGTGGCAAGGCGGCCCTGCTCGGTTCGCTCGCGGCGTTGAGCGGCGCGACCGTGGACGCCGTCGAGAAGGCGCCGCACCGCGCGAAGCTGGTCGAGAAGGCCACGATCAACCTGCCGGTGAAGGTGTTCGTCGCCGACGGCCGCGAATCCGGCCTCGAACCGGGCTACGACCGGATCCTCGTCGACGCTCCCTGCAGCGGGCTCGGCGCGCTGCGACGGCGGCCGGAGGCACGCTGGCGGCGCCAGCCCTCCGACGTCGCGGACCTGACGAAGCTGCAGGGTGAGCTGCTCAACGCGGCCTACGCCCTGCTGCGCCCCGGCGGCGCGCTCACCTACGTCGTCTGCTCGCCGCACCTGGCCGAGACCGAGGGCGTCTTCGGCGAGACGGCGCGGCGGCTCAAGGCCGAAGTGCTGGACTCGCGGGAGTTCTTCCCCGGCGTGCCGGAGCTCGGTGACGGGCCGTACGTGCAGCTGTGGCCGCACCGCCACGGCACCGACGCGATGTTCTGCGCCGTGCTCCGCAAGCCGTGAGGGACCTCGGGCTGGTGGCCGGCTCGTGCGGCGGGCTGGACGTCCGGTTCGCCGCCGAGCTGGCCCGGCCCGCCGCCGCCCGCGGCTGGCGGACGGCGATCACGCTGACCCCGACGGCGATGCGCTGGCTGGAGTCGACCGGCGCGCTGGCCGACGTCGAGGCGGCGACCGACCTGCCGGTGCGCGGTGTGTCCCGGCTGCCGGGGGAGCCGCGGCCGCACCCGGACCCGGCGGTGTTCCTGTTCGCCCCGGCGTCGGCCAACTCCGTCGCGAAGCTGGCGCTCGGGATCGCGGACAACCAGGCGCTGACCGTGCTCGGCGACGTCCTGGGCGCGCCCGGGATCACGGTCGTGGTGGCCTACCAGATCCAGGACACCCGGGTGCACCACCCGGCGTGGCAGCGCCACCTCGACACCCTCGCGGGCGCCGGGGTGACGCTGCACCGCCTGGATCCGCGGCGGCCGTGGACCGAAGCCCTGGACCTGCTGCCCTGAGCGGGCGGCGCCCCCCGATCTCCACGCTACCGGTGGGCACCGACAGTTCTGGCTACTTCCGGGCCAGCGCGACCTCGAACGCCGTCTCGGTGTTCTGCTGCACGCCGTCGGGCGCGGGAAGCTCGTTGACCGACACGGCGGCGGCCGGGCCGCCGTCGAGGGCGCCGGCCAGCGTGGCGAAGCCGAAGATCCCCCCGTCGTGGCCCCAGTACGGCGTGCCGTCCGGCAGGGTCCGGCGGATCAGGCCGAGGCCGTAGTCGGCGCCGGGCTCGCTCGGGGCCGGGACCGTGCGCCGCATCTGCGCGAGCTGCTCGGCGGGCAGCAGCCGGCCGGCGAGCAACGCGGTGTAGAACGTGTCCAGGTCCCGGCCACTCGACACGAGGGCGCCCGCGGCTCCGGCGATCGTCGGGTCGAAGTCGGTGAAGTCGGTCGGGGGCCCGCCGAGCGACACGTACCCGCGCGGGTGCGGCGCCGGCAGCTGTTCGTCGCCACGGCCGGGCAGTGCCGTGTCGCGCAGGCCGAGCGGCCGGGCGATCCGCCGGTCGATCTCGGTGGCGAGACCGTGGCCGGTGACCTTCTCGACGAGCATCCCGGCGACGATGTAGTCGGTGTTCGAGTAGGACCAGGAACCGCCGGGTGCGAACAGAGGCGGGTGCTTCAGCGCGATCGCGACCAGTTCGCCGGGTTCGGCGCCGCGATGGCGTAGGGACTCAGGGTCCGCCGTCAGCACGTCGTCGGTGTAGTTGTAGAGCCCACTGGTGTGCTGCAGCAGGTTCCGCACGGTGATCTTCCGGCCGTCGTTCCCGTTGCCGGTGATCAGGCCCGGCAGGTACCGCTCGATCGGCTCGTCGAGCTTGACCTTCCCTTCGGCGACGAGCTGCAGCACCACCGTCGCGACGAACGTCTTGGTGATGCTGCCGACGCGGAACTTCGCGTCCCGCGGGTACGGCTTCCCGGTGGCCAGGTCGCCGGCCCCGCTGCGCGTCTCGGTGACGCGGCCGTGGTCGGTGACGACGGCTTCGACGCCGGGCGCGCCGCCCTGGGCGGTGACCCGGTCCAGCGCCTGCCGCACCGGATTCGCCGCGACGGCGAGCGCCGGTGCCGCGGTGGTCGCCGCGAGGAGCGCGACGAGCGTGCCGCACGCGACGATCCGCTTGCCGGGTAAAGACTTCCGCATGAAACAACCCCCTGGGGTTTCGGTGTTCCCTGGATCTACCGGCCGGAGCAGAGGGCCGCGTCCGTCGCGGCGAGCAGGTGCGCGTTCGCGGCCTCCGGTGCCGGGTTCTGGTTGAAGACGACCGTCGCGCGCCGGCCGCCCGGGCCGACGCCGGCGACGTTGGTGAAGCCGAGGACCCCGCCTTCGTGGCCCCAGAACTCCCCGCACGACAGCGGGATGCGGCCCAGCCCCAGGCCGTAGCGGGCGCCCGGGACGCCGAGGTCGGCCGGGACCGTGCGCCGCATCTCGGCCAGCTCGGCGGGACGCAGCAGCTGCCCGCTGAGGAGGGCGCCGTAGAACCGGTCGAGGTCGGCCGGGGTGGACACGAGCCCGCCCGCCGCTCCCGCGATCGTGGCGTCGTAGTCGCTGAAGTCGACCAGGTTTCCGTCGATCGGCACGTAACCGACGGCGTGCGGCGCGGGCAGCTTCTCGTCACCGCGGCGTGGGAGGTACGTGTCGCGCAGGCCCAGCGGGCGGGTGATCCGGTGGGCGATCTCGTCGCCCAGCGCGTGCCCGGTCACGCGTTCGGCGAGCATCCCCGCGACGATGTAGTTGGTGTTCGAGTACGACCAGCTCGTGCCGGGTGGGAACAACGCGGGGTGCTTCACCGCCATCGCCACCAGCTCGGCCGGGTCCGCGCCGCGGTGGCGCAGTGCCTCCGGATCGGACAGGTCCAGGTCGTCGGTGTAGTTGTACAGCCCGCTGGTGTGCTGCAGCAGCTGCCGCACGGTGATCCGCCGGTCCGGCAGCAGGCCCGGCAGGTACCGCTCGACCGGCGCGTCCAGCTTCACCCGGCCCTCGCCGGCGAGCTGGAGCACGACGGTCGCGACGAACGACTTCGTGACGCTGCCCACGCGGAAGGAACCGTTGCGCGGGAACGGTTTCCCGGTGGTGACGTCCCCGGTGCCGCTGCGCGTGACGCGCGTCCGGAAGCCGTCCTGGACGACGGCTTCGGCGCCCGGCACACCGTCCTGGGCGGTCAGGGTGTCGAGCGCGCCCTGGAGCGGGCTCGTGGCGGCGAGCGCCGGTGCCGCGGTGGTCGCCGCGAGGAGCGCGACGAGCGTGCCGCAGGCGACGATCCGCCTGCCGCGCAAGGACTTCCGCATGAAGAACCCCCTGGTGTCGTGGTGCTCCCCAACCTAGGGAGCCCGACACCAGGGGGCATTGGGGCAGACCGCCCGAAGGTTCCGGGGGCCAGCCCCACCTCCAGAGCCCGAAAGCGGGTCAGCGCAGGCGCAGGGCCCGCTTCAGCGTGCCGAACAGGTCGGTCTGGTTGGTCAGGCCGACGACGTTCGCCGCCTGCGGGCCCATGGCCGCGATGCGGACCTGGGTGCCGGTGTGCGACTGCGAGCCGCCCGTCTCGGCGGTGCCGTAGGCCAGGGTCATGTTCGCGCCCTCGTTGGTGACGAGCGTCGCGGTCAGGCCCGGGGTGGCCGTCGGCTCGACGATCTGGCTGCTGTGGCCGTGGTCGGCGGTCACCAGCACCAGCGTGTCGGGGTGGCTGCGGGCGAACGCCGTGCCCGCCGCGATCGCCGCGTCGAAGTCGATCACCTCGCCGATCTGGCCGCACGGGTCGGCCGCGTGGTCCTGCTTGTCGATGCTCGCGCCCTCGACCTGCAGGAAGAAGCCCTTGTCCGAGTGCCGGTCGTCCAGCAGCTCCAGCGCCTTGCGGGTCTGGTCGGCCAGCTTCGGCTGGGTCTTCGGCAGGGCCGGGTTCGGCGTGCAGCGCGACGGCGCGGTGCCGCCGTGGACCGCGGCCGGCCCGGTCCAGTTCACCGGCATGTTGTTCTTGGCGAACAGGCCGAGGACCGGCTTGCCCTTCTTCGCCGCCGCCAGGTCCGCCGCGGTGTTCACGACGCTGTAGCCGGCCGCCTTGGCCTGGTCCAGGACGGTCTTGCCCTGGAACTTGCCGGCCGTGACGGTCTGGTCGAAGTACGCCGCGCCGCCGCCCAGCAGGACGTCGGGGCGGGTCTGGACGAGCTGCTCGGAGATCGAGCCGGCGCCGCCCTTCTCCTTGGCGTTGACCGCGCACTTGGCCGTCGTCTCGACCGGGCCCTTGCAGTCGCGGCTGACGACGTGCGCGCCGAGCACGGCCGGGGTGGCGTCCTGGACCTCGGCGGTGGTGACGTCGCCGGTGCGCAGGCCGCCGCGCTTGGCCAGCTCGAGGATCGTCGGCACGGGGTTGCCGTACGCGTCGACCGAGATCGCGCCGTTGTAGGTCTTGACGCCGGTGGCCCAGCCGGTGCCGGACGCGGCCGAGTCGGTCACGTAGTTCGGCTTGCCGGGGTTGTCCTTCTCGACGGCGTAGGTGGTGTAGTCGCCGGTCAGCGGCAGCTCGTCCATCGCGAGCCGGCCGGCGGCGCCGCGCTCGTAGTTGCGCGCGGAGGTGATCTCGGACTGGCCCATGCCGTCGCCGAGGAACAGGATCACGTTGCGGGCGGAGCCGCCCTGGATCGCGGAGCGGACGTCGTTGGTGCGGTCACCGGAGCCGGCGGAGCGCGCGTCGGCGTTGCCGGAGCCGTTGGCGGCCAGTGCGACCGGGGCGGCGGCGACCAGCGCGGCGCCGAGCGCGCCGGCGACCAGCCACCGGCGACGGCCGGTGAACAGCGAAGCCATGTTTCTCCTCTTCGGGGGACTTCGGGGGTTTCGAGCCCGGATTTCGGACATGGGTCATTAGTTCCGGTGCATGTGTGCCGTGGACGGACGGCAGGTGAGCACCAGGTGTCCGGTGACCGAACTCATCACTTCCCCGAGGTGACCGGGAGCACGTCGGTTATTGACCGGCGAGGTGTCCCGGCCGGACGACACCCGCCTCGTAGGCGATGACGACGGCCTGGCTGCGGTTGGCCGCGCCGAGCTTCCCGAAGACGTTCCCGACGTGGGTCTTCACGGTCTCGAGGCTGATCACCAGCGCGGCCGCGATGTCCTGGTTGGACAGTCCGGTCGCGATCAGCCGCAGCACCTCGGCCTCGCGCCGGGTCAGCGTCTTCGCCGCCCGCGCGTGCGCGCCGCCGGCCGTCCGCCCGCTGACCAGCCGCCGGATCGCCTCGGGGAACAGCAGCGACTCGCCGGCCGCGACGGTCCGCACGGCGTGCGCGAGCTCCTCCTTGCGCGCCCGCTTCAGGATGAACCCGCTGGCCCCGGCCAGCAGCGCCTCGTGCACGTAGTCGTCGTTGTCGAACGTCGTGACGACGAGGACCTTCGGCGGCTCGGCCAGGGCGGTCAGCAGCTGCCGGGTGGCCTCGATGCCGTCCACGCCGGGCATCCGGACGTCCATCAGCACGACGTCGGGCGCGGTCCGGCGCACGGCGGGCAGTACTCCGGCGCCGTCGGCCGCCTCGCCGACCACGGTCAGGCCCTGCTGCTCCAGCAGGGCCCGCAGACCGGCGCGGACCAGGGGTTCGTCGTCGGCCAGCAGGACGGCCGGGCTCACGCGCCCGCCCGCAGCGGGATGGTCGCGTTCAGCCGCCACCGCGGCCCGTCCGGACCCGCGTCCAGCTCGCCGCGCAGGGCCTCGACGCGCTCGGCGAGCCCGGCCAGCCCGCGCCGTCCCGACCTCGGCCCGGTCCCGTCCAGTGCGTTGACGACCGCGATCTCCAGGCGGTCCGGCCCGGCCTCGACGCGGACGTCCACCTCGCCGGGGCCCGCGTGCCGCAGCGCGTTGGTCAGGCCCTCCTGGACGATCCGGTAGCCCTCGCGCGACACGGTCGCGGGCAGCGCGGCGACCGGGCCGCGGACGGTCAGCCGGACGTCGAGCCCGGCTTCGCGGGCGCGCACGGCCAGGACGTCCACCTCGGTCAGCGTGCGCGTCGGCTCCTTGGCGGCCGGCTCCTCCCGCAGCAGGCCCAGGACGTGGTCGAGGTCTTCGAGCGCGCTGCGCGAGGACTCTTCGATCGTGCCCAGTGCCCGCCGCACCTGGGCCGGGTCGGTCTCGACCAGGCCGACCGCCGCCGCGGCGTGCAGGGTCGACGTCGTCAGCGTGTGCCCGATCGAGTCGTGCAGCTCGCGGGCCAGCCGGTTGCGCTGGGCCAGCACGGCCGCGCGGCGCTCGGCCAGCGCCGTGAGCTCGGCCGCGGACGGGCCGAGCAGCGCCGTCGCGCCGACGCGGAGGCCGAGGGTGGCGGCCGCGGTCAGCGCGAGCGCCGCGAGGACCGCGGCCAGCCCGAACGGGATGGTCCACGCCCCGAGCGGGACGCCGGACCAGAACAGCGAGATCTCGTCCTGCCCGCCCACCAGCCACACCGCGGGCACGAGCATCCCGAGGCCCAGGAAGGCCAGCACGGTGAAGAGGATCCCGCTGGCCGCCGTGTGCAGCGCCAGCCACAGGCCCGACCGCAGCCGCGATTCGGCGTCCGGGCGGCCCGCCGGTGCCGGGATCCGGGTGCCGAGCAGGGTGTTCGCCAGGCCGACGCCGAGGCGCCGCACCGGTCCCAGCAACCCCAGCAGTCCCATCAGGACGGCGAGGGCGAGCAGGGCGAGGAGCGCGCGGATCCGGGAATCGGCTTCGACGGACACGGCGACGGCGAGGGCGAAGGGGGCCACCGGCGCCGCGATGGCGGCGCCCGCGGCGGCGTGGAGCAGGCTGCGGTAGCTGCCGATCCGCGTCAGGGACTGGAGGAATCCGGGCATGCGGCGAGCGTAGGACGGCCGGAGACGGGTGACTTCCCTCTCGGGAGCCAGATTCTGGTCACAACCGGTTAGCGACCGTTAGCAGCGGCCTCCTACACTCGGGACGTGGCAGACCGACCCCTGATCGCCCCCAGCATCCTGTCCGCGGACTTCGCCCGGCTCGGCGAGGAGATCGCCGCCGTGGCCGGCAGCGGCGACACCCGCGCCGACTGGGTGCACGTGGACGTCATGGACGCGCACTTCGTCCCCAACCTGACCCTGGGCCTGCCCGTGGTCAAGGCGCTGCTCAAGAGCACCGACGTGCCGATCGACTGCCACCTGATGATCGACGACCCGGACCGCTGGGCGATCGGGTACGCCGAAGCCGGCGCCTACAACGTCACCGTGCACGCCGAAGCCGCGAAGGACCCGGTCGCGCTGGCCAAGAACCTGCGTGCCGCGGGCGCGAAGGCCGGGCTGTCGGTCAAGCCGGGCACCGCGCTCGAGCCGTGGCTCGACGCGCTCAAGCACTACGACACGCTGCTGGTCATGTCGGTCGAGCCGGGCTTCGGCGGGCAGTCGTTCATCGCCGAGGTCCTGGACAAGGTCCGCACCGCGCGGCGGCTGGTCGACACCGGGCACCTGAAGCTGGTCGTCGAGATCGACGGCGGGATCAACGCCGACACCATCGAGCAAGCGGCCGAAGCGGGTGTCGACTGCTTCGTCGCCGGGTCCGCCGTCTACGGCGCCGCGGACCCCGGCAAGGCGGTCGCCGCCCTGCGTGAGCAGGCCGCACGCGTCCGAGCGGGCTGAATCCGGTACCGAGGCGCGGGCGGAGAAGCCGCACCGTCGTCTCGGGTGTTGGATGGAGAGGGTCCCGGTTATGAGGAGGCAGCGGACGTGTTCACCGGCATAGTCGAGGAGATCGGCGAGGTCACCGCGGTCGAGCAGCTGACCAACGCGGCGCGCCTGCGGGTCCGCGGGCCGCTGGTGACGAGCGACGCCGGCCACGGCGACTCGATCGCGGTCAGCGGCGTCTGCCTGACGGTGGTCGACGTCGCCGACGGCGAGTTCACCGTCGACGTCGTCCACGAGACGCTGCAGCGGTCCAGCCTGGCCAAGGTCGCCGTCGGCGACCGGGTCAACCTGGAGCGCGCCACCCCGGCCGGCGGCCGGCTCGGCGGGCACATCATGCAGGGGCACGTCGACGGGACGGGCGTGTTCCTCTCCCGCGACGAAACCGGCGTCACGACCTTCGCGCTGCCGGGGCACCTGGCCCGGTACGTGGTCGAGAAGGGGTCGATCGCGGTCGACGGGATCTCCCTGACCGTCGCGGCGGTCACCGCCGACCGGTTCAAGGTGGCGCTGATCCCGACCACCCTCGAGGTGACCACACTCGGCGGCCGGGAAGCCGGCGACCTGGTCAACCTCGAGGTCGACGTGGTCGCGAAGTACGTCGAAAAGCTGGCCGAGGCGCATATCCGCGACCAGGTGCAGAATCGGGACGGCGGCGGCAGCACGGAGGAGCGGTCATGAGCGAGCCTGGGATGAGTTCGGCCGAGCCCGAAGCGGGCTGGACCCCGTGCGGTGCCGGGGCGGTGTTCGACGCCGACGCCATCGAGCGGGCGATCGCGGACGTCGCGGCGGGCCGCGCGGTCGTCGTGGTCGACGACGAAGACCGCGAGAACGAGGGCGACCTCATCTTCGCGGCGGAGAAGGCGACCCCGGAGCTGCTGGCGTTCATGGTCCGCTACACCTCGGGGTACGTCTGCGTGGCGCTGACCGAGGCCGAGGCCGACCGGCTGGACCTGCCGCCGATGTACCACACGAACCAGGACGCGCGCGGCACCGCGTACAGCGTCACGGTGGACGCCGCCGAGGGCATCAGCACCGGCATCTCGGCCGCCGACCGCGCGCACACGATCCGGCTGCTCGCCGACCCGGCGTCGACCGCGAAGGACTTCCGCCGTCCCGGCCACGTCGTCCCGCTGCGCGCGAAGGAGGGCGGCGTGCTCCGCCGTCCCGGGCACACCGAGGCGTCGGTCGACCTGGCCCGGATGGCCGGCCTCGCGCCGGCCGGCGTGCTCTGCGAGATCGTGTCGCAGAAGGACGAGGGCGACATGGCCCGCCGCGACGAGCTCGAGGTCTTCGCGGCCGACCACGACCTGGCGATCATCACCATCGCCGACCTGATCGCCTACCGCCGCCGCACCGAGAAGCAGGTCGAGCGGGTCGCCGAAGCGCGCATCCCGCTGGCCGCGGGCACGTTCCGCGCGGTCGGCTACGACTCGCTGCTGGACGGCATCGAGCACGTCGCGTTCGTCTACGGCGAGATCGGCGACGGCCAGGACATCCTGGTCCGCGTCCACTCCGAGTGCCTGACCGGCGACGTCTTCGGCTCGCTGCGCTGCGACTGCGGGCCTCAGTTGGACGCGGCGCTGGCCGCCGTCGCCGCCGAAGGCCGTGGCGTCGTGCTCTACATCCGCGGCCACGAGGGCCGCGGCATCGGCCTGCTGCACAAGCTGCAGGCCTACCAGCTGCAGGACGACGGCGCCGACACGGTCGACGCCAACCTCGCCCTCGGCGTCCCGGCCGACGCCCGCGACTACGGCACCGGCGCGCAGATCCTCTGCGACCTCGGCGTCCGCACCATGCGGCTGCTGTCGAACAACCCGGCCAAGCGGATCGGCCTGGAGGGGTACGGCCTGCGCGTCACCGGGCGGGTGCCGCTGCCGATCTCGCCGAACCCGGAGAACCTGCGCTACCTGCGGACCAAGCGCGACCGGATGGGCCACGACCTGGCCCAGCTGGAGCACTACGACCAGGTCGGCGCGGGCACCGAGCACCCCGACGGAGGAGCGCTGTGAGCGGCGAAGGCCGTCCCGACCTCAAGCTGGACCTCTCCGACTGCAAGTCGCTGAAGCTCGGCATCGTGTCCACCAAGTGGAACGCCGCCATCACCGACGTCCTGCTGGAGCGGGCCCTGTTCGCGGCCAAGGAAGCGGAACTCGAGGAGGAGCCGACGGTCGTCCGCGTCGCCGGCGCGATCGAGCTCCCGGTGGTGGCGCAGGCGCTGGCCCGCAACCACGACGCGGTCGTCGCGCTGGGCGTGGTCATCCGCGGCGGCACCCCGCACTTCGAGTACGTGTGCGACGCGGTGACGGCCGGCCTGACCCGGGTGGCGCTCGACGAGAGCACCCCGGTCGGCAACGGCGTCTTGACGTGTGACACGGAGGAACAGGCCCTGGACCGCTCGGGCCGCCCGGGCGCCAAGGAGGACAAGGGCTACGAGGCGACGGTGGCGGCGCTGGACAGCGCGCACGTGCTGCGGAGCCTGCGCCAGCCGTGGACCGAGCGGGGCTTCGTGTGAGCGTGAGTACTTCCGAGACGTTGGTGATCCGTCCCCGGCGTGCGCTGATCATGTGCAGCGTGCTGGCGGTGGCGCTGCTGGCGGTGTTCGTCGTGGTGGCGGTGCTGCTGCGCAACGGCGACACGGGCGTCCGCTTCCAGCGCTCCGACCAGGCGGCGATGGTCGGCATCGGCATCCTGCTGGCGTGCGGCGTGATGCTGTTCGCGATCGCCCGCGTCCGGGCGGACGACGAGGGCATCGAGGTCCGCAACGTGCTGATCACCCGCCACTTCGCGTGGAGCGAGGTGCTCTCGGTGAGCTTCCCGGACGGCGCGTCGTGGGCCAGGCTGGAACTGCCGGAGGACGAGTACCACGCGGTGATGGCCGTCCAGTCGGTGGACCGGGACCGCGCGGTGGAAGCGGTACGGGCACTGCGAAAACTGCACCGCGCCGCGACGGGCGGCTGACTCGACGACAAAGCCGTGAATGTCGCATTGAGGGACTTAGAGTCCCTCAATGCGACATTCACGGACTTCAAGCCCGGGCCGGATCAGAGGTCCAGGTCCACCACGATGGGCGCGTGGTCCGAAGGCCCCTTGCCCTTCCGTGCCTCACGGTCCACATAGGAGTCCGTCACCGCGTTCGTGAACGCCGCGTTCCCGTACACCAGGTCGATCCGCATGCCCTTGTTGTTGGGGAAGTTGCCCGCCCGGTAGTCCCAGTACGTGAACGGGTGGTCGTACTTCAGCGGCCTCGGGAAGACGTCCGTCAGGCCCAGCTTGCGCAGCCGCGCCAGGGCTTCGCGCTCCGGGGGTGTCACGTGCGTCGATTCCGCGAACACCGCGATGTCCCAGACGTCCGCGTCGGTCGGGGCCACGTTGAAGTCCCCGAGCACCGCGAACGGCCCGGAAGCCAGCTCCGACGAAACCATCGACCGCAACGACTCCAGCCACTCCAGCTTGTACGCGTAGTGCGGGTTGTCCGGCTCGCGCCCGTTGGGCACGTACACCGACCACACCCGCACCCCGCCGCACGTCGCACCGATCGCGCGCGCCTCGGCGGCGCCCTCGAACGCCGGCTCGTCCGGGAGGCCGCGCACCACGTCCGACAGGCCCACCCGCGACACGATGCCGACGCCGTTCCAGCGCCCGAGCCCGTACGCGGCGACCTCGTACCCGAGCGCCTCGACCTCGGCGGCCGGGAACTTCTCCGTCGTGTTCTTCAGCTCCTGCAGGCACAGCACGTCCGGCGCGGTCTGCTCCAGGAACTCCAGGACCCGGGGCAGGCGGGGGACGATGGAGTTCACGTTCCAGGTGGCGATCCGCATGCCGCGAGTTTCCCACACGCCACCGACAGGAACGGGGCGGCGCAGCTGCGCCGCCCCGTTCCGGAGCCGAACCTCAGACGCCCGCGGTCGACCGGATCCAGGACCGGCTCGACGCCACGCTCGCGTAGTTGTTCGTGCCGCGCGTGTTGGTCCCGCTCTGGTTCTGCACCGTCGAGGCGACGCCGACCTGGACGCCGTTCGAGACCTCGGGGCCGCCCGAGTCGCCCTTCCAGGCCGAGCCGTTGATGCCGACGCTCTGGATCGCGCGGCCGCCGTAGGCGTCCGACGAGCGGCCGGTGACCTGGACGTTCGCCACCTTCAGCGCCGAGGCCGGCGGGCCGGTCGGCGTGGTGCGGCCCCAGCCGTAGAGCTGGTTGGTGCTGCCGGTCGACGGGTCGGCGCTGCCCAGCGAGATCGGGCCGGCGCTGGTCGCCGAGGCCAGGTGCAGCAGCGCGATGTCGCCGTTCGGGGACTGGTACTCGCCGTCGACGGCGATCTGCGTGCCGGAGAACAGCGTGTTGCTGCCGACCTTGACGTGCATGCCCGAGCCGTCCTGGTCGAGGCAGTGCACCGCGGTCATCACCCAGCGCGCGGCGATGACCGTGCCGGAGCAGTTGAAGCCCTGGAAGTCGCGGCCGGGGGTGTTGACGTACACCTGCGCGCCCCACGAGACGGTCGGGGCGGTCGTCCCGCCGACGATGTTCGGCTGGACGCCGGCCGAGGCGGCGGCGCCACCCGCGAGGGTCAGCGCGATGGCAGCCGCCGAAGCGGCACCTAGGACACGGAGAGAGCTCACGGTGGTGATCCTTTCGGATGGGACCCGAACCTGCTGGGCCGGAAAGTAACCACCGCGTCACCGAGGGGGACACCGACGAAGGTCGGAAGCGGACGAACACCCTACTTCCGGCGGAGCAACCGGGGGCGTGCGAGAACTGTCGGTGCCGAGCCATAGGCTGGGTACGTGGCTGACCCGACCACCTACCGTCCCTCGCCGGGGAGCATCCCGGACGCCCCTGGCGTGTACAAGTTCCGCGACTCGGCCAGGCGGGTCATCTACGTGGGCAAGGCGAAAAGCCTGCGCAGCCGGTTGAACTCGTACTTCGCCGACCTCTCGGGCCTGCACCCGCGCACCCGGCAGATGGTCACCACCGCCGCGAGCGTCGAATGGACCGTCGTCACCACCGAGGTCGAGGCGCTCCAGCTCGAGTACAACTGGATCAAGGAGTTCGACCCGCGGTTCAACGTCCGCTACCGCGACGACAAGAGCTACCCGGTCCTCGCGGTGACGCTGAACGAGGAGTTCCCGCGCCTGTTCGTCTACCGCGGCGCGCGCAAGAAGGGCGTCCGGTACTTCGGGCCCTACTCGCACGCGTGGGCCATCCGCGAGACGCTCGACCTGCTGCTGCGGGTGTTCCCGGCGCGCACCTGCTCGGCCGGGGTGTTCCGGCGCCACGGCCAGATCGGCCGTCCCTGCCTGCTCGGCTACATCGAGAAGTGCTCGGCGCCGTGCGTGGGCCGGGTCTCGGCCGACGAGCACCGCGACATCGTCGAGGACTTCTGCGACTTCCTGGCGGGCAAGACCGACGTCATGATCAAGCGCCTCGAAGCCGAGATGGCGGCCGCGTCCGAGGAACTCGAGTTCGAGCGCGCCGCCCGGCTGCGCGACGACCTCGGCGCGCTGCGCCGCGCGATGGAGAAGCAGGCCGTGGTGTTCGGCGACGGCACGGACGCCGACGTCGTGGCGTTCGCCCACGACGACCTCGAGGCCGCCGTCCAGGTCTTCCACGTGCGCGGCGGCCGGGTCCGCGGCCAGCGCGGCTGGGTCATCGACAAGGCCGAGGAGATGGACGTCCCGGCGCTGGTCGACCACTTCATCACGCAGTTCTACGGCGAGCAGGCCGAGCTCGAGGCCCGTGACGACGTCGACGCCGGCCCGGTCGTCCCGCGTGAGGTCCTCGTCCCGGAACTGCCCGCGGACGCCGAAGCGCTCTCGGAGTGGCTGACCGGCCTGCGCGGCTCGCGGGTGCAGGTGCGGGTGCCGCAGCGCGGCGACAAGAAGGCGCTGGCCGAGACGGTGGAGCGCAACGCGGGCGAAGCGTTCACCCAGCACAAGCTGCGCCGGGCCGGCGACCTCACCGCGCGGTCGGCGGCGCTCACCGAGCTGCAGGACTTCCTGGCCCTGGACACCGCCCCGCTGCGCATCGAGTGCATCGACATCAGCCACATCCAGGGCAGTGACGTCGTGGCGTCGCTGGTCGTCTTCGAAGACGGGCTGGCGCGCAAGTCCGAGTACCGCCGCTTCGCGCTGCGCGAGGCGGCCGAAGAGGGTGACGTCGCGTCGATCGCCGAGGTCGTGCGGCGCCGGTTCAACCGCTACCTCAAGGAAACGGCCGAGGGGGCCGACGTCCCGATCGACTCGTCGAAGCCGGGCCTCGACCCGGAGACCGGCCGGCCGCGCAAGTTCGCCTACCCGCCGAACCTGCTGGTCGTCGACGGCGCCGGCCCGCAGGCCACGGCGGCCGCGGACGTGCTGGCCGAGCTCGGCATCACCGACATTTCCGTGGTGGGGCTGGCGAAGCGGCTCGAAGAGGTGTGGCTGCCCGCCGACCCCGATCCGGTGATCCTGCCGCGGACGTCGGAGGGGCTGTTCCTGCTGCAGCGGCTCCGTGACGAGGCGCATCGCTTCGCCATCACCTACCACCGCGAGAAGCGCTCCAAGCGGCTGCAGGCGTCCGAATTGGACAGTGTGCCCGGGCTGGGGCAGGCTCGCCGCACCGCGCTGATCAAGCACTTCGGCTCGGTGAAGAAGCTCAAGCAGGCCAGGGTCGAGGAGATCGAGGCGGTGCCCGGCTTCGGCAGGCGCACCGCGGAGGCCGTGGTCGCCGCGCTGGCCGGGGAGTCCGGCGCGGGCCCGGGCACAAGGACAGGGGAGTAGGGAAAGACTGTGAGTGCGCAAGAGGAGATCCGCGGGTCCGGCATGGAGGTCGCGGTCGTGTCCGGGCTGTCCGGAGCGGGCCGCAGCACCGCGGCCAAGTGCCTGGAGGACCTGGGCTGGTTCGTCGTGGACAACCTGCCCCCGGAGCTGATCGCCACGATGGTCGAGCTGGGCGCGCAGGCGCGCGGCGCGATCACCAAAGTGGCAGTCGTCATGGACGTGCGTTCGCGCGCGTTCACCGACGACCTGGCCTCGGTGATCAAGGACCTGGACGCCCGGGGCTACAAGCCGCGCGTGCTGTTCCTGGAGGCGACCGACGCCGTGCTGGTCCGGCGCTTCGAGGCCGTCCGCCGCGGGCACCCGATGCAGGGTGACGGCCGGCTCGCCGACGGCATCACGGCGGAGCGGACGCTGCTGGAGCCGCTGCGCGAAGAGGCCGACCTGGTGCTCGACACGTCGTCGCTGTCGGTGCACGACCTGCGCGCCAAGATCGAGGACGCGTTCGGCTCCGAGGCGAGCACCCAGACCCGCGTCACCGTGCTGTCCTTCGGTTACAAGTACGGCCTGCCGATGGACGCGGACCTGGTGATGGACGTCCGGTTCCTGCCGAACCCGTTCTGGATCCCGGAGCTGCGCGAGCACACGGGCCTCGACGGCGAGGTCCGCAACTACGTCCTTTCGCAGGAGGGGGCCGAGGAGTTCCTCGACCGCTACCACCAGCTGCTGCGGCTCATCGGCGCCGGCTACAAGCGCGAGGGCAAGCGGTACCTGACGCTGGCCGTCGGCTGCACCGGCGGCAAGCACCGCAGTGTGGCGCTGTCGGTCGAGCTCGCCCAGCGTCTGTCCAAAGAGGACGGAATGGCCGTGAAGGTGGTGCACCGCGACCTTGGTCGTGAATAACGTGCGGGCGGTCGCCCTCGGGGGCGGCCACGGACTGCACGCCACGTTGTCCGCGGTGCGGCGGGTGACCCCCGACGTCACCGCGATCGTCACCGTGGCCGACGACGGCGGGTCGTCCGGCCGGCTGCGGCGCGAACTGGGCCTGCTGCCGCCGGGCGACCTCCGGCAGGCGTTCGCCGCCTTCGCCGCCGAGGACGGCGGCACGCTGTGGGCCGAGGTGTTCCAGCACCGCTTCGGCGGTGACGGCGCGCTGGCCGGGCACGCGGTCGGGAACCTGCTGCTGGCGGGCCTGTTCGAGGTGCTCGGCGATCCGGTCGCCGCGCTCGACGAGGCCTGCCGGCTGATGGGCGTCTCCGGCCGGGTGCTGCCGATGTCGCCGGAGCCACTGGAGATCGAAGGTCAGGTCAGCGGCCTCGACAGCGAAGACCCCTCGGCGCTGCGCACGATCCGCGGCCAGGTCGCGGTGGCGTCGACGCCGGGGCAGGTGCAGCGCGTCAGCCTGCGCGCGCCGGGCGGGTCGGGAAGGCCGCCGGTGGCGTGCGCCGAAGCCGTGGAGGCGGTGCTGGCGGCCGACGTCGTTTTCCTCGGCCCGGGCTCGTGGTTCACGAGCGTTTTACCGCATCTGCTGGTGCCCGGACTGCACGACGCGCTCGTGAAGACGTCGGCGACGAAGGTGCTCGTGCTCAACCTTGTCCCCCAGCCGGGGGAAACCGCGGGGTTCTCGCCGGAGCGGCACCTCGACGTACTCTCCGAGCACGCACCGGATCTGCGGGTGGACGCGGTGATCGCGGACCGCGATTCGGTCCCCGACCCGGCGAATCTCCGGCGGGCGGCGCAGCGGCTCGGCGGGCGGGCCCACCTGGGGGCGGTGGGCGACCCGGAAGTGGCGGGACGGCATGATCCTGATGCGCTCGCGCGATGCATGCGGGAGGCTCTCGGTCTCGGCAGGGGCGGGGAGCACGGGGGAGGAGCGAAAGGCAGGGAGGGGCAGTAATGGCGATGACCGCCGCGGTGAAGGACGAACTGAGCCGGCTGGAGATCACGAAGGTCGGGCCGCGCCGGGCGGAGGTCGCGTCGCTGCTTCGCTTCGCCGGCGGGCTGCACATCGTGGCCGGCCGGGTGGTCGTGGAGGCGGAGCTGGACACGGGCTCGGTCGCGCGACGGCTGCGCAAGGAGATCCACGAACTCTACGGCCACCATTCGGACGTCCACGTCATCACCGCCAGCGGCGGGCTGCGCAAGGGAACGCGGTACGTGGTGCGCGTGGTGAAGGACGGCGAAGGACTGGCCCGGCAGACCGGGCTGATCGACCAGCGCGGCCGCCCGGTGCGCGGCCTGCCCGCGGCCGTGGTGTCCGGCGGCGTGGCCGACGCGGAAGCGGCGTGGCGGGGAGCGTTCCTCGCCCACGGTTCCCTGACGGAGCCGGGCCGCTCGTCGTCGCTCGAGGTGACGTGCCCGGGCCCGGAGGCGGCGCTGGCGCTCGTCGGCGCGGCCCGGCGGATGGGCATCCAGGCGAAGTCGCGCGAGGTCCGCGGCGCCGACCGGGTGGTGGTCCGCGACGGCGACGCGATCGGCGCGCTGCTGACCCGCCTGGGCGCGCACACGAGCGTGCTGCAGTGGGAGGAACGCCGCATGCGCCGCGAGGTCCGCGCGACGGCGAACCGGCTGGCCAACTTCGACGACGCGAACCTGCGCCGCTCGGCCCGCGCGGCCGTCGCGGCGGCGGCCCGGGTCGAGCGCGCCCTGGAGATCCTCGGCGACACCGCCCCGGATCACCTGCTGGCGGCGGGCAAGCTCCGGCTGTCCAACCGGCAGGCGTCGCTGGAGGAGCTGGGCCAGCTGTCGGACCCGCAGATGACGAAGGACGCGGTCGCCGGCCGCATCCGCCGGCTGCTGGCGATGGCGGACAAGCGGGCGAAGGACCTGAGCATCCCGGACACGGAGTCCGCGGTCACCCCGGAGATGCTGGAAGAAGAGGAAGACGCCTGACGAGGTCCCGCAGCCAGGGCTCGGCGATCGCGGGCTCGCGGTGCAGCACGCGGGCGAGCCGAGTTCGCACCGCCGGTGAGCGTCCGGCTTCGACGATCGCGAGCGCCTCGGCCAGCGCCCGCCGGGTGCGGGGATCGCGGGCGGGTGAGCGGACCGCTTCGGCGGCCCACCGGTCGCGGCCGAACGAGCGCGTGAGCTTCTGCTGGTGGTCCGCGAGGTAGCTGAACAGGGCGGTCTCGACGGACACGTTCCGGATCGTCACGTCCCGGGCCCAGCCGACGTGCTGCTGCCACCGCCGGGTGTTCGGGCTGGTGTGCGTCCGCCGGGTCAGGCCGACGATCCGGAGCCGGCGGCGGATCGCGGCCCAGTCGGCGCGCTCGCCGGCGGCCCAGTCCCGCAGGATGTCCAGCAGCTTCCCGAAAGTCCCGCCGGACGACACCACGTCGACGAGGACGACCGGCTTCGCCCCCCGGGCGAGCAGGCCGGGCGTGAGCCCGTGCGCGGCGAGGTTCGCCCGCAGCTGCGCCACCTCGGCCGGGTGGAGGCGGCCGAAGAGAGGGTGGTCCACGAGCCCGGTGGACAGCGGCAGCAGGTGCAGCCGCGCCGGCTCGGGCAGCGCGCCGCCGAGCAGGTCGAACACGGAGTCCCCGGACCGGCCGACGAAGTACAGGTCACCGTCCCCGGACCGCGCGAGCACCTTCGCGGCGCAGTCGACGAGGTCGTCGAGGAACCACAGCTCGGGCGCGGGTACCCCGTCCAGGAGGGAGCCGAGGTGGTCCGGGCGTACGAGGTCCCATCGGAACGGCCGGTTCGGCTCGATCACACCGGCATCGCCCGTTCGTACTCGGCCATCAGCTCGGCCAGCCGGTCCGGTCCGGCCGCGCCGCCGCCCGGGATGTCCCGCGTCGACCTCCCGGCCGGGCCGTCGAGGGCGGGCAGCGCGCAGCCGCCGCGCCGGGCCAGGACGGCGGCCGTCGCCACGAACCCTTCGAGCAGCGCCCGGTCGACCGGGTGCGAGGTCGCGCGGTACCCGGCGACCAGGACGTCGGCGAACTCCGCGAAGACCGGGCCGTCGATCGGGTGGTCGTCGGGGTCGCCGGGCGTCACGCCGATCCCGGACGGCCGCCCGGCATGCGCGACCATCGCGTCGGCCAGGCGCGTGAACAGCCGCCCGGGTCCGTTGGCCGGGTTCCACACGCAGTGGCCGTCGATCGTGAAGTACTGGCTCATCGGCGGTGAGCCTAGAGCGCGGGGCCGTGCTGGTCAGCCGGTTTTCGGCCGGCGCGGTTAACGGGATCGGTGCCGTCCGGGCCAACTCGTAACACCCCGGTAGCACGGGGGAGTGGTTGCCGAAACGCGGCGCGTCGAACCTCGGTCGGGAGGGAGTACGCCGAACGAGGGAAGGGGAACGCATGCGCACGAGCCGGAACAGCAATGACCGCGCGCAGCTGCAGGTGTCGCCGGAGGTCGGCACCTGGCTCGCCCGGCGCAGCAGCAGGGCCGACGACTGGACCGCGGAACAGCTGGTCGAGGCCAAACGCGGCACGACCGTCTCGGTGGTCATCCCCGCGCGCAACGAGGAAACGACGGTCGGCGCGATCGTCACCGCCATCCGCGAAGAACTCCGCGAACACCACCGGCTCGTCGACGAGATCCTGGTCGTCGACAGCCACTCGACCGACGCCACCGCCGAAGTGGCCGCGGCGGCGGGCGCACGTGTCGTCGCGCAGGACGCCGTGTTCCCGGCCCTCGACGGGCTGCAGGGCAAGGGTGAGGCCCTGTGGAAGGGTGTCGCGGCGACGACCGGTGACCTCGTGGTGTTCGTCGACGGCGATCTCTACGACTTCACCACCGACTACGTCACGGGCCTGCTCGGCCCGCTGCTGACCGACCCGTCGGTGGCCTACGTCAAGGGCTTCTACCACCGCCCGCTCAACGGCGCGGCGGGCAGCGAGCCCGAGGGCGGCGGCCGCGTCACCGAGCTCGTCGCGCGGCCGCTGATCAACATGTTCTGGCCCGAGCTGTCGGGCTTCGTCCAGCCACTGGCGGGCGAGTACGCGGGCCGGCGCGAGGTGCTGGAGAGCATCCCGTTCGTCGTGAACTACGGCGTCGAGATCGGCCACCTGATCGACCTGCTGGAACTGCGCGGCCTCGACGCGCTCGCCCAGGTCGACCTCGGCCACCGCGTGCACCGCCACCAGAGCACCCAGGCACTGGGCCGGATGTCGGGCCAGATCATGCAGACCCTGTTCGACCGCCTGGAACGCTACGGCCGCCTGGTGACGGCCATCCCGCCGGCGACCATCCTGGCCCAATTCCAGCGAGGCACGTCCACGGACGGCGTCGAGCGCGAACTGGTGCTGACGGACCTGACGTCCCCGCAGCGCCCGCCCCTGGCGAGCCTGCCGGTGACGCTGCGCCCGGAGAACGAGCTGGACCTGCAGGACACCGCGTAGGCGCTGTCCGGTGGTCGCCCGCCGCGGGAGCCCTCGGGCGCGCGGCGGGCGATCGCCATGCCTGTCAGCAGTACGGGTGGTCCGTGCGCTCCGGCTTGTGCGGAATGGTCGTCTTGATGTGCAGGGCGTCGTAGGACGTTTCCCATGCCTGCGAGTTCACGAAGTCGTGGATCTTCGTGGTGAGTTCGTCGCAGGCCCTCGAGTCGATCTTGCGCATGGCCACCCCGTAGAACTCCTTCGGGTTGACCAGGCCCCCGCTTTCCCAGTAGGCGGGGTCGACGTCGGCCTTCCTGAAGTTGGCGACGGCGAGGAGGATCGCCTCGTCCGTCTCCACGGCGTCGAACTGCCGGTCGTCGGCGGTGAGGAAGGGGTCCAGGCACTCGCGGAGGGTGTCCTTCGCCCGGGCGCCGAGCTTGTCCGCGGCCGTGGTGCCCTTGGTCACACAGGTGTGCTCGGAGTCGAGCAGCCTGGTCTGGCCGGTGATCGCCGCCAGCTTGCCGAGGTCGACCATCTGGCCGGACCGGTCGACGAAGTAGGGCCCGGCGAAGTCGACGAAGTCCCTCCGGCGCTTCGCCGGGTCGGTCGTGCTGGCCCCGTCCATCGAGTAGTTCGCGATGACCAGGTCGACTTCGCCGCGCAGCAGCGCGCCTTCCCGGTCGTACGGGGTGAGCGCCACCGGCACGATCGTGAAGCCGAGCTGCTCGGCGAGGTAGTTCGCCAGGTCGACGTCGAAACCCGTCGGGTTGATGTCCGGGTAGCTCCACCCCGGGATCTCACCGTTGAAACCGACCCGCAGCGTCTTGCCGCTGACCGGCCACAGCTCGGCGCCGGAGACCGCGGCCTGGGGCGCGACCGAAGGCCGGGCCACGGCGGCCGGCGTGGGCTCCGGGGCCGGGCCGGGGCCGGGGTGCAGCGTGATCGCCGCGGTGGTCGTGGCCACCGCGACCACCAGCACCGCCGAGCTCAGGGCGAGCGAGCGTTTTCGCATCTCTGTCAGTCTTTCTCGGGAGGGGTGGAGAACACGGCGACCGCGATCGCGGCCGCGTAGCCGAGCACGGCGAGCGGGGCCGCCACCGCGGACGCGAGCCCGGCGGGCAGGCCGGTCCACCACAGGACCGTGCCGGCGAGGAGCGCCAGGATCACCGCGGACGCGCCCAGCCACGGGTCGGCCAGCGCGCGGCGGACGCGCTCGGGACGCTTCTGCTCGACGTCCCCGCCCGGGTCGTCCTCCCAGGCGCGGATGAGGTCGTAGAGGCGCCCGGCCTCCTGCGAGACGATCTTGCTGTCGTGGTCGAGGAACCGCACGACCTCCGACCGGACCCGGTCGCGCACCGACCGGGTGCCCTGGTCGTGGAGGTCCTCCAGGCGGCGCAGGCCGCGCACGATGATCGTGTTGACGTCGCTGCCCAGATCGGTGATCACCTCGGGCGCCAGGTCCCGCGCGATGAGCGCGGACCGGTTGCGGACCAGTGCTTTCTGGTCGACCGTCTTGGTGGTGGTGTGATCCGGTTCCGGGTACCCGGCCGCCAGCAGGGCCTGGCGCAGCCGGGGGAAGATCCGGGGCAGCGACAGCTCGGGTGACGGGTCGTCGATCCCGTTGGTCAGCAGGTCGATGAGCACACCCGTGAACGCGGTGTGCCGGGCGCCGGCGGGTGCGACGGCGTGCATGGTGCTGCCGGCCGAAGCCAGGACGTACGAGCCGGAGACGACAAACGCCTCCCCGCCGGCCTTGCCCATCGCTTCGGCCAGCGCCCGGCCGCTGAAGCAGGTGTCGATGACGACCATCCGGCACGCGGCCCGGCTTTCCCGGACGATCTTGCGGATGTCGCCGTACGGCAGGGCGTGGTTCCACCAGAAGTCCTCGCCCAGGTCGTCGCTGCCCGGCAGGGGCAGGAGGAGCTCGTTGCTCGACAGCTCCTTGGGCGCGGCGTGCCCGCTGAGGTAGACCAGCAGGACGTCGGTGGCCCGGGCCGCGGCGGCGCGGACCGTCCGCAGGATCACGTTGCGGTCGTCCTCGTCCAGCACCGACGTGCAGTTCTCCGCGAGGAAGCCGCCGTACTGCTCATCGGTGAGCACGGCCGCCAGGTCGGTGACGTTGCCGGCCACGGCGGGCAGCGGGCGCTCGGCGAACGAGCCCGAGTACGTGGTCGTGCCGATGAGGACGGCGTACGAGGACTCAGGAATGGGAAGGCGCATCGCCGTCCCCGGTGATGGTCACCGACCGGTGCGCCAGGAGGATTCGCGTCAGCTCGGCCGGTTCGGTGACCCGGGTGAGGTCGACGCTCGTCTCCCGGCCGTCTTCGGTGTAGGACAGGCGCAGGTCGCCCAGCCGCAGCCGGTCGCGTTCGACCAGGTAGGCGCAGATCGAGCGCACCAGAACCGGCACCGCGGCGACCGCCGCCGCGACGACCACGTCCCAGCCCATGGTCTCGGGCGCCGCCTGGCCGGGCATCGTCCGGAGCCGGCCGCGCAGCTCCTCTTCCAGGGCCAGCCATCCGGGGAGGTCGTCGGGGCCGGTGCGGCCCTCGAAGGTGATGGCGATCGTCACTGTGCTCCCGGATCGTCTCGACGGAGCCCGCCGTGGTTCCGGCGGGGTGCACCTCCTCCAGTCGGACGGCCGACCACGGTGTTACACCCGCGCGGTCACTCGGCGTTCGCGAGCGCGCGGGTTGCGGCGGGCTGCCAGCCGGGCGGTCCGAGCACGAAACCCGTGCGCTCGCGCCAATTCCGGGCCCCGCGCAGGTCCCGCAGGATCGAGCCGTACTCGTGGAAGCCGACCTTCAGGAGGTTGTACGTGGCGATGTTCTTCGTCAGCCCGTAAGTCGGGCGCTTGCCCTCCGGTACGAAACTGCCGAACAGCCTGTCCCACACGATGAAGATCCCGCCGTAGTTGGCATCCAGGTATTCCGCGTCGCTGCCGTGGTGGACGCGGTGGTGGGACGGGGTGTTGAAGACGTACTCGAACCAGCGCGGCAGCTTGCCGATCTTCTCGGTGTGCACGAAGAACTGGTACACCAGGTCGATCGACAGGCCGGTCAGGATCATCCACGGCGGGATCCCGCACAGCGCCAGCACCGACCAGAACGGCAGCTGGAAGTACGGGGTCCACTTCTGGCGCAGGGCCGTCGAGAAGTTGTAGTGCTCACTCGAGTGGTGGACCTGGTGCCCGGCCCACAGCAGCCGGACGCGGTGGCTCGCCCGGTGGTAGGCGTAGAACACCAGCTCCTGGCCCAGCAGCATGAGCACCCACGTCCACCAGTCGCGCGGGTCGAGCTGCACCGGCGCGAGCTCGAACAACGCCGCGAAGACGATCAGCATCACCAGCCGGAACACCCCGTTGACGCCGACCGCGACCGTGCCCATCAGCATGCTCGTGCGGGTGTCGGCGGGGCTGTAGCCGATGACGTCGTCGTCGTGGCCGAGCACGTGCACGGCGACGATCTCGATCGTCACGAACAGCAGGAACACCGGCACCGCGAACAGCACCGGGTCGCGCAGGTGCGCCAGGAACTCGGCCACATCGCCTCCTAGAGCGGATCTGACCCGATGGTAACTTACCTTTGGGTCACTTCACGCACGGTAGGGTCTGGACCGTGACGGAGTCAAGACCGGTCGGGACCAAGGGCATGCCCCGCGAAGAGCGCGAGGCACAGCTCGTCGTCGCCGGGACCGAGGAGTTCGGCCGGGCGGGGTACGCGGGTGCGTCGATGGTCGAGATCGCGCGCCGGGTCGGCGTCACGAAACCCTTGCTGTACCAGTACTTCGGCTCGAAGGACGGCCTGTACCTCGCCTGCCTGCACCGCGCGGGCGACCGGCTGACCGAGGGCGTCGCGACGACCATGGCCTCCGGCGGCGAGCCCGAGCAGATGCCGCTCAAGGTGCTTTCGGCGATCTTCACGACCTTCGACCACGACCGGTACGCCTGGCGCCTCCTGCGCGACGCGACCGTGCCGGGCAGCGGCGACATCGCCGCCGCGGCCGGCGACTACCGGCGCCGGCTGGACGCGTTCGCCCTCCTCGGCGCGACGCAGCTGATGACGTCCCGGGGCCTGGCCGACCCGGTCGACATCGAAGCCATCGCGCAGGTCTGGACCGGTGTGGTCGACTCGCTGATCAGCTGGTGGATCGACCGCCCGGACGAGGACGCGACGGCGATGACCGCCCGCTGCGCCCGGATCATGGACCGCCTGTTCGGCTGGTGAGCTCGGCGAGTGCCTCCCGCGCCCAGGCGAAGAGCGCCGCGCTGTCACCGCCGTAGGTCACCAAGGCCGCCGACAGCGTCTCGCTCAACGCCGGCAACGGATCCGGCTTCGCCGCGGCGAAGAGCGCCGGGAACGCCATGGCCTGCTGCAACGCGTTGTCGTGCCGCCCGTCCGGGGTGCGGACCAAGGTGTGCGGCACGTCGGGATCCGACAGCAGGCGATCCCACGCGGCCGTCCGGTCGTCGAACGGCGGCGGCAGCGCGCGGCCCTCGTCGAGCGCGCGCAACCCGTTGGCGATCCAGGCGACGGCGTCCAGGCCGGCCACCGAGAACGCGTGCCGGGCCAGCCGGCGCGCCAGTGCGTGCTGCACTTCCGGCGCGGCGCTCGTCGCGTCCGCGACGAACCCGCGGTCCTGTTTGGCCAGTTCACGCAGGGTGTGCGGCAGGTTCAGGATGCGTTCGGGCGGCAGCGAACCGCCCCACTCCCGCAGCAGCCGCTCGTGCTGTGCCTTCGCGCGGGCCTCCACTTCCTCGCGCTCACGCGCCTCCCGGACGCGCGCCTTGGCCGCCGCGTGGGCCTCGGGCGTCGGCTGCTCCCGCGCGAAACCGTGCCAGTACGCGGCGATCGCGCTGCGCTGCCGGACAACGATGTCAGGCGCCGGTGGGGCGGGCCAGAACTGGAGCAGGTAGCGGTCCAGCGGAGGTTCGCCGTCCATCCGGGTGTCGCGGTCGCGGCCCGCGTCCATCCCGGATCCGCTGTAGCGCACGCGGTAGTCACCCGGCGGCAGTTCGAGGTCCCACCAGTCCTCACCGCCCCAGGTCACGATCCGGGCCGCGCCCACCACGCGCAACGGTGCCTCGACGACGTCCTCCCAGCCGGAACCAGGCGGCCGGGGCTCGGTGTCGTGCACCTCGGCGGTGAACCCGACGTTCCCGGTGTGCAGTCCGGTGACCAGCCACAACGTGCCGGGGACCGCGGCGCCGCACAGACCGTTGCGCTGCCCGGCGAAACACGCCGTCAGGTCGCCTTCGAACGGATCACCCCCTTCGCTGTGCACATAGATCTGTCCATAGTGGACATGTACCTCGCCGTGGACCACCGTGCGCATGGGGTCACCTTTGCAGAAGGGACCGACGGTTTCCGGCGTCACGGCGTAGCGAAACCGGGTTCCCGCGCGACTCAAAGGGGATAGAGGTCCCGTCGAGAGGTGTCGAATGTCCGACTTGCCCGAAACCGCCCCCGTCGCCGACCGGCGGCTGGCCCGGCGGTTCACGGATGACCTGCTCGACGGCTGCCGCGTCCTCGCCACCGACTACGGCTACCGGCCGCTCCAATTCGAACGCATGGTCCGCGAGCACGGTGGTGTCGAAACCGCGCGGCGGCTGCTGCGCGGCGCCGGGACCGCGGGCGGCTTCGCCTTGCTCTGGGAGAAGAACCAGCTCGCCCGCAGCTCCGAGGCGACGATGCTCCGGCCGGAGTACGAGCCGCTGTTCACCGCCGACGAACGCCTGCTCGCCCGCCGCCGGCTGGAGGAGCACGGCTTCGACGTGGACGCCCATCTCAAGCGGGTCACCGCCGAGCTGGGGTGAAGCGCGGCTGGGGTGACCGGCGCCGCTCCGGTCACCCCAGCCGCGGTCAGCGGGCGGCGGGGAACTTCAGCCGGACGATCACGTTGTCCAGGACCGTCGGCGTGCCGCCGTTCTTGTCGTTGTTCGTGGACGTCAGCCAGAGCCCGCCGTCCGGCGTTTTCGTCACCGAGCGCAGCCGGCCCCAGCGGCCGGAGAACAGCGTCGACACCGTGCCGATGCCGGTGCCCGCCGCGTTGATCTGCGTCGCGAACAGCTGCTCGCCGGTGACGCCGGCGATGTAGATCCAGTCGTTGACGATCTCCACGCCGGACGGCCCGGCCTGCGAAGTCGGCCACGTCTTCTTCGGCGCGATGAAGCCGCTGCAGCTGCCCTGCGTGCCTTCACAGCTCGGCCAGCCGAAGTTGCCGCCCTTCTGGATCAGGTTGAGCTCGTCCTGGCTGCTCTCGCCGAACTCCGCCGCCCACAGCTGACCGCGCGAGTCCCAGGCCAGGCCCTGCGGGTTGCGGTGGCCGTAGCTCCAGACGTACCGCGCGTTGCCGCCGGTGGCGTAGAACGGGTTGTCGCTCGGCGCCGAACCGTCGCTGTTGAGCCGCAGGATCTTCCCGTTGAGCGAGCTCTTGTTCTGCGCGTTGTCGCTGTTCTTCGCGTCGCCGACGGTGGCGTAGAGCTTGCCGTCCGGGCCGAACCTGATCCGGCCGCCGTTGTGGTAGCGGTTCTTCGCGATCCCGGTCAGCACCGGCGTCGACGTCGAGGACAACGTGGTGCCGTCGTAAGTCATCTTCACGATCCGGTTGTCGCCGGAAGCCGTGTGGTAGACGTAGATCGCGTGGTCGCTCGCCCAGTTCGGCGAGATCGCCAGGCCGAGGACGCCGCCTTCGCCGGTGGTGGTCACCGCGCCCGGCACCTTGCCCAGCGTGGTCTTCTGGCCCGACGGCGTCACGAGCAGGATCTCGAACCGGTCCCGCTCGGTCACCAGCGCGTTGCCGTTCGGCAGGAAGTCCACCGCCCAGCCGAGGTCGACCTTCGCGATGTCCTTGTCGTACTCCGGGATGCCCCCGGCGCCGCCCGGAGCGCTGGTCTTGACGGTCACCGCGTTGCTGGCGGCCGAGCTGTTCCCGTTCGGGTCCCGCGCCTTGACCGTGAAGGTGTAGGACGTGTTCGGGTTCAGGTTCGTGACCGTCGAGGTGAGCGACGTCGTCGACGCGACCTTCGTGGCGCCCTGGAAGACGTCGTAGGCCGTGATCGTGCCGCCGTTGTCCGTGGAAGCGTTCCACGCCAAGGAAACGCTGTTCGCGGTGACACCGGTGGAGCGCAGGTTGCCCGGCACGCTCGGCGGTGTCGTGTCGTTGCTCGGCGGGGTGGTGAAGGCGACGACGTTGCTCTGCTGCGACGGGTTGCCCGCGGCGTCGTACGCGCCCACCGAGATGTCGTAGGCGGTGTTCGGCGTCAGGTTGTCCACGGTCGCCGAAGTGGTGTTCCCGTCGACGGTCTTGAGGATGTTGCCGCCGCGGTTGAGCTCGTAGCGCACGACGCCGACGTTGTCGGTCGCGGCGGTCCAGGTGAACGTCGCGGCGGTCGGCAGGATGTTGCTCGCCGCGAGGTTCGACGGCGGCGAGGGCGGTTCGCTGTCCGTCGGCGCGGTGAAGGTGTCGGTGAGCTTGTCCGCGTTCGGCCCGCCGTTGGCGGTGGTCGCGGTGGTCCGGACCTTGTTGACCCCGGCGGTCAGCTGCACGGTCGCGGTGACGGTCTTCCACGTCGTCCAGGCGCCGGTGGCGGGGAAGTCGACGGTGCCCTTGTCGCCGCCGTCGACGACCAGCTTCACCGGCCGGTTGTCGGCGGTTCCGTTGGCGTAGCGGAAGGTCAGCGTGTGCGTGCCCGCCTGCGCGGCGTTCACGGAGTACTCGACGTAGCTCCCGGCGACGTTGTCGAAGTTGACGAACCCGGTGCCGGAGTACCCGGCGTGGTTCGATTCGACGACGCCTTGGGAGATCACGGCGCTCTCGGATTCGTAGTCCACAGCTGCTGCGGCGTAAGCGCTTACCGGCGACATCGCGGTGCCGGCGAGCGCCGCGACGGCGATACCGGCCAGGGCCGCGCGCCACGAAGGGCGGGGTGTCACGGGACCTCCCAGGAATAGTTAGGAAAGTTTCCTATCTATGGGACAGATCACACACCCTGCGAGCGGGTCGTGTCAATACCGGACAGACGCCCTCACCCACGGTGTAAACCGGCTTCCCGCTCAGCGGGCCGAATGCCCCGGACGGCCCAGCGCGGCGGGGTTGCGCGCCTCACCGGAAGCGCCCGGCCCTCGCGCCACATTCTGAAACCCCGGTTCCACCAAACTCGTCTTTCTCGACGAAAGCTCGGCCTCGGGGGCCGGAGCGCGCGTCTTTCCCGGCGAAAGTGCGGCTCGGGGAGCCGTGCCCGGGAACAGCGAACCTCTTGTCAGCCTGCGACTCGGGTCTCCGGGACGGCGGTTTCGCCCGCCCAGTCCCGCGGCACGAGGAAGTCCGCGAGCGCCGCCTCGGGACTGCCCGGCTCCGGCGTCAGCTCGAACTCCCAGCGCGCCAGCGGCGGCAGCGCCATCAGGATCGCCTCGACGTAACCGCCGGTCTGCAGCCCGAACCGGGTGCCGCGGTCGTGCACCAGGTTGAACTCGACGTAGCGGCCGCGGCGGTAGAGCTGCCACTGCCGCTCGCGCTCGCCGTGGGGGAGGTCCTTGCGGCGCCGCACGATCGGCAGGTACGCGGGCGCGATCGCGGCGATGCCCGCCGCGGTGAAGGCCACCGCGCGGTGCCAGCCGTCCGGGCCCTCGGGGTGCAGGTGGTCGAAGAAGATGCCGCCGACGCCGCGCGTCTCGCCGCGGTGCGGCAGCGTGAAGTACTCGTCGCAGGCGCGCTTGGCCTGCGCGTGGAAGGCCGGGTCGAAGGTGTCGCAGTACGCCTTGAGGGTGCGGTGGAAGTGCGCCGCGTCGTCCGCGAATCCGTAGCACGGCGTCAGGTCCGCGCCGCCGCCGAACCACCACGTGTCACCGGACTCGAAGTACCGGAAGTTGGCGTGGAACGCCGGCACGTACGGGTTGCGCGGGTGGATCACCACCGACAGCCCGGTCGCGAAGAACCCGCTTTCCGGATCCAGCCCGTGCTGGCGCGCGACCAGCTCGGGCAGGCGTTCGCCGTGCACCGCCGAGCAGTTGACGCCGGCCCGCTCGAAGACGTCGCCGTCCTCCAGCAGCCGCGCCTGCCCGCCGCCCCCGCCGGGCCGCTCCCAGCCGGACCGGCCGAAGCGGGCCCCGCCGTCCAGCCGTTCCAGCTCGGCCACCAGTTCCCGCTGCCCGGCGCTCACCATCGCCGTCACGGCTTCGCGTCTGCTGTCCCCACCTGAAAGCATGAACCCACCCCCACCGCGAGATTAGCAGCGATCCGCAGGTGGGGGCGGGAATCCGGGAGGTCAGCCGGCGATCTCGGCCCGGGCGATCACCTTCGTGATCTTCGCCCGGACGAGTGCCTCCTCGGGGACGGCGTTGCGCTTGCCGTACTCCTCGGCGCGGTCGGCGCCCATGTACCGGCCGCCGATCCGTGTCGCCCACTCGAGCATCTCGTCGTGGTCGTGGGTCAGCCGCGCCTCGGCGGTGAACTGGACGTAGGAGAAGGGCGGGCGCTGGTCGTCGACGGCCAGCGAGATCCGCCCGTCGCGCGTGATGGCCTTGCCCTTCAGCGTCTCGGTGCCGGTGTTGAAGACCAGCTCGTCACCGTCCGGCCCTTCGTTCAGCAGGAACCAGATCGGCGTCACGATCGGGGCGCCGTCCTTCCGGACCAGGCCGAGCATGCCCGTACGGGTGCCTTCGGAAGCGAACTGCCACCACTCTTCACGGCTCATCTCACGCATGAGAGCGACGTTAACCTGTCACCCGAGCGTGTGCAGAGGGTGGCCGACTAGCCTGGCCTGCTGTGCGAGACGACGAGACCGGGGGCCAGGGCCTGGCCGACGAGGGGCTGACGCGCCGCCTCAAGGCGCTGGCCTGCACCGCGCCGCTGCACGACCTCGACGCGCGGAAGGCGAAGCTCGACTGGGCCGACGCCACGATCTACCAGATGGCCGAGATCGCGCTGCACACGATCGACCAGGTCACCATCGCCATGGACTTCGACACCGGCGCCGGCCACGACGAGGTCATCGACCGGCTGCTGCCGTTCATCGCGGCCCAGGCGCCGTCGCGGATGCCGGAGGAGCACGTCCGCGTCGCGAAGTGGGTGCTCGACAACCTGATCAACGTCGGCACCACCGACCGCGGGTTCCGCCGGGTTTACGGCTCGATGGGGCCGGGCGGCTACCAGCGCCGCCAGTTCGACTTCAAGCTGCTCGTCGAGCTGGCCGCCCCGGACGGCGAGGTCTACCTGCGCGCCACCGACGAGGCGATCAACGTGCTCGTCGGCGCCCTCGACACCGACGTCGAATCGGCGCAGATCGCCGCCGAGGTGAAGCTCGAGAACCTGATCAACCGCGGCCGGCTCGCCGACGCGAAGCTGGCCGCCGAGCAGGCCCGCTACCGGACCGTCCAGTACGGCGAGGTGCTGCGCGCGAAGCTCGACGCGACCCGCCGCGACGTCCGGTCCGTCGACTGGGAACGCGAGGTCCCGGAGCTGCTCGACAGCGCGCTGAGCCACATCGAAGCCCGCTTCCGCGCCGAGAACGCCATCCTCAAGAACATCACCACCGCTCGCGACGAGACCGAGGACCTCGACCGCAAGCGCCGCGCGGCCGAGCTCGTCGACATCGTCGGCGACTGCATCCGCCGGCACACGCGCCTGCAGTCCCGGCTGGCCGACGCCGGCGCGGTGTTCCGCGCCGAGCAGGACCGCCAGCAGTTCTCCGGCCCGCCGCAGCGCGCGACGCTCGACCTGTTCGGCCAGCTCCTGGTGCCCACCCTGGGCCTGCCGCTGGCCGACGCCGTCACCCCGGCCGAGCACTTCTTCCACGCCGTCGCGGGCATCTCCGCGCCGGTCGTGCCGTCCCTGTCGTCGCTCGTGTCGCTGCTCCTGCGGCCCGCGCCCGAGCGCGACCAGCTCGTCGGCGAGATCCCGGAGCCGGAGCTGATGCCCGCCGACGTCACCGACAAGTTCGGCGACGACGTCTGGCGCCGCGCCGACGAGCTGCTCCACCTGCCCGAGGTGCCCCGACGGCTGTCCGGCCTGCTCGAAGAGGCCCGCCGCAGCCGCCAGCCCGGGCTCCCGGCCCTGGTCGCGCTGCGCGCGGTCCACGCATACAGTCCCGGGATCGGCGCCGCCCGGCGCCAGGGGGACCGCTCGGTGCTGCTCGCCGTCGACGACGGCACGCTGCTCGACGACCCGGACTTCGGCGGCGCCGACCTGCTCCTGTCCACCGCGGCCGTCGAGCGCGCCGACGAAGAAGAGAACGAGGAGGTCGCCTGATGGCGCTGTCCCACAGCAGCGTGGACGCCGAAGCCGCGGCCCGGCTGGTCGCCTTCGGCATGCGGCCCAAACAGCTGCCCGCCCGCGACGTCGTCTACGGCGACCTCGTGCGCCGCTACGGCGAGGACAACGCGTTCAAGGCGCTCACCCACGCCGTCGCCTCCGGGCTCGGGCTGATGGTCCTCGAGGTCAACCAGCAGGCCGGCGCGGTGCTCGCGGCCACCGACGAGTCCGTCTTCGAGATCAAGATGGACTCCTACGCCCGCCAGGCCAAGATCCGCGAGCGCCGCGACACCGAGAAGGTGCTGCACGGCCTCATCCACCTCGCCGCCGCCGCGCTCGGCTACCCGCGCCCGGACGACCTCGCCAACGACACCTACATCGGCCGCGTCAGCGTCGAACAGGTCGACGCGATGGTCCGCGAAGCCGCCCGCATGCTCGACGAACGCGCCGCCCAGGCCGAGGCCAACAACGATCCCCTGGCCGACGCGCCCGAGCTGGAACAGGCGTGGCGCGCTTACACCCGGCGGCCGGCCGCGGCCGCCACCAAGGACGGCCGCCTCGCCGCCGACACCACCCGCGGCATGGTGTCGCGAGCGCTGCGGTTCCTCGCCGAGCAGGGCTTCCTGGTCCCGGTGAGCGACGAACAGGGCGGCACCTACCGCACCACACCGCGCTACCAGATCCAGGTCCGCGAACTCGCCGCCGACGCCGCCTTCGACGACCTGCTCGCGCTGGACGTCGTGGCCGTCGCGAACGACGGGGGCACGCTGCGCGCGACGTCCTCCGACACGCTCTAAGGGGAGTAGATGTACGAGCTTTCGCGGGTCCGCCTGCATTCCGTGGGCCCGGCGGGTGCCCGCTACCAGGACGTCGTGCTCGACTTCAGCGGCGTCGGCGCCAAGATCACCGCGCCCCAGCAGGACGCGCTGTTCAGCGCCGGCATCCACGCGACCGGCCCGGCCGAGCTGCGCCGCCCGTCGCCGGCGAGCGTGCTGTTCCTGGAGAACGGCGGCGGCAAGTCCGTCCTCATCAAGCTGATCTTCTCGGTGATGCTGCCCGGCCGCCGCCAGGTCGTCGGCACCACCAGCACGAAGGTGCTCGAGAAGTTCGTCGCCGCCAAGGACGTCTCGCACGTCGTGCTGGAGTGGCTGCACGTCGAGACCGGCCACCGGATCATCACCGGCAAGGTCTCCGAGTGGCGCGGCCACGTCGTCTCCGCCGACTCCGAGAACCTGGCCGATTCCTGGTACTGCTTCCGCCCGACCTCGGCGCTGGGCCTCGATTCCCTGCCGATGACGGCGGAGGGCCGGCTGCTCACCATGTCCGGCTTCCACGACAAGCTCGCCGCGGCCCAGCTGGCCGAGCCCGAGCTGGAGCTGTCCTGGACCCGCCGCCACCACGAGTGGACCGGCCGCCTCGACACCCTCGGCCTCGACACCGAGCTGTTCCGCTACCAGCGCGCGATGAACGCGGGCGAAGGCGAGGCGGCGGACGCGTTCGCGTTCGGCACCGACGAGGCGTTCGTCGAGTTCCTGCTGCGCGCCGTAGTCTCCGAAGACGAGCCGAAGGACCTCGCCGAGGTCGTCTCGACCTACTCGCACAACCTCGCCCAGCGCGGGGATCTGTTGTCGGAACGCGACTTCGTCGCCGGCGCGCTCGATCTGCTGGGGCCGCTGGCCGCCGAAGAGGGTGTCGCCGCGGCGTCGCGGAAGATCGCCGAAGCCGCGAAGGCCGACATGGCCGCGCTGGCCGGCCGGGTCGTCGCGCGCAACGAGCTGGAGAACGCGCGGCTGTCCGGGCTCGAGGACCACGTCTCCGAGGTCAAGACCGCCGAGAAGCTCGCCGAGGGCGACCACCGGCGTCTGGCGGCCGGGGTCACCGAGCTGCGCCGCCTGGTCGCCGTGCTGCGCTTGGACGAGGCCCAGGAGGCCCGCAAGCGGGTCGACGCCGAGCTGGCCGAAGCGAAGACGGCGGCCGAGGCCTGGCGTGAGACGGCGACCGTGCTCAACCAGCTCAACGCCGCCCGTAAGGCGAAGGACCTGCGTGAGCTCGTCGGCAGCCGCGAGGAGAAGGCGCGCCCGGCCCTGCAGGCACGCAACACCGCCGCGGCCGCGCTGGCCAGGGGCCTGCAGTCGCTGGCGCAGGACGCCCAGCGCCAGGCCGACAAGGCCGAGGCGCACGCGGGCGCGTTGCGCGCCGAAGCCGAGAAGGCACAGACCGAACGCGACGAGGCCGCCAACCTCGCGGCGTCCCGGCGCGCCGAGGCCCGCGGCCTGACCACGCGGATCACCGAGCTGCGCGAAGAGGTCCAGAACGCCGTCCGCGGCGGGCTGCTGCCCTCGGGCGCCGACGTCGCGGACACCTCGCGGGCGGCCCGGACCGCCGCCGAAGCCGCGGCGGCCGAGCTGACCCGGCGTGAGCAGGAACTCGACCGCGTCGCGGCGGATCTCCAAGCGGCGCAACGGGCCGTGAACGAGGCCCACCAGCTCGCCGGGACCACCCAGGACCGCTTCGAGCGCGCCACCGAGGACCTCGACCGCGCCCACCGGCGCACCGACGCGCTCGCCGCCGAGGGCCGCTTGGTCGAGCTGCTCGGCGCGGACGACGTCGCCCTCGAGAGCGACCTTCCGGTGCTGCTGGAACGGCTGCGCGAGGCGAGCGCGTCCGTCGAGAAGGAGCAGACCGCGCTGCGGATGGAGGAGTCCGCCGACGAGCGGGCCCTGTCCGCGCTCGGCTCCGGCGGGCTGCTGCCGCCACCGCAGGACGTCCAGGCCGCGCTGGACGCCCTGGAGGAAGCCGGGATCACCGCGTGGTCCGGCTGGCGTTATCTGTCCAAACTGGACGCCGCCCGGCGCGCCGAGGTGCTGGAAAACCTGCCGCAGCTGGTTTCCGGCGTCCTGCTCAACGACGCCGCCCACGCCGGCCGGGCGCGTGAGGTGCTGACCAAGCGCCGGCTGCTGCCGAGCGCGATCATCGCCGTCGGCACCACCGAGGCCCTGCTGGCCGAGGCGGCGGCCGCGCCCGGCGTCGAGTTCCTCGTGCCGCCGAACCCCGCGATGTACGACGAAGAAGCCGCGGACGCGGAGCGGGAAGCCGTCGCCCGGCGCAACACCGAGCGGCAACGGCGGCTGGAAACGTTGTCCGCCAAGCTGTCCGCGGACGGCGCGCTGACGTGGAAGCTCACGACCTGGCGCGAGGACTACCCGCCCGGCGCGATCGCGACGCTCGCCGAGCAGGCCCAAGCCGCCCGCACCGCGCGCGAGACCGCACGCACGGCGCTGGCGCAGGCCGAGGCGGAATTCGCGCGGTTGAGCGAAAAGACGGCGTCGCTGCGCGAGCGCGTCCCGGAGCTGCGGGCCGCGGCGGCCGAGGCCGAGGAGCGGGCGCGGAAGCTGGGCGAGCTCGCCACGCGGAGCGCCCGGATCGCGGAGTGGACCGAGGACGTCGAGCGGGCCACCGAGGTGGCCGAGCGGGCCGACCTGCAGGCGTCCGACGCCGCGGGCAAGGCCGCGCGGCTGCGGGAACAGGCGGGGGAGGAGCAGCGCACGGCCGACGGGCACCGCCGGACGGCGACCACCGCCCGCGCCGAGCTCGCCGAGGTGCCGGGCGCGGCCGATGCGGGTGACGGCCCGGTGCCGTCCGAGCCGGTCGACGCCCTGCGCCGGACCTACCTGTCGGCGTCCGAGTCGTACGCGAAGGTCGAGGTCGGCAGCGACCTGCGGGCCGAGCTGGAGCAGGCCGAGTCGGCCGAAGCCGCTGCGGGCTCGGCCGTCGAGTCCCTGGACGAGGCCGTCCGCGCGGCCGCCGCCGAGCTGCTGGAGACGCCCGACGGCTCCGACGCGTCCGCCCGCGCGGCGGCCCTCGCGCGCGCCCGCCGGGTCGTCGACAGCCTGGAAGACGAACGCACGGAAGCGATCGGGCTCGTCTCGACGCGGCGCGCCGAACTGGACGCGCTGCCGTTGCAGAACGGCGTCAACGGGGAAAAGCCGCGCGACATCGAGCACGGCCTGGGGCTGATCGACGCCGCCGGGCTGGAGGTCTCCGTCGCCGCGCGGAAGTGGGAAGAGCTGCAGGAACGCCGCGCGGCGGCCGAGGAGACGCTGGACTCCGCGCGGAACTCCGCGTCCGGGTTCTCGCTGCTCGCCGACTCCCTGGCCCACCTGGTCACCGACAAGGACGCGGACGCCTACGACGGCGACGTCGACACCGCGCGCGCCCAGCACACCCGGCTCAACGCGACGCTCACCGAAGCGCAGGACGCCGCCGACGCGGGCGACCGCCGGGTGCGCGAAGCCGCGGACCAGCTGGCCCAGTACGCGACGGAGAAGCGCTTCGAGAAGCTGAGCACGCCGGTGCGCCAGCAGGTCATCTCGGTCAAGCGCGACCAGCTGCCCGCGCACGCCGCCGAGTGGGCGGAGGCGCTGCGGCCGCGGCTGCGGTCGCTCACCGACGACCTCGCGCAGATCGACCGGCACCGCGGCGGCATCATCACCCGCCTGCAGGGCATGGTCGACGGCGCGCTCCGGCAGCTGCGCTCGGCCCAGCGGGTCTCGCGGCTGCCCGACGGCCTCGGCGACTGGTCCGGGCAGGAGTTCCTGCGCATCCGGTTCACCGAGCTGGAGGACAACGCGCTCACCGAGAAGCTCGGCGAGGTCGTCGACGAGGCCGCGGTGGGCAAGACCGCCGACGGCCGCGACGTCAAGCGCGACGGGCTTTCCCTGGTGCTGCGCGGGGTCCGCGCCGCGGCGCCCAAGGGCTTCCGCGTCGACATGCTCAAGCCGGACTCGGTGCTGCGGACCGAACGCCAGCGCGTCTCGGAGATCCGCGACGTGTTTTCCGGCGGCCAGCAGCTGACCGCGGCGATCATCCTCTACTGCACGCTCGCGGCGTTGCGCGCCAACAACCGCGGCAAGGTCCGCAACCGCCACTCCGGCGTGCTGTTCCTGGACAACCCGATCGGCCGCGCGTCCGCCGGGTACCTGCTGGAGCTGCAGCGGGCGGTGGCCGAGGCGCTGGGCGTCCAGCTGATCTACACGACCGGCCTGTTCGACGCGGGCGCGCTCTCGGAGTTCCCGCTGATCGTCCGGCTGCGCAACGACGCCGACCTGCGCGCGGGCCGGAAGTACCTGTCGGTCGATTCGACGGTCCGCAACTCCCTCGACGACCTCGGCGACCCGGACGGCGTCGCGCGGCTCTCGGCGACCCGGATGTTCTCGCGGGTCGGGGACGCCCTCGACCCGGACTCTGAATCCGCTGATTCCGCTGAGGACGAACAGACCGCGTGACGGGAACATCGGGCGGCGGTCCGGGGTTCACCCGCGCATGACGAACCTGGGGGCGCTGGGCGCCACACTGAACACGACCGGGCCGGAAGCCGTCGCGGCCGCCGCCGAGCTCGAGGAGCTGGGGTACGCCGCGGTCTGGCTGCCGGGCGGGCAGGCCAGCAACCTGCCGCTGATCGCCGACGTGATCCACGGGACCGCGACGATCCCGGTGGCCAGCGGCATCCTCCCGGTCGACCGGGTGCCTTCGGCCGACGTGGCCCGGGCGTACGCGGACCTGCCGGCCGGGCGGTTCGTCGTCGGCCTCGGCGGCGCCCACGGTCCCCGGCCCTTCGCCACCTTGAACGACTACCTCGACGAGCTCGACGACACCGTCCCCGCGTCGGCGCGCATCCTGTCCGCGCTGGGCCCGAAGATGCTCCAGCTGGCGCGCGACCGCGCGTCGGGTGCCTACCCGTTCCTCGTGACGACGGACTACGTCGCGTCGGCGCGGGAGATCCTCGGCACCGGGAAGCAGCTGGTGGTGCTGCTGAACGTCGTCGCGGAGACGGACCCCGCCGCGGCCCGCGAGCGCGCTCGCGAGGGTTCGCTGCGGTTCCTGGCCGGGATGCCCGGGTACGCCAACAACTTCCGCCGCATGGGCTTCACCGACGCCGACGTCACGGACCTGTCCGACCGGCTGGTCGACGGGCTCACCGTGCGCGGCGACCTCGACACGGTCGTGGCCCGGCTGCGCGAATACCGGGCGGCGGGGGCGGACCAGGTCGTCGTCCCGGCCGGCGACCTGCCCCGCGAGTGGTGGCCCGCGCTGGCGGAGGCCCTGCGGTGACGACGGCACGGGCCCGCGGGCTCACGCACGCGCCGCCGGCGGAGGTGTCGCTGCAGGACGCCCTGGCCGCGGTCGCCGACCCCGTCCGCCGCAGCATCCTGCGTGAGCTCGCGGCCGTGCCGGAGTGGACGAAGGCGTGCGGCACGTTCGACCTCCCGGTGGCGAAGGCGACCCGCAGCCACCACTTCGCGGTCCTGCGCGCGGCGGGCCTGATCGAACAACGCGACGACGGCCCGCGCCGCCTGAACCGCCTGCGCCGCCCCGAATTCGACGCGGCCTTCCCCGGCCTGCTGGCCCTGGTACTGCGCGACCCGGCCGCAAAGCCGTGAAGGACATCCGTGTCAGTCGCTCCGGCCGGTGAAGGCCAGCGTGGTGCCGAGGCCGATCATCACCAGGCCGCCGGTGCCGCCGACCGCCTCCAGCCGCCGCGGCGAGCGGGCGAACCACGCCCGCGCCGTGCCCGCGACCAGCGCCCAAGCGCTGTCGGTGGCCAGTGCGATCGCGGGCAGGCAGAGCCCGAGCACCAGCATCTGCGCCGGCACCGAACCGGCGGCCGGGTCGACGAACTGGGGGAGCAGCGCGGCCAGGAACACGATCGACTTCGGGTTCGCGAAGCCGACCACGAAACCGTCGCGCAGCACGGTGATCACGCGCCCGGGCACCGAGCGCACCTGCGCGGCCATCGCGTCGGTCAGCCGGCGGCGGTGCCGCACCGCCTGGATCCCCAGGTACACCAGGTAGGCCGCGCCCGCGATCTTGATCGTGGTGAACACCGCGGCCGACGTCGTCACGAGCGCGCCGAGGCCGAACGCGACCGCGACGACCTGCGTGTAGACGCCCACCGAGTTGCCGAGGACGGTGAGGAGCGCGTCGCGCCGCCCGACGGTCAGCGCGCGGCTGATCGTGAACAGCACACTCGGCCCGGGGACGACGACCATCAGGAACGTCAGCGCGGCGAACGCCGCGAGGTGCGCGCTGGAGACCATGCCGCGAGGCTAACGCCCTGGCCGGCGGGGTGACCACGCGTTTTCGTCGGTGCCGGGTGGTAGGAATTCCGGGTGCCTTCCGAGATCTCCACCGCCCAGCGCCGAGCCCGCCTCGGCGTCCGCCACCACCTCGCCGCGCCCGCGGCCACGGTCGAGGACGCCGTCGCGGGTGTCGTCGCGCTGCACGCCACCGACCCGGCGACCGTGCACCTCTCGGCGGCCGCCCGGCTCGACGGGCCCGCGATCGCCGAGGTCGAGCGCGCGCTGTACGAGGACCGCACGGTGCTGCGGCTGCTCGGCATGCGCCGCACGGTGTTCGTCACCGGCCTGGAGACCGCGGCCCTCGTGCAGGCCGGCTGTTCGGCGGACATTGCGGCCAAGCAGCGGCGGCTGCTGGAGCAGCACCTCGGGCAGCAGGGGTACCCGGAGAACGTGCCGGAGCCGGGGAAGTGGCTGGCCGAGGTCGAAACGGCGGTCGAAGCCAAGTTGCGCGGCCTCGGCTCGGCGACCGCGCAACAGCTGAGCGAGGCCGAACCCCGGCTGCGGCAGCGGCTGCAGATGTCGAAGGGCAAGCCGTACGAGGCGATCGGCAACGTCACCAGCCGGGTGCTGTTCCAGCTGGCGGTCGACGGCCGCATCGTCCGCGGCCGCCCGCGCGGCACCTGGCTGAGCACCCAGTACGTCTGGCATCCCCTGGACGGGTGGGTGGCGGGCGGCCTCGCCCCGTGGAGCGCCGCCGAGGCGCGCGTCGAGCTGGCGCGGCGCTGGCTGCGCGCGTACGGCCCGGCCCCGCTGGCGGACCTGCGCTGGTGGACCGGGTGGACGCTCGGCCAGACGAAGAAGGCGCTGGCCGGGCTGGAAACGGCCGACGTCGACCTGGGCGGCGTACCGGGGGTGGCCCTGGCGGACGACCTCGAACCGGTGCCCGAACCGCCGACCTGGGCGGCGTTCCTCCCGTGCCTCGACCCGACCCCGATGGGCTGGCAGGACCGCGACTGGTTCCTCGGCGAGCACAAGGCGGCGCTGTTCGACCGCTTCGGCAACGTCGGCCCGACGGTCTGGGCGAACGGCCGCATCGTGGGCGGCTGGGCCCAGCGTGAGTCGGGCGAGGTGGTGTTCCGGCTGCTGGAGGACGTCTCCGCGGAGGAGAAAGCGGCGGTGGAGGCGGCGGCGGACCGCTGCGCGAAGTGGTTCGGCGTGGTCCGGGTGATCCCGCGGTTCCGGACCCCGCTCGAACGCGAGCTGGCCGAGTGAGGGGAGGACAGGATCTTGATCGATTGAGTCGCTCACCCCGCCCGCGGCCCAGTACCAGCCTGGGAGGCATCGGCACCCCGCGCGGCCAGCCGGAACCGGCGGACCGCGAGCCTGCCTGGTCCGCCGTGGTCCGGATGACGAACAGGTGAACTCCGGGCCTGGACACGCGTCGGCTTCTTAATCGATTCTTGACCCGTTCGCCAAGTGGTGGAAGTCTCGTCAGGGCAGTCAGGGACGCGCATGCCCGCACGCTAGGGTTGCCGCGAGCCCGCAAGTCACGGCCGGGCCTCCCGGCCGATCCTCAGAGGAGTGGCAGCATTGACCGTTCGCGTAGGTGTCAACGGCTTCGGCCGCATCGGCCGCAACTTCTTCCGCGCCGTGCAGGCCAGCGGCCACGACATCGAGGTCGTCGCCTTCAACGACCTCGGCGACGTCGCCACCATGGCCCACCTGCTGAAGTACGACTCGATCCTGGGCCGGTTCCCGGGTGAGGTCAGCGTCAGCGACGAGGGCATCGTCGTTGACGGCAAGACCATCAAGGCCCTCGCCGAGCGCGACCCGGCCAACCTGCCCTGGGGCGACCTGGGCGTGGACGTCGTCCTCGAGTCGACCGGCTTCTTCACCAACGCCGACGCCGCCAAGGCGCACATCGCCGGCGGGGCGAAGAAGGTCATCATCTCCGCGCCCGCCAAGGGCGAGGACCTGACCGTGGTGCTCGGCGTCAACGACGACAAGTACGACGGCTCGCAGGTCATCATCTCGAACGCCTCCTGCACCACCAACTGCCTCGGCCCGCTGGCCAAGGTCCTCAACGACGCCTTCGGCATCGAGCAGGGCCTGATGACCACGGTCCACGCCTACACGCAGGACCAGAACCTGCAGGACGCCCCGCACAAGGACCTGCGCCGCGCCCGGGCCGCCGCCGTGAACGTCGTCCCGACCTCGACCGGCGCCGCCAAGGCCATCGGCCTCGTCCTGCCGGAGCTGCAGGGCAAGCTGGACGGCTACGCGCTGCGGGTCCCGATCCCGACCGGCTCGGCCACCGACCTCACCGTGACGCTCTCCAAAGCCGCCACGGTCGAGGAGATCAACGCCGCCTACAAGGCCGCCGCAGACGGCCCGCTGGCCGGCATCCTGCGCTACAGCGACGACCCGATCGTCTCCTCGGACATCGTCACCGACCCGGCCTCCTGCATCTACGACGCGCCGCTGACCAAGGTCATCGGCAACCAGGTCAAGGTGGTCGGCTGGTACGACAACGAGTGGGGCTACTCCAACCGCCTCGCCGACCTGGCCAAGCTCATCGGTTCGAAGCTCTCCTGACCCGATGACCGTCAAGAACCTCGACGACCTGCTGGGCGAGGGCGTTCAGGGCCGGTACGTACTCGTGCGCTCCGACCTGAACGTCCCGCTCGACGGGGATCGCATCACCGACGACGGCCGGGTCCGCGCCGCGCTGCCGACGATCAAGAAGCTCGCCGAGGCGGGCGCCAAGGTCGTCGTCACCGCGCACCTCGGCCGCCCCAAGGGCGAGCCGGACCCGAAGTACACGCTGGCCCCGGTCGCCGCCCGGCTGTCCGAGCTGCTCGGCGCCGAGGTCGCGCTGGCCGGTGACCTGGTCGGCGAGTCCGCGAAGGCGCTGACCGGCGGTCTCGCCGAGGGCAGCGTCGTCCTGCTGGAGAACGTGCGCTTCGACGCGCGCGAGACCAGCAAGGACGCCGTGGACCGCTCCGAGCTGGCCGCCGAGCTGGGCGCGCTCGTGCCCGGCGGCGCGTTCGTCTCCGACGGCTTCGGCGTCGTGCACCGCAAGCAGGCCTCGGTCTACGAGGTCGCTTCGGTGCTCCCGGCGTACGCGGGCGGCCTCGTGCTGGCCGAGCTGGACGTGCTGAAGAAGCTCACCGACGACGTGCAGCGGCCCTACGTGGTCGTGCTCGGCGGCGCGAAGGTGTCCGACAAGCTCGGCGTCATCGCGAACCTGCTGACCAAGGTCGACCGGCTGCTCGTCGGCGGCGGCATGGCCTACACCTTCCTCAAGGCCCAGGGCCACGAGGTCGGCAAGTCGCTGCTGCAGGCCGACCAGCTCGACCAGGTGAAGGGCTTCCTCGCCGAGGCCGAGAAGCGGGGTGTCGAACTGGTGCTGCCGGTCGACGTCCTCGCCGCGACCGGGTTCTCGGCCGACGCCGAGCACGAGGTCGTCGAGGCCACGGCCATCCCGGCCGACCGCGAGGGCCTGGACATCGGCCCGAAGACGCGCGAGCTGTTCGCCGCCAAGCTGGTCGACGCCAAGACCGTGTTCTGGAACGGCCCGATGGGCGTGTTCGAGTTCGAGGCGTTCGCCGGCGGCACCCGTGCCGTCGCCGAAGCCCTGGTCAAGAGCGACGCGTTCACCGTCGTCGGCGGCGGCGACTCCGCGGCCGCGGTGCGGCAGCTCGGCCTGCCCGAGGACGGCTTCTCGCACATCTCCACCGGAGGCGGGGCCTCGCTCGAGTACCTCGAAGGCAAGGAACTGCCGGGCGTGACCGTCCTGGAGGAGAAGAACTAGTGGCACGCAAGCCGTTCATCGCCGGCAACTGGAAGATGAACCTGAACCACCTCGAGGCGATCGCGCTGGTGCAGAAGATCGCCTTCGCGCTGCCGGAGAAGTACTACGCGAAGGTCGACGTGGCAGTGCTGCCGCCGTTCACCGACATCCGCAGCGTGCAGACCCTGGTCGACGGCGACAAGCTGTCGCTGACCTACGGCGCGCAGGACATCTCCTCCCACGACGCCGGTGCCTACACCGGCGAGGTGTCGGGCGTGATGCTGGCCAAGCTGGGCTGCAAGTTCGTCACCGTCGGGCACTCGGAGCGGCGCGAATACCACGCCGAGACCGACGAGCTCGTCAACAAGAAGGTCAAGGCCGCGCTCAAGCACGGCATCACGCCGATCCTCTGCATCGGGGAGAAGCTCGAGGTCCGCGAGGCCGGCGAGCACATCCACCACACCACGACGCAGCTGATCGACGGTCTGAAGGGCCTCAAGGCCGAGCAGGTCAAGGATGTCGTCGTCGCGTACGAGCCGGTCTGGGCGATCGGCACCGGCAAGGTCGCCTCCTCGTCCGACGCCGAAGAGGTTTGCAAGGCCATCCGCGCCACCCTGCAGGAGAAGTACGGCGACGAGATCGCGACGTCGGTCCGGGTCCTCTACGGCGGCTCGGTGAAGTCGGGCAACATCGGCGAGCTGGTGGCGTGCGAAAACATCGATGGCGCCTTGGTCGGCGGGGCGAGCCTCGACGGCGAGGAGTTCACGAAACTCTGCGCACTCGCCGCGGGCGGGCCGCTGCCCTGATCGAGGCCACGACCGGGTAACCTGTGTATCCGGTCCGTCACACAGCAGTGGACGAGTCCAGGGGTACGGTGGTGGTCGGAAACAACCATGCCGTACCCCTGCATTCTCCTAGAGCCCAGAGGATGACATGAAGCTGTTCCTGCAAATCCTGTTGATCGTCACCAGCGTTTTCCTGGTGGTCGCGGTGCTGCTGCACCGGGGCCGGGGCGGTGGCCTGTCGTCGCTGTTCGGCGGTGGGATGCAGTCCAGCCTGGCCGGGTCGAGCGTGGCCGAGAAGAACCTCGACCGGATCACCTTGGGGCTGGGCGCAGTCTGGCTGATCAGCATCATCGGGCTGGGCCTGCTGCTCAAGGTGTGACGTCCGGCGTCCCCGCCGGCGATCGAGACCGGGTCACACCAGCGGGGTGCGCAGCGATTCGGCGTGCCTATTGGGGGGCGCGCCGCCGATTCCATAGGTGTGAGGATTCATGGTTGGCGGTAACGCGATTCGGGGCACCCGGGTGGGTGCCGGACCTACGGGCGAATCGGAACGAGGTGAGTCGGCGCCGCGGCGCCGAGTCGGCTACTGGTGCGCCAACGGGCACGAGGCCCGTCCGTCGTTCGCGATGGAGGCAGAGATCCCCGACGAGTGGGACTGCCCCCGCTGCGGGCTCCCCGGCGGGCAGGACGAGAAGAACCCGCCGGCCGCACCCCGGACCGAGCCCTACAAGACCCACCTGGCGTACGTGAAGGAGCGGCGCAGCGACGCCGACGGCGAGGCCATCCTCGCCGAGGCTCTCGAGCGTCTGCGCCAGCGCCGGGAGATCATCTAAGCGTCACCGCCGGAAGCCACCCCGAGGGAGCAAACCCCTCGAGGTGGCTTTTCGCGCGCGCTCGCTCTCCTTCGCAGCCACCACACCGAAGCCGTGTCGACCCCCCAATCACACGTGTCGACCCTCCAGCCACACGCGTCGGCTCCGCAATCACGTGAGTCGACCTTCCCGTCACGGGACCCGGCTCCGCAATCACGCAAGCCGATCCTCCGATGACGCGAACCGACCGCCCAGGTACGCGAGCCGACTGTCCAGGCACGCGAGCCGACTCTCTAGGTACGTGAGCCGACTTCTGCTGGTGCGCGCACCGACCGCCCATGTACGCGAGCTGACTCGAGGTAGGTGAGCCGACTCTGCAGGCGCGCGGGCTGACTCTCTAGGTACGTGAGCCGACTTCTGCTGGTGCGCGCACCGACCGCCCGTGTACGCGTGCTGACTCGAGGTAGGTGAGCCGACTCTGCAGGCACGCGGGCTGACTCTCTAGGTACGTGAGCCGACTCCGCAGGCACGCGAGCCGACTGCCCGGGTACGCCAACCGACCGTCTGGGCACGCGAGCTGACACCAGGGTGCGCGAGCCGGCTCTGCGGGTACGCCAACCGACCGTTTGGGCACGCGAGCCGACCCTCAGCCCACCTGAGCAGCCCCCGATTCGAGGCTACGGGCTGGCACCGACAAGTCCGGAGCCCGAAAAGCCGCGAGCGGCGAACCCAGGACACTGAAGTCCTGAATCCGCCGCTCGCGGCGTCATCGAAGCCGGAATCGTCGGTGCCCGCCCGTAAGCTGGAAACCGGGGGCTGCGCCCCAATCCGCGATCCTGCTGCGGCTCAGCAGGTCAGAGGCTCAGCGGATACCGCGCCCGCACCCGGAAGCCGCCGTCCTCGGTGCCCGACGTCTCGAAGCTGCCGCCCAGCAGGCGGGCCCGCTCGGCCAGCCCGGTCAGGCCGTGGCCGCCCGATGGCAGGGCCTCGCCAGCGCGTCGGGCGCGCTCGTTGCGGACCTCGATCTTGAGCGCTCCGTGCTCACCCTGGATGCGGATGGTCGCGGTCGCGCCCGGGGCGTGCTTGTGGACGTTGGTCAGGCACTCCTGCACCGTCCGGTACGCCGCCGCGGAGACCTGGTTGGGCAGCGCGTCCGGCAGGTGCTCGACCGTCAGGTGCACCGGGACGTCGGACGTGCGGATCAGCCGGTCGAGCTCGTTGATGCCCGGGCGGGGGCCGTCGTCCTCCGAACCGGCGCGCAGCACGCTGACCAGGGACCGCAGCTCCTCGAGCGTCCGCTTGCTCAGCCCGCGGATGACCTGCGCCGTCTCCAGCGACCGCTCGTCGGTGGTCTGGGCCTGCAGCGCGCCCGCCTGCATCGCGATCAGCGTGATCTGGTGCGACACGACGTCGTGCATCTCCCGGGCCAGCCGGGCGCGTTCCTCGGCGCGGACGGCGTCGGCGTGGAAGCGGCGCTCGCGGTCCCGGCTCGTGGCCAGCTCGGCGAGCTTGTTCGCGACCTCGGTGCGGGCCCCGATGAGCATGCCGATCGCGATCGGCATGCCGGCGACGAGCACGCCGTAGATGCCGTCGAGGATGTGCTCGCGCCAGCTCAGCTGGACGAAGTCCTCCAGCGGCCACTGCACGAACCGGCAGGTCCACACCAGCGCCGCGCCGACCCAGGTCTGCCAGTGCAGCTGACGGCGGGTGGCGAGCATGCCGAGCGTGATCATGCTCGCCAGCTGCGCCCACCCGGCCAGGAAACCGGGGACCGCGACGAGCACGGCCAGGAACGGGAACTTGCGGCGGAACACCACGGCGAGGCAGGCCGCGCCGGACAGGTAGATCGAGTAGGGCTGGGCCTTCTCGGGGATCACCAGCCAGACGTCGAGCACGGCCAGGATGACCGCGGCCGCCTCGATGGCGAACATGACCACAGCGGGGCGGGGGAGCGACCCGAACGCGCTCAGACCACGCCTTCGCACCCGCTCGGCGGCCGACGGCCCCGAGCCGGCGATCGAGATGCCTGGAATCGAGAGTCCCTCTGTACTCATCGCTGGCGACCCCATTCGTCTTGTGGACTTGATGGTGAGAGGTGCTCAGGGCCCGATCGGGACGCGCAGGAGAGAACAAATGTGCGGATGCTAACGAGGTTGCGTGGGAAGGCGGTAAGTTTCACGCGCCGTCGGTCTTTTGGCGTCCGGATTTCGCATTCGCTTGCGCCGTTCGGGCGATGGCACCCGCGACGCACTACTGACAGTGGATCTGTCACTGCCGAGCGTGCACCGGGACGACCACATCGTGGGAATCACGTTACCTCTCCGTGGTCGCCCGGCATAGGTCGTCAGGCCGCCGCCGGGCGGACCTCGTCACTCAGAAGGTGGACGAGACCCTCCCGGCACGCCGCCGCCGTTTCGATCGACCGCGGCAGCATCCGGGCCTCGTAAACGCGGATCGCCTCGGCGACGGACGGCGACGTTGCCAGCGCGGTCGCCAGCTCGGTGCCGTCCAGCATGGCGAGGTTCGCGCCGACCCCGAGCGGAGGCATCAGGTGTGCGGCGTCGCCGAGCAGCGTGACGCCGGGGGCCGACGTCCAGGCGTGCGGCACTGGCAGGACGTAGAGCGGCCGGTGCGTGAACTCGCCGTCGTTGTCGCGCAGGAACCCGAGCAGCTCCGGGTGCCAGCCGGCGTAGCGCTCCAGCAGGGTCGCGCGTACGGCGGCGGTGTCGGCGAAGGCGAAGCCGGCGTGCCAGTCCTCCGGCGCGTGGAACACGGCGTAGCCGCGGATGTGGCCGTTGCTGTTGCGCTGGGCGAAGATCGCGTTCCCGCCGGTCTTCGCGACCATCGTGCCCTGGCCGGTGAACGCGGCCAGGGCCGGATGCCGCCGGTCGGCGTCGTCGAGCCCGAACTCGACGAACGCGACGCCGCTGTACTCGGGCCGGACCCCGGTCAGGGCCCGGCGGACGCGGGACCACGCGCCGTCCGCGCCGACGACCAGGCCGAAGTCCTCCGTGGCGCCGTCGGTGAAGCGCAGCCGGGCGGTGCCGTCCGGCAGTGGCGTGACGTCCTGAGTGGCGCGGCCCCAGCGGACGGTGCCGGGGGTGAGTGAGTCCAGCAGGAGGCCGCGGAGCTGGCCGCGGTCGATCTCGGGCTTGAACTCGTCGTCCTCGGCGGGGATCTCGTCCATGACGACGTCGGCGCCGAACGGGTCGATCGCGCGCATCTGCTGGCCTTCGGGCCGGGCGAGCGCGCGCCACGTCTCGTACAGGCCGGCCGTGCGGAGGGCGACCTGGCCGGTGTCGCCGTGCATGTCGAGGGTGCCGCCCTGCGGGCGGGCGTCGGCCGAGGCCTCCTGCTCGAAGACGGTGACGTCGAGGCCGTGCAGCTGCAGGACGCGGGCGCAGGCGAGTCCGCCGAGCCCGGCGCCGACGACAGCGATCGTGGTGGTGCTGCTGGTCTCACTGGTGCTGCTGGTGCTGGTGTTCATGGCTTCCTCCGGGAAGTTCGGGCCGCTGGTCTCTCCGGCGGCGATGAACCCAGGAAACCAGAGTCACTACGAAAGTGCAATGACTACACTTTTAAAGTGAGTTCACCGTCACGTAGGCTGAGGGCATGACGGAAGTGATCGGGCGCCGTGAGCGCAAGAAGGCGCAGACCCGCAAGGCGCTGGCCGACGCGGCGCTGGAGCTGTTCCTCGCGCGCGGCTTCGACCAGGTCGGGGTCAAGGAGATCGCCGACGCGGCCGACGTCTCGGTGACGACGCTCTTCAAGCACTTCCCCAGCAAGGAAGCCCTGGTGTTCGACCAGGAGGCCGACATCGAGACGGCGCTGGTCGAGGCCGTCCGCGGCCGGCCGCCGGGGCACACGATCGTGGACGCGCTGCGCAAGCACATCCTGGTCGACGTGGCCGAAAGCCCGGACGACGCGTTCCTCCGGCTCATCGAAAGCACCCCGGCCCTGCGCGAGTACGGCAGGCGGATGTGGATGCGCCACGAGACGGCGCTGGCCCGCGCGATCGCGGAGGAGTCGGGCGCCCCGGAGGACGACGTGGCGTGCGCGGCGCTGGCCCGCTTCGCGCTGGCATCGCGCGAGCTGATCGCGGCCCACGAAAACCCCCGCCGAGCGGCGGAGGAGATCTTCGCCCGCCTGGAGCGCGGCTGGCGCACGGAGTGAACGGCCAGGGGGGCAGGCGAGAGCTTGCAGGAGTGGCGGCTGGACGGGGGTAGTGGTCGCTCGGAGTGCCGCTGGCGCATGGAGTGGGCGGCCGGGGCGCGAGCGAGGTGCTCGGGTGTGAGTGGTTGGACTGAGGCGGTAGCCGCTCGGAACGCTGCTGGCGCACGGAGTCGGCGGCAGGCGAGCGAGTGCTCGGATGTGAGTGGTTGGACTGACGGCAGCAGCGGCTCGGAACGCTGCTGGCGCATGGAGTGGGCGGCCTGGAAACGGGCGGGAGCGCTCGACGTGAACGGCTGGACTGGGTGGCAGCCGCCCGGAATGCTGTTGGCGCGTAAGGCGAACTTCCGGGGAACAGGCGAGATCATTCGGGACTGAACGGCCGGGCTGGGGGGCAGCAGCTGTGCGGAGTGTCGCTGGTGCACGCATTCAACGGCCGGGACGAGTGGTCGGAACGCAGGTGGCATGGAGTGAGCGGCCGCAGGTGCGGATGACCCGGTTTCCGGCTCATCGCGAAAGAGGGTCTGCCGGGTCCGAGGTGGCAGTCGCGGGTTTCACGCTCGGCCGCACTTCGATCCAGGCGAGGCGATATGGGGCCGAGCTAGGCGCCTTCCCGCAGGGAATGGATCATGCTCCGCAGAACCCGGAACGCGCCGACCTGCTCGGCCTCGCTGAGACCGGCCAGCATCCTGACCTCGACAGACCGGACCGCCACCGTCGCCTTCTCCAGGCTCCGCCGTCCGCGGGGTGTGAGCCGCGTCGGGAGCACCTTCCCGACGGGCGCCTCCGCCGGCCTGGTCACGTGGCCCTCCCGCTCCAGGTTCTGGAGCAGCACGTTCATCGACTGCCGCGTCACGAACGCGCCCCGGGCCAGCTCGGAGTTCGACAAGCCCGGCCGCTGCGCCAGCAGCTCGAGGCACGAGTAGTGCGTCACGGTCATCCCGAGCGGCCGCAGCACCTCCTCCATCGCCGCGCGCAGGACGCTCGACGCCTCTTTCAGCAGGTAACCCAGTGACGTCTCCAGGTCGACGCCCGCACCGTCTTGACTCATGTCAGTATTCTGACATAGATTGATGCGTGTCAGAAGACTGACACAGACGAAGGAGTGCCAATGCCCGCCACCGGACCCGACTTCATCTCGCTGCAAGCGCGCGATCTCGACGCTTCGCAGGCGTTCTACGAGCAGTACCTCGGCCTCGTCCGCTCGCCGGCCGGGCCGCCGCACGCCGTCGTCTTCGAGACGAAACCGATCGCCTTCGCGCTCCGCGACGTCCTGCCCGGCACCGATCTCGCCTCCGTGGCCCAGCCCGGCATCGGTGCCGCGATCTGGCTGCACGCCACCGATGTCCAGGCCATCCACGACGCGCTCGCCGCCGACGGCCACACGATCGTCTCCGCGCCGGTCGACGGGCCCTTCGGCCGGACGTTCACCTTCGCCGACCCCGACGGCTACCAGGTCACCCTCCACGACCGCGCCTGACGAAGCGCAAAACAGTGAAGGCCCCCTGCCGGTGGCAGGAGGCCTTCACGGAACCCACGACGACTAGGCCGTCGGCGGCTGGTACACCTTGGTGAGCTTGCCCGCCGCGGTGCGGTCGAGCAGCCACAGCGTCCGGCGGTGCCCGCGGGCCCCCGCCACCGGGAGCTGGACCTCGCCGGCACCCGAGAGGGCCAGCGCCACCGCATCGGCCTTCGCTTCGCCCGCCGTCATCAGCCAGACGTCCTGGGCCCGGCGGATCGCCGGGAGCGTCAGCGAAACCCGCGTCGGCGGCGGCTTGGGGCAGTTGCGCACCGCCACCACCGAACGCTCGGTCTCGTGGACCGCCGGGGACTCCGGGAACACCGACGCGGTGTGCCCTTCGCCGCCCAGGCCGAGCAGCATGATGTCGAACGACGGCACGTCGCCGTGGTCCTCCGGGCCGGCGTTGTCGGCCAGCACCTGGGCGTACGCCAGAGCGGCAGCGTCGACGTCGTCGCCGAACTCGCCGTCCGACGCCGCGATCGCGTGGACCCGCTTCGGGTCGAGCGGGACGTGGTCGAGCAGGGCCTCACGGGCCTGCTTCTCGTTCCGCTCGTCCGAATCGGCCGGGACGAACCGCTCGTCACCCCAGTAGATGTCCAGCCGCGACCAGTCGATCGCGTCCCGGGCCGAGGATCCGCGCAGCTCCGACAGCACCGCGATACCGGTGCCGCCGCCGGTGAGCACGAGCGAGGCCGAGCCCTTGGCCGCCTGGACGTCCACGAGCCGCGTGACCAGCCGGGCCGCCGCGGCGGCGGCCAGCAGGTCCTGGTTCGCGTAGACGACGACCTCGGTCTTGCTCATGAATCGCTCTTCTTGCCGTTGGCACCCGCCTTGGCCTTCGCCGGAGCCTTGGCGGGCTCCTTCGAAGGAGCCTCAGCAGCGCCGGCGGCAGCCGGGGACGTGACGTCCGGCTTGGCCGGTGCGCCCGTCTTGCCGTTGGTGCCGGACGTGATCTTGCCCAGGCCGTGCAGCGCCGCCTCGTAGACCTCGTCCGGGTCGAGCCGCCGCAGCTCCTCGACCAGGCAGTCCTGGGTGCTGCGCCGCTGCAGGGCGATCCGCCGGGTCGGCTGGCCCGGCTGGGTCAGCGTGCCGACGCGCCCGTCCGGCCGGTGCAGCTCCACCGCACCCGAACGACGGTCCAGGTTCACCGAGATGATCCCGGCCGCCCCCGAGCTCTTGACCCGCTTGACCGGCACCTTCAGGTACTCGGCCAGCCACGCGGCCAGCAGCTCGGTCGACGGCGAGTCGGCCTCGCCGGTCACCGTCGCGCCGGTGATCTTCTCGTACGGCGGCAGGTCCAGCGCCGAGACGAGCTGGGCCCGCCAGTGCGTCAGCCGCGTCCAGGCCAGGTCGGTGTCGCCGGCCGTGTAGGCCTTCGCCCGCGTGGTCAGCGCCTTGACCGGGCTCTTTTCCGCGGCCGAGTCGGTGATCCGGCGCTGGGCCAGCTCGCCGAGCGGGTCCTTGTCCGGGTCCTTCGGGCCGGCGCCGGGCCACCAGGTGACGATCGGCGCGTCCGGCAGCAGCAGTGGCACGACCGCGCTCTGGCCCTGGGCGGCCAGCGGGCCGTAGAGCCGCAGCACGATGACCTCGCTCGCGCCGGCGTCGCCGCCGACCCGGATCTGGCCGTCGATGCGCGGGGCCGCGGTGCGCGCCCCCTTGGCGACCACGATCACCCGTGACGGGTGCTCGCGGCTCGCGCCGTTGGCGGCTTCGATCGCCGACTCGAGGTAGGCGTCGTCGTCGGCCACGATGACCAGCGTCAGCACCCGCCCGAGCGCCACTTGCCCGCCCTGTTCGCGGATCTCCACCAGCTTCTTGTTGAGTGCCGAAGTCGTGGTGGACGGCAGGTCGATGATCACGGGCGCCTCCATTTCCGGCCGGTGCGCTCCAGCATTTCGTCGGCGGACGGCGGGCCCCAGGTGCCCGGCGGGTACTGCTCCGGCGAACCCTCCTTGGCCCAGTGCTCCAGCACCGGGTCGAGGATCTTCCAGGAGAGCTCGACCTCTTCGTTGACCGGGAACAGCGACGGCTCGCCGAGCAGGACGTCGAGGATCAGGCGCTCGTAGGCCTCGGGGGAGGACTCGGTGAACGCGTGCCCGTAGCCGAAGTCCATGGTGACGTCGCGGACCTCCATCGTGGTCCCCGGCACCTTCGAGCCGAACCGCAGCGTGATGCCCTCGTCCGGCTGCACCCGGATGACCAGGGCGTTCTGCCCCAGCTCCTCGGTCGACGTCGAGTCGAACGGCAGGTGCGGCGCCCGCTTGAACACCACGGCGATCTCGGTGACGCGGCGGCCGAGCCGCTTGCCGGTGCGCAGGTAGAACGGCACCCCGGCCCAGCGGCGGCTCTGCACCTCGAGGGTCACCGCGGCGTAGGTCTCGGTCTTCGAGTCCTTCGCGAAACCCTCTTCCTGCAGCAGGCCGGGCACCTTCGTGCCGCCCTGCCAGCCGCCCGCGTACTGGCCGCGCGCGGTGGTCTTGCTCAGCGGCCCGATCGCGCTGGTGCCCGAGAGCACCTTGATCTTCTCCGCGCGCAGGGCCCGCGGCTCGAACGACAGCGGCTCCTCCATCGCGGTGAAGGCGAGCAGCTGCAGCAGGTGGTTCTGGATGACGTCGCGGGCCGCGCCGATGCCGTCGTAGTACCCCGCGCGGCCGCCGAGGCCGATGTCCTCGGCCATGGTGATCTGCACGTGGTCGACGTAGTTGGCGTTCCAGATCGGCTCGAACAGCTGGTTCGCGAAGCGCAGCGCCAGGATGTTCTGGACCGTTTCCTTGCCGAGGTAGTGGTCGATGCGGAACACCGACTCCTCGGGGAAGACGTCGTTGACGATCGCGTTCAGCTCTTCGGCGCTCTTCAGGTCGTGCCCGAACGGCTTCTCGATGACCACGCGGCGCCAGGTGTTCTCGTCGGCGTTGGCCAGCCCGGAGCGGGCCAGCTGCTTGGTCACCACCGGGAACGCGCCGGGCGGGATCGACAGGTAGAACGCCGTGTTGCCGCCGGTGCCGCGTTCCTTGTCGAGGTCCTTGACCGTCTGCGCGAGCCGGTCGAACGCGTCGTCGTCGTCGAACGTGCCCTGCACGAACCGGATGCCCTCGGCGAGCCGGTTCCAGACCGACTCCTTGAACGGCGTGCGCGCGTGCGCCTTGACCGAGTCGTGCACCAGTTCGCCGAAGTCCTGGTGTTCCCAGTCCCGGCGGGCGAACCCGACGAGCGAGAAGCCCGCGGGCAGCAGCCCGCGGTTGGCCAGGTCGTAGATGGCGGGCATCAGCTTCTTGCGGGCCAGGTCGCCGGTGACCCCGAAGATCACCAGGCTGGACGGCCCGGCGATGCGCGGGAGCCGCTTGTCCCGCGGATCGCGCAGCGGGTTGCTCCAGGTCATGCGCCCACCTCCTGTACTGCGCGGACCACGGCCGCGAGACCCGCGGCGCGGTCGGTCAGGTGCAGGCGCAGCACCGGGCGGCCGTGCTCGGCGAGCACCTGCCCGTCGCCCAGGGCCTGGGCGTGCTGCAGCTGCCCCAGCGTGTACGGCCGGTCCGGCACGTCGAGGTCGTGCTCGACGGCGCCGGTGAGCTGCAGGAAGACGCCGTTCTGGTGCCCGCCCTTGTGGTACTGCCCGGTGGAGTGCAGGAACCGCGGACCCCAGCCGAACGTCGTCTGCAGGCCGGTGCGCTTGGCGATCTCCCCGCGCAGCAGCTGGGTCGACGCGTCGTCGAGGCGGTCCAGGTAGGCCTGCACCGCGATGTAGCCGGCCTCCGGCGCCGACGCGAAGAACGCGCGGAGCACGTCGGTCAGGCTGCCTTCGGTGGCCACGCCGTCGGATCCGAAGATCTCGACCGGTCCATCCACAGTGGACGCCGTCTCGCCGCCCTTGAGCTTCTCCGGGTCGTCCAGCAGCGCGCGCGCCGCCTTCTTGGCCGCTTCGACGTCGGGCTGGTCGAACGGGTTGATCCCGAGCAGGCGCCCGGCCAGCGCGGTGGCGAACTCCCAGAGCAGCATCTGCGCGCCGAGCGAGCCGGTGACGCCGATCTTGGCCGCGCCCTTCGGGGCGCCGACGGCGACCGCGGTGGCGTCGGCCTTCGCGTCGGCGAAGCCGGGCGCCTCGGTGCCTTCGACGGCGACCGGCAGCAACCCGGTGCCCTGCTTGCCGGTGGACTCGGCGATCAGCTGCTCCGCCCAGTCGGGGAAGCCCTTGATCCCGGAACCGGAGTCCGCGAGCACGACCTTCTCGGCGCCCGCTTCGTGCGCGGCGGCCCACGCGGCGGCCAGCTTGACCGCCGGGTTGTCCACCGAGTCCGCGGCCAGCTCCTCGGCCACCGAGGCGGCCTGGTCGAGCAGGCGGGCGACGTCCGCGCCGGCGAGGCCGGCCGGGACGAGCCCGAACGCGGTCAGCGCGGAGTAGCGGCCGCCGACGTGCGGGTCGGCGAGGAAGGTCTTGCGGTAACCCTCCTTTTCGGACAGTTCCTGGAACGGCGAGCCCGGGTCGGTGACGACCACGATCCGCCGCGCCGCGTCGATTCCCGCGTCCGTGAACGCCTTCGCGAAGATCCGCCGGTGGCTGTCGGTCTCGACGGTGCCGCCCGACTTCGACGACACGACGATCACCGTGCGCTCGAGGTCACCGGCGAGCGCGTCGGCGACCTGGCCCGGGTCGGTGGTGTCGAGCACGGTCAGCGCGACGTCGTCGGTGCCGGCGATGACCTCCGGCGCCAGCGACGAGCCGCCCATGCCGGCGAGCACGACGCGGTCGACACCCTCGGACCGCAGTTCGGTCCGCAGCGCCTCGATCTCGCCGATCAGCGGCCGCGACGACTTGTGCAGCGTCGTCCACGAAAGCCGGATCGACGCCTCGGACTCGGCGTCCGGTCCCCAGAGCGTGGGGTCCTGCGCCGCCAGCTTCGACGCGGCTTGGTCGGCGACCAGCCGCTCGGCCAGCGGCGTGGCGCGCCCGGCCAGTTCGGCGTCCACGATCTCGACGCCGGTCTTTTCCCCTGTCGTCATGTCGTGCTTCAGCCCTTCGCCTTTTCGAGCTGGCCGTTGACGGTGTCGAGCAGTTCCGTCCAGGACTTCTCGAACTTCTCGACGCCCTCGTTCTCGAGGACGAGGAACACGTCGGTGATGTCGATCCCGACGGCCTCGAGCTTGTCGAAGACCTCCTGCGCCTCGGCGCCGCGCCCGGAGACCTGGTCACCCTTGAACTCGGAGTGCTCGGCGACGGCGTCGAGGGTCTTCTCCGGCATCGTGTTGACGGTGTCCTTCACGACGAGGTCGTCGACGTAGAGGGTGGGGGAGTAGTCCGGGTTCTTGACGCCGGTGGAGGCCCAGAGCGGGCGCTGCGCGTGGGCGCCGTCGGCCGCGAGGGCCTTCCAGCGATCCGTGGCCGACAGCTCCTCGAAGGCCGCGTAGGCGAGCCGCGCGTTGGCGACGGCGGCCTTGCCGCGCAGGGCCTTGGCCTCGTCCGTGCCGATCGCGTCGAGCCGCTTGTCGATCTCGGTGTCCACGCGGGACACGAAGAACGACGCGACCGAGTGGATGCCGCGCAGGTCGTGGCCGTTGGCCTTGGCCTGCTCCAGGCCGGCGAAGTAGGCCTCGATGACCTTCTTGTAGCGCTCGACGGAGAAGATCAGCGTGACGTTGACGCTGATGCCCTCGGCGAGCGTGGCGGTGATCGCCGGCAGGCCCTCTTCGGTGGCCGGGATCTTGATCAGCGTGTTCGGCCGGTCGACGGTCTTCCACAGGTCCTTGGCTTCGGCCACCGTCTTGTCGGTGTCCTTGGCCAGGCGCGGGTCGACCTCGATGGAGACGCGGCCGTCGACGCCGTTCGTGGCGGCGTAGACGTCGCGGAACAGGTCGGCCGCGTTGCGCACGTCGGTCGTGGTCAGGTCGCGGATGGTCGCCTCGACGTCGGCGCCCTGGGCGGCGAGCTCCTTGGTGCGCTCGTCGTAGGCGTCACCCTTCGACATCGCGTTGGCGAAGATCGTCGGGTTGGTCGTCACGCCGACGACGTGCTTGTCGCGGATCAGCGCGGCGAGGTTGCCGGTGTTCAGGCGTTCGCGCGAAAGGTCGTCCAGCCAGATCGAAACACCGGCCTCGGACAGCTGCGCGAGCTTGTCGTTGCTCATCTATGTCCCCTTCAGTTCTTGGTGTTGGCGATCGAGCGGCGGGCCGCGTCGACGACTGCCTCCGTGGTGAAACCGAACTCACGGAACAGTGTGGCGGCATCGGCGGAGGCGCCGAAGTGCTCGATCGAAACGTTCACCCCGGCGTCACCGGTGAAGCGGTGCCACGACTGGGCGATGCCCGCCTCGACGGACACGCGGGCCTTCACACCGGCCGGGATGACGGATTCGCGGTAGGCCGCGTCCTGCGCGTCGAACCACTCGACGCACGGCATCGAGACGACGCGCGCCTTGACGCCGTCGGCCTCGAGGACCTTCTTCGCCTCGACGGCGAGCTGGACCTCGGAACCGGTGCCGATCAGCACGACGTCCGGGGTGCCGTCGGAGTCGGCCAGGACGTAACCGCCCTTCGCGACGCCTTCGGCGCTGGTGCCCTCGAGCACCGGCACGTTCTGGCGGGTGAGCGCCAGGCCGGACGGGTGGTGGATGTCCTCCAGCACGGCCTTCCACGCGTAGGCGGTCTCGTTGGCGTCCGCCGGGCGGACGACGTTGAGGCCCGGGATCGCGCGCAGCGCGGAAAGCTGCTCGATCGGCTGGTGCGTCGGCCCGTCCTCGCCGAGGCCGATCGAGTCGTGCGTCCACACGTAGGTGACCGGCGCCTTCATCAGCGCGGCCAGCCGGACCGGCGGGCGCATGTAGTCGGAGAAGATGAGGAACGTCGCGCCGTACGGGCGGGTGCCGCCGTGCAGCGCGATCCCGTTGAGGATCGAGCCCATGGCGTGCTCGCGGATGCCGAAGTGCAGCGTCCGGCCGTACGGGCTGGTCTTCCACATGTCCGTGGAAGCCTTCTCGGGACCGAACGAGTCGGCGCCCTTCATCGTGGTGTTGTTGCTCTCGGCGAGGTCCGCGGACCCGCCCCACAGCTCCGGCAGCGGCTCGGCGAGCGCGTTGAGCACCTCGCCGGAGGCCTTGCGGGTGGCGACGCCCTTGGCGTCCGGCTCCCACTTCGGCAGGTTGTCGGCGAAGCCCTCGGGCAGCGTGCGGGTGGACATCCGGTCCGCGATCTTCTTGCGCTCCGGGTTGGCCTGGCCCCACGCCTCGAACTTCTCCTGCCATTCGGCGTGCGCGGTCTTGCCGCGCTCGAGTGCCTGGCGGGTGTGCTTGAGGACGTCGTCCTCGACCTGGAACGACTGCTCCGGGTCGAAGCCGAGGACGGTCTTCACCGCGGCGACCTCTTCGGCACCCAGCGCGGCGCCGTGCGCCTTGCCGGTGCCCATCTTCTTCGGCGCGGGGTACCCGATGACGGTCCGCACCGCGATGAACGACGGCCGGCTGGTCTCGGCCTTGGCGTTCTTGATGGCCTCTTCGAGGGCGACGACGTCTTCGCCGCCTTCGACGAACTGGGTGTGCCAGCCGTAGGCCTCGTACCGCGCGACCGTGTCCTCCGAAAGGGCGATGTTCGTGTCGTCCTCGATGGAGATCTTGTTGTCGTCCCAGAAGACGATCAGGTTGCCCAGCTCCTGGCGGCCCGCGATGGACGACGCCTCGGCGGTGACGCCCTCTTCGATGTCGCCGTCGGAGGCGATGGAGTAGATGAAGTGGTCGAAGATGCTCTCGCCGGGAGCGGCGTCCGGGTCCAGCAGGCCGCGCTCGCGGCGGGCGGCCATCGCCATGCCCACGGCGTTCGCGAGGCCCTGCCCCAGCGGGCCGGTGGTGGTCTCGACGCCGTCGGTGTGGCGGTACTCCGGGTGACCCGGGGTCTTGGAGCCCCACTTGCGCAGCTGCTTGAGGTCCTCGAGCTCGAGGCCGTAGCCGGCGAGGAACAGCTGGATGTAGAGGGTCAGGCTGCTGTGCCCGGCCGACAGCACGAACCGGTCGCGGCCCGGCCAGTTCTGGTCGTTCGGGTCGTGCCGCAGCGTGCGCTGGAACAGCGTGTAGGCCAGCGGGGCCAGGCTCATCGCGGTGCCGGGGTGGCCGCTGCCACAGTTCTCGACCGCGTCGGCGGCGAGCACCCGGACGGTGTCCACGGCGCGGGTGTCGGTGTCGGTCCAGTCGGCGGGGACGTTACGCCGGAGGAGTGGGTTGTTCTCGCTGGTAGGGGCGGTTTCGGACACTGAACTCCAACTCCCGGTCATGATGGTTGCGGCTGGTCTTCCTCGTTCCGGTTACCCGTGCGCGGGGTCATCTATCTCAATCGATCCCGAAGGGACGATATTCCTGCTCGCGACCCTGCGCAGGGGCAATCGCGGCCCGACCCGGCCAGCCTAGTGCTTGAGCCGGTCGAGGACCCGCGATCACCCACGGGATTCACCACGTCTAACATCGTTCGAGGGTTCAGACCGGCGGTTTTCAGCGGCACCACACGCCTCCGGCACCGGGCCCGCCCGAACCTGACGCAGGGAGTGAAATGTCGTTGGTGAACGCTGCGCACGGACGCAGTGAGGACACCAGCGCCGTGCACCCGACCGGTGAGCGACCGCACGGTGACCGGCGAAGCATCCGCCAGGTCGTCGGCGCCTACGCCGCGCTGGCGAAGCCGCGGGTGATCGAGCTCCTCCTGGTGACCACCATCCCGGCGATGTTCCTGGCCGGCCGTCAGATCCCCTCGCCGTGGCTGGTCCTGGCCACGCTGCTGGGCGGGACGATGGCCGCGGGCAGCGCGAACGCGCTCAACTGCGTGATCGACGCGGACATCGACAAGGTGATGAACCGCACGAAGCGGCGTCCCCTGGTGAAGGACTCGGTGCCCCGGCGTGGCGCGCTGATCTTCGGCTTGGTGATGGGCGTCGCGTCGGCCGTGGTGCTCTATTTCACGGTCAACCTGCTGTCGGCGGTGTTGGCCGTGGCCACGATCCTCTTCTACATCTTCGTCTACACGCTCGGCCTGAAGCGGCGCACGTCGCAGAACGTCGTCTGGGGCGGCGCGGCCGGCTGCATGCCGGTGGTCATCGGCTGGGCGGCCGTCACCGGCACCGTGCAGTGGCCGGCGTTCGTGATGTTCGGCGTGATCTTCTTCTGGACCCCGCCGCACACCTGGGCCCTGGGCATGAAGTACCGCGACGACTACGAGCGCGCGGGCGTCCCGATGCTCCCGGTCGTGGCCACGGCCCAGCACGTCGCCAAGCAGATCGTCATCTACTCGTGGGTGATGGTGGCCTGGACGCTGCTGCTGCTGCCGGTGACGTCGTGGCTGTACGGCACGTTCGCCATCCTCGCGGGCGGCTGGTTCCTCTTCTACGCGCACAGCCTCCAAGCCTCGGTCCGCCGCGGCGAGGAGACCAAGCCGATGGCGCTGTTCCACCGCTCGAACACGTACCTGATGATCGTGTTCGTGGCGCTGGCGGTCGACTCGGCGATCGGCCTGCCGACGCTGGGCCTGCCCTTCTGAGCACCGCGGAGTTCTTCGCGGACGTCGTCGAGACCGGCACGGTGCTCGGGGCGGACCACACGTGGTCGCCCGAGCGGGTGGCGAACCTGCTCGGCGACGACTACGGCGACAACCCTTCGGACTACTCGCTGGGCCGTGACCACGGCCTGGTCGACTTCTTCTGGCAGCGCCACGGTCCCAAGCAGCCGTGGACCGGGACGCACTTCTCGGTGCAGGCGCACCGGCTCCGCGTCGGCGACCCCGAACTGATCAGCCCGGTCCTGCGCGAGCGCTACGGCGTCGTCCCCGCGCTGGTCCCGTTCGCCGATGTCGCCGCGCTGCTCGAAGCGCGGGGTGTGCCCCTGGTCGAAAAGCCGTACCCGGTGGCCCCGGACGAGATGCGCACGTACTGGCAGCCCGGCTCACGGACCCTCGTCTCCGTGGTGGCCGGGTCGTCCTACGGCCGGGCCGGTGACGTCTACAAGGTCGTCAACCCGAGCCACGGAACACCCTGAGGGTCCGGATGGTCAAGAAGGTCGCGCTCGCGGTGATCGTCGTCGTCCTGTTCGCCGCCCTCCTCTACCTCGGCGGCGGCAAGGTGTCGCTGGACGAGAACACGCTCCTCGGCACGGGCTGCGCGATCCCGGCCCGCATCACGGCGGTCCCCGGGCCCGCCGACGCGGCCCCGGGCGGCGGCGGGAT
>NZ_JBICSQ010000038.1:0-79261 GCF_043197175.1 Amycolatopsis sp. NPDC049252
ACGTCGGTCAGGGCCACCGAGGCGATCGAATACCGGCGGTCGTGGCCCAGCGGCCCGGTCAGCGGCGTCGGAGAAGCGGGCAGCAGCGCCGAGGTCAGGGCGGCGAGCCCGCGCGCGGCGTCGCTCACGCGGCGGGCCAGCACGTTCGGGTGCCGCAGCTGCTTCGCCAGCAGGCCGGCCTGGTCCCACGGGTTCCGGAGCAGCGTGCCGACCGAGTCGAGCAGCAGCTTCGCCGCGCCGGGGTCGACGGCCTCTTCGAACGGAGCCGGCGGCCCGTCGGGCGGGTCCCCGAACAGGGTGGTCTGCAGTTCGGTCGCCGCCAGCCCGTCGGCCAGCGCGTGGTGCACCTTGGACAGGATCGCCCAGCGCCCGTCGGGCAGTCCTTCGACGACCCAGAACTCCCACAGCGGCCGGTCGCGCTCGAGGCGTTCGCCCATGAGCAGCGCGACGAGGTCGCACAACGCCTGTTCGTCGTGCGGCGGCGGGAGCGCGATCCGGCCGAAGTGCGCGGCGGGGTCGAAGTCCGGGTCGTCCACCCAGACCGGCGCCCCGAGGTCGAACGGGACCGTCCGGACCTTCTGGTGGTAGCGCGGGATCGCGTCCAGCCGCCCGGTGACGGCGGCGACGAACTCCTCCTGCGTGGGTGCGGGCCCCTCGACGACGGCCACCGAAGCGATGGCGAGTGACGCGTGGGGGTCTTCGTCCTCGATCTCGAGGAAGGCCGCGTCGAGCGGGCTCAGCCGGTCCATGACGTCCTCTCAGTGTGCGATGTCGACGACCACCCGGCGGATCCGGTCGGCGCCGAACTGGGTGAAGAGGCGGAACGGGACCTTCGCGCGCACGCCGACGGCGAACGTGGTCTCGCCTTCGAAGGAGCCGCCGAAGCGCACTCCGCGCAGGGAAGGCCAGCCGGCCACCTGAGCCGCCGGGACGACGTAGTCGCCGGTCGCGGCGAGCACCCGGCCGGGCTGGTGGCCCGCGTCGTCGCTGCCGAGCGCGGGCGCCCGGACGATGAGCTCGAGCGTCGCGCCGCCCGGGACGGGCAGGCGGTCGCCCTTGGGGTCGGTGATCACGACCGGCGCGTAGCGGATGGCGAAGCCGACGGCGGCCGAGCCGTTGAGGGCGAAGACGACGCGGTCGTAACACGCGTGCCGCCCCGCCCGGACCAGGTAGAGCGCGTCGCGGCTCATCGGGCCGCCGCTGCGGTCGTCGGTGCCCCAGCGTGCCGTCTCCGCCCCGCAGGAGGCGGCCGGGACGCGGGGCGTGGTCGTGGCGGGCATGGTGCGCGGCGGTGCCGAGGGCCGTGTCGCCGAGGGCGCCGTGGTCGACGGCAGGGCCGTCGTCGCCGCGGGGGTGCTGCTCGCGGCCGGTGCCGCGGCCTGGTCGTTCCCGCAGCTCGCGAGGGCCAGGCCGCACACCAGCGTCACGAGGATCGTCCTGGCACGCACGGCTACCTCGACCGGCTCAGCGCTTCGCGGCGGCTTTCGTATTCTTCCCGGTCGATCTCACCGCGCGCGAAGCGCTCGTCGAGGATCCGCCGGGCGGTGTCGTCCGAGGTGGGTGGCTGCTGCCACCGGCGTGCGAGCACGACCGCGACGACGATCAGGGCGGTCAGCAGGAGACCCATCAGCACCAGCATCCCGAGGCCGCCCACCCAGCCGAAGTTTCCCATGTGGTTCCAGTACGGCATGACACGATCCCTTCTAGTGGCTCTGGTAGCGGAACTGGTGCTGCGGCGCCGCTTCCAGCGGCTGCAGGACCTCGGCGAGGTCACGCCGCGGCGTCGCCGGCAGCGGGTCGGCGTTGGCCGGTGCCCAGCCGATGCGCAGCACCATCTGCGGGTACGAGCCGCCGGTCACGTGCTCGGTGACGGACTCGCGGACGTCGGCGATCTCCAGCGGCTCGGTCAGCGGGCACGACGAGAGGCCGAAGGCGGTGGCGGTCAGCAGGACCGCGCTCGTCGCCTCGCCCGCGCGCAGCCGCGACATCCGGTCGTCGGAAGCGGTGCTCAGCACCAGCAGCACGGTCTCGTCGTCCTCGGCCTTGGCCTCGGGCGGCTGGGGCAGCATCGGGTCGGCGAACGGCCGGGCCCGCAGCGCGCCCGGGGTGTCGTCCGCCGCCGGGGTGTTGCGCGACGGGACGCCGTCGGGCGCGACGTGGCGCCCGCTCCAGGCCGCGAGTTCGGTGCGGTAGGCGGGGTCGTCGGCGTGCCGGTGGGACGCCTCTTCGATCGCGGTCGCCAAGTGGTAGCGGGACGAGTCACCGGCCGCCTGCAGGACGGTGCCCTCCAGCGCCGCGGCCCGGGCCATCGCCTCGACGTGCCCACGCGGCACGGCCCACGAGCTGTGGCGGCGCCGGTCGGTGCGCCGGCGGGGGATCGCCGCGGCCATCGCGACCTCGTCCTGCGACGGCTCGTGCTGCCGCAGGGTGATGGCGGCGAGGTGGTCCGGTTCGTCCGGGTTGGGCAGCCGGTGCACCTCGGCGGTCCAGCCGAGGGCGGCGAAGCCGACGCGGAGGTGGTGCAGGGCCGCGCCGCAGCTGAGCATCAGGTCGCGGCCGTCCGGGTCGGTCTGGGGCAGCTGCCGGGCCGGGTCGGCGTAGAGGTGCAGCGTGCTGTGGCCGATCCGCCAGTACCAGGGCTGGGTGTTGTGCACGGAGGGGGCGCGGACGGCCATGGCCACCGCGGTCTTGACGGTGAACTCGTCCGGGAATCCTCGGTCCATCATCAGCCTGCCTCGCGATCGGTGTCGATTTCTTCTGACGGCTCGACCGTCGCACCGGAAGCACCCGGGCGGGGAGGGCCGGAGGGCCTCTGGGCGGGGGACTTTCGGTGCTCGGGCACCAGGCACGCCACCGCCAGGGCGATCGACTCCCATGGTGTGCCGGTGGTGGTCAGCGGGTGCGCTTCGGGCCACGGGTCGGCGTCGGCGGCCAGCCGGTGCGCGATCTCCGGGGTGGCGTCCGACAGCTCCGCCTTCCGGGTCTCGATCCGTTGCGCCGCGACGGTTTCCGGCGCCTCGCAGCAGAGGGCCTGCATCGGGCTGCTCGCGCGTTCGGCGGCGTCGGCGGCGAGCCGGCGATGCCGGGCGAAGGACCACGAAGCGTCCAGCACGACGGTCTCGCCCAGCGCCAGCAGCGCACCCGCGCGGCGCACGAGCTCGGTGTAGGTCGCCTCCGTGTGCGTGTCGTCGTAGAGGCCTCGCCGGTAGGGCTCGGCGGGCCGCGGCGCCGGCTCGAGCCCGGCGAGTTCCTTGCGCAGCCGGTCCGACTGCAGCAGCGTCGCGCCCAGCCAGTCGGCCAGCCCGCCGGCGATCGTGGACTTGCCGGTGCCGGGCGCGCCGCCGACGAGGATCAGCCGGACCCGGCCGAGCCGCAGGTGCCGCAACGCGATGCCGGCGTACTCGCGAGCCAGGTCGGCGGCCGCGGCGTCGCCCTGGGCCGAGCGCAGGCAGGCGACCTTGACCCGGACGAACGCGCGGTAGGCCAGGTAGTGGTGCAGCAAAGCCGGGGGAGCGGGGTCGCCGGCGAACTCGCGGTAGTCGCCCACGAGCCGGCCGGCGAGTTCCGGGGCGCCGAGCCGCTCGAGGTCCATCGCGAGGAAGGCGACGTCGTCGAGCACGTCGACGTGGCGCAGGTGGTCGTCGAACTCCAGGCAGTCGAGCACGCGCGGGCCGTCGTCGAGGCAGAAGATGTCGTCGGCGAGCAGGTCGCCGTGCCCGTCGACGACGTGCCCTTCGGCGATCCGCCGGTCGAACAACGCCTTCCGGCCGGCGAGGAAGTCTTCGGCCAGCGCCTCGATCTCGATCGCGGTGGCCGCGTCGAGCACGGTGCCGTGGAAGGGCCGGACCTGCTCGAAGCTGTCGCGCCACCGGGCCCGGACGGCGTCACGGGTCTCGTCGGCGTCGATCGCGGGCCCGCGATCGGCTCCCGCGTGGAACGCGGCGAGCTGCCGGGCCAGCCGCCGGATCGTCGGGTGCAGGGGCGTGCCGCGCCGGACGAGAGCGGAGAGGCGGCGGTCCTCCGGCATCCGGCGCATGACGATCAGGTGGTCGCACACCGCGCCGTCCGGCCCGGTGACGTCGGAGACGCCGAGGTAGACGTCCGGGGCCAACCGCCGGTTGAGCTCCACCTCGCGGTGGCACACGCGTTCACGGGTCTCCCGGGCGGAGAAGTCGAGAAACCCGAGATCGACCGGCTTCTTGAGCTTGTACGCGAGGTCTCCGAGCAGGAAGACGACGCCGATGTGGGTCTCGTGCACAGCGGCCCAGGGTGCGTCCATGCCTCGAGGGTCCGCCGCCGTCGGAGCGCGGCGAAGGGCGTTAGGTCCCCGGCCGCGTGCCGGAAGTCCCCGGCCGGGGACCTAAGTCATCACGAAGCGGGACCGCGGGCACCTGCCCCGGCGGCGGGGAACGCCCACGATGGGCCGACGGGTGCGGAAGGAGCGTGTCGTGGACGAACCGGCGATCGTGGTCGAGGACCTGCGGGTCCGCCGCGGCGGACGAGAGGTGCTGCGCGACATCGGGTGCGCCGTCCGGCGCGGCACGGTCACCGGCCTGCTCGGCCCCAACGGGTGCGGCAAGAGCACGCTGATGCGCTCCATCGTCGGTGTCCAGGTCGTCGAGTCGGGCTCGGTGACCGTGCTCGGACGGCCCGCCGGCCACCCGGACCTGCGGCGCCGGATCGGGTACGCGACGCAGGAGCCGGCGATCTACGCGGATCTCACGGTGACCGAGGCCCTGCGCTACTTCGCCGCGGTGCTCGGCACGCGTCCGTCCGATGTGGACCGGGTGATCGCGGAGACCGGCCTCGGGTCCTCGGCCCGCACCCTGGTCGGCCGGCTCTCCGGCGGCCAGCGCGGCCGGGCCAACCTGGCCGTCGCCCTGCTCGGCACCCCCGAACTGCTGGTACTCGACGAGCCGACCGTCGGCTCCGACCCGGAACTGCGCGACGAGCTCTGGAGCCTCTTCCACGGCCTGGCCGCGGCCGGCGTCACGGTGCTGATCTCCAGCCACGTCATGGACGAGGCCGCCCGCTGCGACGAACTCCTCCTGCTGCACCAAGGAAAACTGCTCGCCCAGGACACCCCGGAGGGCTTGCGGTCCCGCACCGGCGCCCCCGATCTCGAGCAGGCGTTCCTGCGGCTGATCAAGGGCCGGGAAGGAGCGAAGCGATGAGCGCCGCGATCACTTTTGCCACCACCCGCCGGATCCTCACCCAGCTGCGGCACGACCCGCGCACGGTCGCGCTCATGATCGGTGCGCCCAGCCTGCTGATGATCCTGCTGCGCTACGTCCTGAACTCCGAACAGCGCTTCAGCGCGCTCGCCCCGGCGCTGCTGGGCATCTTCCCGTTCACGATCATGTTCCTGCTCACCTCGATCACCACGCTGCGGGAGCGCACCACCGGCACGTTCGAACGCCTGATGACGCTGCCGATCGGCAAGCTCGACCTGCTCTTCGGGTACGCGCTCGCCTTCGGCCTCCTGGCGGCGCTCCAGGTGTTCGTCGCCTCCGGGATCTCGCTGACGTGGCTCGGTCTGGACATCGCCGGGTCGGTCTGGACCCTCCTGCTGATCGTCCTGGTGGACGCCCTGCTCGGCACCGCGCTCGGATTGTTCGTCAGCGCGTTCGCCCGCACGGAGTTCCAGGCCATCCAGTTCCTGCCGGTGTTCGTGCTGCCGCAGTTCCTGCTCTGCGGCCTCATCGCCCCGCGGGGTTCGATGGGCTGGGTGCTCAACGCGATCTCGGACGTCCTGCCGCTGTCCTACGCGGTGGACGCCCTCACCCACGTCACCCGCTCGGCCACGATCGACGGCACGCTGGTCCGCAACGTCGCGATCATCGCCGGCTGCGCGGTCCTGGCCCTGCTGCTGGGCGCGGCCACCCTGCGCCGCCGGACGCCCTGAACCCTGGGGACGTTGGTCCCCGGGATCGGGGAAGTACGGCCGCATCGGCGCCCGGCTCCGGGTGGTTGCCTCGAACCGAGGGGGGAGAACCCGAGTGAGGAGGACCGATGACATCACTGCTGCCGCGGACGGGACCGAGGGTCCCTGTGCTCGGTGACCTGTTCGACGCGGCTTGGCCGTTCGGTGAGCACAACCTGGTCCGGATCGAGGAGGCGGCCTTCGAGGGCAAGTACGTCCTGCGCGCCGAGCTCCCCGGCTTCGACCCGGAGAAGGACGTGCACGTGTCGGCGGAGCACGGCCTGCTCACCCTCTCGGCCACTCGCGAGGCCCATGCCGAGCACAAGGGCCGCAGCGAGTTCCGCTACGGCACCTTCACCCGGACGGTGTCGCTGCCGAAGGGGGCGGAGACCGCGAAGATCGCCGCCGTCTACCACAACGGGATCCTCGAAGTGACGGTGCCGGTCGCGAAGACCGAACCGGCGGGCCACGTCGAAATCCCGATCACGAAGGACTGACCGCGATCGCGGCGGGTGGTGCGGCCGGCGGCCGTGCCGCTCGCTTCGCCAGGCCCGCGGACCACCGCTCACCGATCCTGGCCGTCCTGCTCGCCGGTGGGCCGGGCTGCGCCGCTCAGGTGACGAAAGTCCTCCGGGGAGAGGACGAACGCCGCCGGACCGCGAGGGGACCCGGAACGTAGCTTCGGGGCATGGCCGGAAAACGTGCTCCTGGCGTGACTGGTGAACGGCCCGGAACGACGGATGGTGATTCCCCTGCTGACCGGTATCGACCGTGAATACGGACTGCTGAGCGGGCTGACCGGCTACCTCACCGCGGTGGCTGCCGCCGTGGGGGTCGGTGACGAGTCCTGCACGCTGGACGTCGACGTGCCCGTGTCGGCCTACATCGCCCTCGACGGGCGGCTGGCCCGCCACCCCGGCCGGGACGTGGCGCTGCTGTGGGACGAACGGCACGGGTGGTCGTTCGCGATGGAGACCCACTCCGGCGAGGACCTGCTGGTGCTCGCCTACCTCGGGCACCAGCTCGCGCCCGAGCCGGCCCGGGTCCGCGCGTTCGTGGCCGCGACCCGGTCGTTCGGCGGCCCGTTCGCCACCCCGGTCCCGCCCGACCTGCGGGAGGGCCGGGGCGACCTGCTTTCCCGCTTGGCGCGGTACCGCCGGGACTCGTGGACCACCGGCGCGTCGTTCCTGCACCTGGTGGGGTGACCGCTCGTCCACTGTGGAGGGAACGCGATGACCGAGGACTGGACCAAAGCCGAGACCGAGGTGCTGGCAGGGTCGCTGATGAGCGCGCCGTCGGTGCACAACCTCCAGCCGTGGTTGCTCGACGTCGGCCCCGACGAGCTCCTGGTCCGCGAGCGCACCGAGCTGCGCCTGCCGCACCACGACCCGCTCGGCCGCGACCGCGCCGCGTCGTGCGGCGCCGCCGTGGCCAATCTCGAACTCGCCGTCCGGACCCTCGGCCGGGCCGCGGACGTCGAGTTCCTGCCCGACCCGGCGCGCCAGGACGTCGTGGCCCGCATCGCGGCCGGGGCCACGTCGCCGCCGACCACGGCGGAGCTGCACCGGTACGGCGCGATCGCCCGCCGGGCCAGTCATCGCGCCCCCTTCGAGGACGCCCCCGTCCCGGCGGCCGCGCTGCTGCGGATCGGCGAAATGGGGGCGGCGCCGGGCGTCGAGGCCCGGCCCGTCGCCCCCGGCCGGGAAAACGCCCAGGTGGCGCGGCTGCTGCACTTCGCCGCGGAGCAGTACCGGAGCGACGGCGGCTACCAGCGGGAGCTCTCCCTCTGGACGATCCGTGACGAACGCGCCCACCGGCACGGTGTCGGCCTGCCCGCGAGCCGGGTACCGGCGGGTTCGGTGCCGTGGGCCGGGCTGATCCGCCGCGCCACCGAGGTACTCGGGCGCCCCGACGTCGAAACGCGGCTGGCGGCGGAGTCGCTGCTCGTCTTCGAGACCGTCGACGACACCCGGCTCGACCACATCCGCGCCGGGTACGCGATGGAACGCGCCTGGCTGACCGCGGTCGACCTGGGACTGGCGGCGGCCGTGCTCACCCAGCCGCTGCACCTCGAACCGGTCCGGTCCGCTCTCTGCGTGGAGCTGGCGCTGAGCGGGTTCCCCCAGGTCCTGATGCGGGTCGGCTACAGCATCGCCCCCGATCCGGCGTCCCCCCGCCGAGCGGTGGAAGAGGTCCTGCGCAAGCCCTGAAGGTGGGGGCCGAGGGCGGTGCGGAGCCGGGCGGCGGCGTGCTCCGGGGTCACCGTCGTGACGGGGACCCCGGTCGCGAGCTCGAGACCGGCCGGGATCTCCAGGCGTGGCACCAGCTGGAGCGACCACGCGAGGAACGGCGCGGTCTCGAAGCCGGCCGGTGCCGTCCGTACGACGATGTTGTAGGCGGGATCGCCCAGCTCGGCCCGCATCGCGGCGAGGACCGCCCGCAGGCAGCGCGCGATCGCGTGGACCTCCTCGGCGGGCGCGGCGGCGAAGTCGGGCCGCCCGGCTCGCGGCACGAACCGGACCTCGTAGGCGGCGATCGGCGCGAACGGGGTGCAGGCCACGACGTCTTCGTCGGTGTACACGATCCGCTTCCCGTCGCTCAGCGTCGCTTCGAGCAGATCGTCGGCGAGCCGGCGGCCGTGGTCGCGGTGGTGCGCGCGGGCGGCGTCCAGCTCGCGCCGGGTCGCCGCGGACAGCACCGGCAGGCCGGCCACCTGCGAATGCGGGTGCGCCAGGGATATCCCGGCCGCGTCACCGTGGTTGCGGAACACGACGACCTGCGCGGCCGCGGGCCGCAACGCCCGGTGCCGGTGCTGCCAGGCGCCGAGCACGTCCGCGACCTCGTCGTCGGTCCCCGTGGCCAGGTCCCAGTCGTGCCGCGGCGACTCGATGACGATCTCGTGCCGGTCCGACAACGCGTAGCGGTTCGGGACCGCGCGGACCCGCCAGCCCGCTTCGCCGCCGGGCAGCCGCCACGTCTCGGGCGGGGTGTCCTGATCGGCGCCGGGGCAGAACGGGCACGCGGCGCCGGCCGCGCTGTGCGGGCGGGCCCGGCGTCCGGGCGCGAGCACGGTCCAGCCCCCGGTCTCGGCGTTCCACCGCAGCTCCCCGCCGTGCCAGGACCGCGTCGTCACGACGCTTCGTCCAGGAAGGCCGACCGGCACCGGTGCGAGCAGAACCGGTAGCCGTGGCCGTCCCGGACCGCCGTCGGCGTCCCGGGGCCGGGCGGGGTGGTGAGGCCGCAGACCGGGTCGCGGTGGTCGGAGCGGGTCATCAGGGAGCCGGGCGGGTCGCCGTGCGCGAGGCCGTCGAGCAGCGTCAGCTCGTCGAGCAGGAGCCGGGGGAGCAGGAAGTGCCGGCGGACCCGTTCCCGGCCGGACGCGGCCAGTGCGGCCGACCGCGCGGGATCCCCGAGCAGCTCGAGGAGTGCCGTGGCGCAGCCGTCGGTGGAATCGACCAGCAGCCCCCCGGCGTCGTCGGCGACCTGCAACGGGATCCCGCCGGTCCGCCCGGCGACGATCGGCGTGCCCTTCCACAGCGCCTCGGACACGACGAGCCCGAAGCCCTCCCGGATCGACTTCTGGATCATCACGGAGGAGAACCGCTGGAAAGCGTTGACCTCGACGTTGCCGACACCGGTCAGGTTGGTGAAGACGTGGATGTCGGGGTCGGTGCGGCTCGCGTCGCTGATCCGGCGGTAGACGTCCCAGCCCTCGGGGTCGTCGAGCGCCATGGACCCGACCAGCGCCAGCTGCAGGCCGGGCACTTCGGGTCGCACCAGCCGGTACGCCTCGATCACGCCCAGCGGGTCCTTCCACGGGTCTAACCGGGAGACCTGCGTGACGAGCGGGCGGTCGGGCTCGATGCCGATCCAGTTCAGCACGGCGTGCGCGGTCCGGTCGTCCAGTGACATGTTCTTGGGACTCAGCGGGTCGATCGCCGGGCAGATGATGTCGGCGCGCTCGGCGGACAGGGTCGGCGGTACGAAGCCGGCCATGGTGAACACGGTCGCGTCGTACCCTTCGACGAACTTGCCGAGGTAGTCCCAGGCACCCGGGGCCGGCTGGGAGGTGTCGATGTGGCAGCGCCACACCGACTTGCCGCCGCGGAAGTCCGAAAAGGACAGTACGGCCGCGGGCTGCGGGTCGTGCACGAACACGAAGTCACAGCCGGCGAAGTCCGGATCGGCCGAGAGCTGCTCGGCGTTGCGGCGGGAAGTCTCCTCGTACAGGCGGATGTCCGCTTCGGTGATCGGTTCGGTGCCGCCCTGCAGCGCGTTGTGGAGTTTCTTCGTCACGGTGAAGAAGGCGGGGTCGCCGTTGATGATCTTCCAGGTCGCCCGCACGCCGAGGTCGTTGTAGAGCGGCACCGCCGAGCGCAGCAGCTCGGACACCCCGCCGCCGTAGGGGGTGGCGCTCAGGTGGATCACGCGCGCGCCGCGAAGCCGCTCCGCCACGGCCAGCAGCGGTTCCACGATCCAGTCCGGCGCGACCTTGCGGTACGCGGAGACGGACAGCTCACCGACATCCACCGTCTGCATCTCGGACCTCTCGCTCGGCGGGCGGGGTTCCAGGTTCGGCCGCCGCGACCGGTGCCGCCAGGGCCCAAAGTCACCGGTACCCGCGGCCGAATACGGGACTGTGTGCCCCGTCGCGGGGTACGTCGTGCTCTCCGGTTCGACGGTGCTCGTCGGCGAAGCTGGGCACACCCGTTCCGGATGAGAAAGGCAGGACGATGTACCCGAAGTTGCGGTGGACCCGGCTGTGGCACAGCCTCCTGCCCGCGCGCGGGCTCGCCCGGCCCTCGGACCGGGTCCAGGCGGTGCTGCTGCGGTTCGTGCTGCTGCTGTCGCTCGTCGCGGCCGCCGGCGCGGTCCTGTTCGGGGTCGGCCTCCACGCCGGCCAGGCGGCCGAGTCCCGCGAGCAGTTCGCGTCGCGCTACACCGCGACCGCGGTCCTGCTGAGCGACGGCCCGGCTCCCGGTGAGGCCGGCCGCACCGGCATCCCGGGCGAAGCCGGCCCAGCCCGGGCGACGTGGACGACCCGGGACGGCCAGGTGCGCACCGGCGAAGTGGACGCCCCGTCGGGATCGGTCACCGGCGACGAGGTCACGACCTGGCTCGACGCGGCGGGTTCGCCGGCCCAGCGGCCCCTGACGCCGGTGTCCGCGGCCGTCGACGCCGTCGTGCTCGCGGTGAGCTTGTGGGCCGCCGTGGTGTTCGTCTTCTGGCTGGCGTACCGCGGTGTGGTGCTGGCCTTGGATCACTTCCGCCTCGCCGCCTGGCAACGGGAGTGGACCGCGCTGCAGACCCGTCGCGGGCGCACCCGGCGGGATGACCAGAGTCCCGCGGGCTCGTGACGCCCGGCCCCAGCTCCCGCGTCACCGACGACCCGGGGCCGTGGGGAAGGGCTCGGCGGCAAACGGGGGGTCTTGCCGCCGAGCCGACTGCCGATGACCGGGACGGTCGGGGGGCGTGCCGGACCGATCACCTCAGCAACGGGGAAGAGGGCCGGACGCCGACGTGATGACGGCCGAGCCTGGAGATCACCGAAACGGGTGACGCACCGGCGCCAGGTCACGGCCGCCGAAGCTGCTGATCAGCCGGTGAACCGGAGGGTGATCACCAGCCCGATCAGGGCGACCACACCCGCCAGGAGCATCCCGGTTCTGGGGTTGCCGAGGTTGAGCGTCCACCCGAGGCCGAAGCGGCGGGGGACCCACAGCGCGTGGTCGTCGCGGTTGACGTAGAACAGGCCGCCCCGCCAGTACTTGTCGTCGTCGCGGTGGGTCAGGCCGGTCTCCGGCTCGCCTTCGTCGCGCGCGCGGGAGTTCTTGGCCAGGAGCACGATGACCACGACGACACCGGCCAGGACCGGGAGCACGACCACCAGCGGCGCCCACGCCGTGACCGTCCCGGTCCACATCAGCAGCGACGACCCCAGCATCCCGAGGTCGATCATCGCGACCAGCCCGAGCAGAGCCTTGGCCGTCAACGACAGGTACCGGCGGTGCCAGCGGGCCGAGCCCACCGGGCGGGCCGGGTCGAGGTCGAACCGGCCGCCGCGGACGATGGCCACCGCGATACCCGCGAGCAGCGCGGTCACGCCGAGCTGCACGAACACCAGGGAGAACGCGGTGCCCACCGACTTGGCGGCCTCCCGGTCGGGCACGCCGTTCGCGCCGTAGTGCACGACGAGCGTCTCGGGCATCGACGCGTAGCTCAGCACCCCGATCACCGCCGTGGCGAGGGTGACGGCCAGCGCGGGCGCCAGCCAGAGCCAGGGGAACCGCGGCGGGTCGGTGCGCCGCCCGGTGTCCACCGCGACGCCCTGGCGCACGCCGTCGTACCAGCCACCGGCGGCCTTGGCGGCCCGGATTTCGTGGTTGGCCAGGAAGAAGCAGCCGTACCAGACGCCGATGATCACCAGCACCGTCAACGGCAGCACCAGGGTTTCCCCGGTCACGCCGTAGAGCACGACGCCGAGCGCGGCGGCGGCGATCCCGCTGACGAGCACCCGCCACCGGTAGACGCGGGTCTGCCGCAGCACCGCCGGTTCGCCGGCCCGCCGGGCCGGTACCCGGACCCCGAAGGGCACGGACGGGCTGGTGATCGCGGGCAGTACCAGCGCGAGCAGGAGCACCAGTGCGGACAAGGCGGCACTGAAGATGATGGCGACGGTCATGGCGTGTCCTCCGGCGGTGCGGATCCGAACGAATCGAGCACGGACCGGCAGGTCGCGAGGACCTCGTCGGCCGGCATCCCCTTGGCGACGGCCTCGGCCAGCAGCGTCCGCGCCTTCGCGGCCCACTCCTCGGAGAACCGCGGGTCGGCGGCCGCCGGGGTCACGACCGCGCCGGACTTGCGGTTGAGCTGGAGCAGGCCTTGGCGGCGCAGCAGGTCGTAGGCCTTGTTCACGGTGTGGAAGTTGATCCCGAAATCCGCGGCGAGCACCCTGGTCGACGGCAGTGAGCTGCCCTCGGCCAGCACGCCGTCGGCGATCGCCTCGACGATCTGGTCCCGCAGCTGCTGGTAGATCGGCGTTTCGCCGTCCAGGTCGAGATTGAGGATCACCTGCCTGCCTCCTGCCTCTGTTCTACGAATTATAGAACAGAGCGACACCGGGGGCGAGGGGCAGGAAGGGCTCTGATCGCCTTTGATGCAGGCCCCTTGGAGAGGACGTATCACGACGTCGTTCGCCGGCTCTGGGTAACCGGCTCCCCCTCTGGGGGCCCGGCGAAGGAGGAACGGTGTTCCGGAAACTCAAGGCGATCCTCGGGATCGCGGCCCTGCTGCTCGGCACCGCGCTCGTGTTCCCGGCGACGGCCGGCGCGGTCCCGACCCACCCGGCCCCCGCGACCGGCCTGCTGTGGTTCGACACCGAACTGTCCGGCGACTATTCCGGGCAGCTGTCGCAGTGGACCCTCGACGGCACCGGAACCGTCTACGGGCCCGATCCGTGGGCGCTGGACTGCATCAACGGCACCCAGGCGTGCGTGGGGTACTACGACATGATCGGCGTCGCCGACTTCGACCGCGACGGGCGCAGCGACCTCATGACCTACGACAGCAACCACGCCGCCGTGGTGATCTACGGCGACGCCCGGTCCACCGCCGGCGCACCCCGGTACCTGGACCGGACGTGCACCCCGGCGTTCGGCTGCGGTGGCCAGGCGAGGCCGGTCGGGATCCGTGACGTCGACGGCGACGGCTATCAGGATCTGATGTGGTTCGACGCCGACTCCGGCGCGGTGTTCACCTGGCTGCTCGACGGTGCCGCGCACGTCGTGGGCGTCCAGACCGTGAACGTGCCCTGCGACCGCGCTTCCGGGTGCTCGTTCTCCTGGAAGCCCATCGCGGTCGGCGACGTGAACGACGACGGGCATGCCGACGTCCTGTGGTGGGATCGCGACTCGGGCATCGTCGGTGCCTGGCTGCTGGACGGCGCCGGCCACCTGATCACCCGGCTGGACCTGGACTGGAGGTGCTCGGGAGGAACCTTGGGCACGTGCGCCGGAGAGTGGCGTCCGGTCGGTCTCGGAGACCTCAACGGCGACGGGCACCAGGATCTGATGTGGTACGACTCGACGACGGGTGAGGTTTCGAGCTGGCTGCTCAACGGTTACGGCAACGTCGTCACCAAGCAGCCGCTGCAGTGGGCGTGCAGCTACCGCAGCACCTGCGCGAACCACTGGGTCATCGTCGGCATCGTCGACCCGGACCGCCGGGTTCCCGGCCTGCCGCCCGTCTGCCGGCTCTGCCGCGGCACCTGAGCTGGTGGGCGTCCTGGTCTGTCGGTACCGTGCCGAGCGGGAGCGGGTCGTCGAGACGCTGCCCTCCGGTGGCGGAGGCGGATGCCGACGACATGGAGACCGGTTCGTGGTCGCGGCCGGTGCCGGTCATCCGGCCGCTGGTGCGCCACACACCCGCCCGCCTGGGGCGCCGGTACGCCCTGCGTGCGGCTGAAGCCGGCTCCGCGGGTGGCGTAACTTCGGGGTATGCGGATCGGCGAACTGTCCCGGCGCACCGGCGTGAGTGCGCGTTCTCTGCGGTACTACGAGGCGCAGGGCCTGCTGGCCAGCGTGCGCTCCGAGGCCGGGCAGCGGCACTACTCGGACGCCGGGGTCCAGCGCGTGTCCCTCATCCGGCAGCTGTTCGACGCGGGCCTGTCCAGCCGGGTGATCGCGACGGTGCTGCCATGCGTGGAGACGCCCGGCGACGCGGGTGTCGTCGACTTCGCGTTCGCGGCGATGAAGCGCGAGCGCGACCGGATCGACGCCGAGATCGCGCACCTGGTCGGGTCCCGGGACGCGCTCGACCTCCTGCTCGACGCCAACAGCCGCCACCGGGCGGAGCTGGCCGGCGCTGTGAGCCCCGCCTCAGCCGGTTGCCCTTGACACCGGTGTGAGCGGTGACGATGGCCGCAGTGCCCGGAAACACCGGGCCGGTCGTCGGAAAGGCAGCGAAAATGGGACAGGCATGGGGTTTCGGCAGGCACGGCGGCCCGGAGGTGCAGGAGTTCTTCGAGCGCCCCGATCCCGCTCCCGCTCGCGGGGAGGTGCTGATCCGGGTCGACGTCGCCGGGGTGAACCCCCTCGACCACATGCTGCGCGCGGGCCTGGTCCCCGGGCTCGACGGCGGGCGGCCGTTCCCGCTCGTGCTGGGGATGGAGGCCGCGGGCACCGTGCTCGCCGTGGGTGAGGGCGTCGACGAGCTCGAGGTGGGGGACGCGGTCTTCGGGTTCGCGCTCACCGGTGGCGGCACGTACGCCGAGACGACGGTGCTGTCGGCGCCGAACGCCGCGCGGATCCCGGCGGGCCTGCCCGCGACCGTCGCGGCGACCTTGCCGGTCGCCGGGACGACCGCGGTGGACGTGCTCGACCAGCTCGCCCTCCCGGCCGGCGCCACGATCCTGGTCAACGGCGTCGGCGGCGGCGTCGGCCTCGCCGTCGCCCAGCTGGCCGCGGCGCGCGGCCTGCGGGTGATCGGCACCGGCAGTGCCGCCAAGCGCCGGTACGCCGAGGCCGCCGGCGCGCGGTTCGTCGACTACGCCGCCGAGGACGTCCTCGCCGCGGCCCGCGAGCTGGTGCCGGACGGCTTCGACGGGATCGTCGACCTGGTCGGCGGTGCCTCGCTGCGAGCGGTGGCCCCGCTGGCGCGCGACCCCCGCACCGTCGTCGCCGTGGGCGATCAGTCCGTGGGCGAGATCGGCGGCCGGTTCGTCGAGCGGCGCCTCGACCGCGCGAACCTGGAGCGCGCCGCCCAGCTGGCGCTCGACGGGGTTCTCACCCCGCCGATCACCGCGGTCCACCCGTTGTCCGACGCGCCGGCCGCGCTGGCCACCGTCGAAAACGGGCACAGCGCGGGGAAGGTCGTCATCAAGATCGCCTGACCGACCTTTGTGGACTTTCGGGTGCCGGACCGGCGACACACCGGGAGTTTCCGTCACTCGCGCCCGTACCAAGCTGCCGGTCAATCGGGCGGTTCGACGTCCAGGACCAGTGTCGACGTGAGGCCGATCAGGCGGCGCAGGGCGGCGTCGGCCTGATCGGCGTCGCGGGCCATGACGGCGTCGAGCAGGACGCGGTGTTCGTCGTGGCCCGCCGGGTCGTGCGGGCTCGGCGCCGCGGGCCGGAGCCAGCGGCGGTACAGCTCGGCCTCTTCCCTCAGTGAAGCGGCCAGGTCGCGCAGCCGGGCGTTGGCGCAGCCGGCCAGCAGCACGGTGTGGAAGTCGGCGTGGGCGATCAGCCACGCTTCGCCGGGCTCGTCACCCTCGTCGCCGGCCAGGGGAGTCTGCTCGAACGTGTGGTGCGCGGCCAGCACCTGGCCCTGCCACGCGAGGTCGCCCTCGTCGATGGCGCGGCGCAGGGCGAGCGACTCGATCTCGGCGCGGGCGTCGGTCAGGTCGGCCAGCCCGCGCGCGGTCAGGTCGGTGACCCGGAAACCCTGGTGGGCCTCGGAACTGACCAGGTTCTTGGCGACCAGCTTGAGCAGGGCTTCGCGGACGGCGCCGGTGCTCACCCCGTAACGCTCGCTGAGCTCGGGGAACTTCAGCCGCTCGCCGGGGCGGAGCCGGCCGCCCAGGATGTCGGCCCGGATGCGGTCGTGCACCGCCTCGCTGCGGGTCTGCTGCCCGGCTCCTCGCGCCATGAGACGAAGCCTACAACATTCGACAGCTGGGCAAACTTTTAAAAGTATGCTTCACTGTTGAAAGTAAGCGCGAGAAGGAGAACCTGATGACCAGCCCGTACGACTCCCTGCCCGCCGTTCCCGAGTTCGCCGTCACGAGCGCGGACGTCACCGACGGTGGACCGCTGCCCGCCGCGCACTTCGCCGCCATGAGCGGCGTCGCCGGCGCCGAGGACCGCGCCCCGCAGCTGTCGTGGAGCGGCTTCCCGGCCGCCACGCGCAGCTTCGTCGTCACGATGTACGACCCGGACGCCCCGACACCGTCCGGGTTCTGGCACTGGGCGGTCGCCGACATCGCGGCCGAGGTGACGTCCCTCGCCGCCGGCGAACTCCCGGACGGCGCGTTCCACGTCGCCAACGACCTGCGCGAGCCGGCCTACACCGGCGCGGCCCCGCCGCCGGGCACCGGCAAGCACCGCTACTACATCGCCGTCACCGCGCTCGACGTGCCGTCGGTGGCCGCGCTCGGCGTCACACCGGAGTCGACGCCGGCGGCGCTGAGCTTCCTCGCCCTCCAGCACACCCTCGCCCGGGCGATCCTCGTGCCGTGGGCCGGGGAATGAGCCGCTGCCACGCCGCCGTAAGTCCGTTGCACCAGGCGGTGTACTTCGCGCCGGAGCAGGCGGACGAACTCGCGAAGCTCGGCCTGGGCCGCGGGTCCACGGCGTACTTCGCGGGCCGCGCGGCCCCGCTCGGGGCGGTCGGCGCGGGCGCCGTCACGGCCACGTTCTCGAACTTCAACCACGAGCACGTCGCCCGGTCGCTGCCCGCCGCGTGGACCGTCACCACGCCGGAGGCGGTGCTCGACGCCCGGCTGCGCGGGGTGGACGGGATGCTGCGCCGGCTGCTCGGGCCGGAAGCGGTGCGGTCCAAGGAGATGGCCGAGGCGGCCGGGCTGGCGGTGCGCGCCGCCGAGGGCGGCCACCGCGAAGGGCGGCCCTTGTCCGCCGCCAACGCCGACCTGCCCGTGCTCGAGGAGCCGCACCTGGCGTTGTGGCACGCCGCGACGCAGCTGCGTGAGCACCGGGGTGACGGGCACGTCGCCGCGCTGGCGGTGGCGGGCCTGTCCGGGATCGAGGCCATCGTCCTGCACAACGCCACCGGCACGACCGTGACGTCGGCGCTGCTCAAGCAGACCCGCGGCTGGTCCGACGCGCAGTGGGCCGCCGCCCGCGACGGCTTGCGGGAGCGCGGCCTGCTGGACGAGGCTGGGGAGCTCACGGAGGCGGGCACGACCCTGCGCGCGGACGCCGAGGCGCTCACCGAGCGGCTGGACGCGGCGCCGTACGACCACCTCGGCCCGGCCGCCACCGCCCGGCTGACCGAACTGGCCGCCGGGTTCACCGCCGCGCTCCGCTCCGCGGGCGCCTACCCCGCAGCGGTCTTCGGCAAAGGGTGATTCTGGCCGCGGCCGCGGCCCCGCCGACAAGTGTCGATACGGCGACACACGTGAGGCCGGGCCTTCGTTCTCCTCGACGACGAGTGGCCGGCCCACGTCACCGCCGGAGCGACGCGGGTACCGCGCTTGGCAGCGCGGCACCCGCGTCGCAGGTGTGCCGGTCCCGGCACGGGAAGGCGTTCAAGAAAGCTGGGCCACCTCCGCGTCCGTCAGCGCCTTGCCGACCACGGCGACGTCGTCGACCGCGCCGTGCCAGAAGTCGGTGTTGCCGCCGTCGTACTTGGCCCGCCCGACCGTGAACGCGCCGGTGCCGGCGACTCCCGGTCCGGCCGGGGCCGTCGCGACCTTCACCCCGTCCACGTAGAGCCGGATCTCGTTGCCGGCCCGCACGCCCGTGAGCTCGTACCAGCGGCCGATCTCCGGCACCACCTCGTACCGGGCCCGGTTGCCGCCGGGCGTGCTGAACGCGAACGCGCCCTGCCCGTACTGCAGGTAGAACGGGCTCTCCCGCTCCCGGCCGTCCTGGCTCACCGCGGTCGCGTAGTTGCCGGGCAGCTCGTCGAGCCGCACCTTCGCGGACACGGTGTAGTCACCGGTCGTGTCGACGACCGGGCCGTAGGTGTCGGCGGAGCCGCCGGAGAACTGCAACGCGCCGTCCTTGAAGGCCGCCCCGGTGGGGGTGAGCGTCAGCGGATTGTGGCCGCCGCTCGAGTCCTTCGCGGTCGTGCCCCCGCGCTCGTCGAGGTTCCACGAGCCCTTCCCCGCGTACGGGTAGGGCTTACCGGCGTTGGCGCCGGCCTCGATCACGCGCCGGTTGATCTCGCGGACCGGACCGGGGTCGACCTTGAGGCGCTTGCGGTCGTAGGTCCAGAGCCCGTTGAGCTCGCCTTCCAGGTCGGTGACCTGCGTGTAGACCGAGGCCGACAGCTCGGCCCGCGCCTGCCCGAGGTAGAACGTGCGGGTGTTGTCGACGTACTTCGCCGTCAGCGCCGCCTTGTCCGCCACGCCGCTGTAGATCGCGATCGGCGCACCCGGCCACTGGTGACCCGGCGTCCGCAGCGTGAAGCCGCCGTGCTCACCGTCCATCGCGACGCGCTTGCCGTCCGAGCGGGCCGGATCGGTGTTGTTGTAGTCGTGGTGGTCGATGACGTCGCCCGCACCCGAGTCGCCCTTGGAGGCGCAGCAGTTCACCCCGCTGTGGGCGTTGACGATGCGGCTCGGGTCGGCGGCCTTGACCTGGTCGGCGATCCGGCCGGTGGCGGCCTTGTCCCACTCGCCCCAGCCCTCGTTGAACACGATCCAGGCGTAGACGGACGGGTAGTTCTGCAGCTGGTGCATCTCTTCGAGGCCCTGGCTGAGCCACGCCTGCTGCGCCGCGGGGTTGGTGCCGTCGTCGAGGGACACGAAGTCCTGCCACACCAGCAGTCCCAGCTGGTCCGCGTGGTAGTACCAGCGGGCCGGCTCGACCTTGATGTGCTTGCGGACGGCGTTGAAGCCGAGGTCCTTCTGCGCCTTCAGGTCGAAGACGAGGGCGTCGTCGCTCGGCGCGGTGTTCAGGCCGTCCGGGTAGAAGCCCTGGTCCAGCTGCATCAGGGAGAAGAACGGCTTGCCGTTGAGCGTCAGCTTGGGGACGCCGTCGACGGTGGTGATGCCGGTGGAGCGCATGCCGAAGTAGCTCTTGACCCTGTCGCCGCCCAGCTTGATCTCCAGCTGGTACAGGTACGGGTCGTCCGGCGTCCACAGGTGCGGGTTCGGCACCGCCAGCTTGAGGTTCGCGTTCGCCGGCCCGGTGACCGTGCCGACCTGCCGGCCGCGCGCGTCCTTGGCGACCGCCGTGACGGTGGCGTTGCCCGCGGACTTGACGTTCAGCGCCAGCGAGCTGGTGGTCAGGTCGGGAGTCGTCTTGATCTCGTCGATGCCCTTGTCCGCCACCGGTTCCAGCCACACCGTCTGCCAGATGCCCGACGACGGGGTGTAGAAGATGCCGCCGGGGTTGGGGGACTGCTTGCCCTTGGGCTGGTACGGGCCGGTCGTGTCGGTCACCGCGACGACGATCTCCTGCTCGTCACCGCGCTTGAGCGCGTCGGTGATGTCGGCGCTGAACGCCGTGTAACCGCCGGTGTGCTCGGCGACGAGCGTGCCGTTCACCCACACCTTGGCCTGGTAGTCGACCGCGCCGAAGTTGAGCTTGAGGCGCTGCCCGCCGCCGATCTTCCAGTCGCGCGGCACGGTGACCGTGCGGCGGTAGAACATGTGGTCCTCGTGCCGTTCGAGCCCGGAGAGCTGCGACTCGATCGGGTAGGGCACGACCACCTTCTCGGGCAGCCTCTTGCCGAACGTCGGCTGCTGGCCCTCCTTGGCGGCCGCGAACTCCCACGGGCCGTTGAGGTTGACCCACTTGTCGCGCTCGAGCTGCGGCCGCGGGTACTCCGGCAACGGGTGGCGTGTGTCCACGTTCTCGCCCCACGGCGTCCGGAGCCGTTCCGTCGAGGCGTTCGCGACCGTGCGTCCGGTCTTGCCGACCTTCGTGCCGTTCACCGCGAGCGCACCCGCGCCGTCGTAGTAGAGGGTGACGCGCTGGCCCTTCAGCACCCGCTCGGCCAGCCGGATCGTCGCCCGGTCGCGGCTCGTGGTGAGGGACGAGACCGGCATCGGCGTCGCGTCGACCTCGATCAGCAGGTGGTCGGCCAGGTCGCCGGTGCCCGAGACGCGGCCGTCGAAGCCGGCCGTGAGCGTGCGCCCGTCCGGGGACACGTCCGCCGTACGCGGGACGACGGCGAAGTCGGCCGGCGGCGTGAACGCCGACAGCGGCACGATCTGCTTCGCGATGGCCGCGCTCGACCAGCGCAGGAACATGTTGGCGCCGCCGGTGTCCTGGAACATCTCCAGCTTGAAGTCGTACTGCTTGCCGGCGCTCAGCGTGACCGGCGCGCTGGTCTGCTCGGAGTCCCAGTCCCCGACCCAGTGGTCGATCACCGGCGCGCCGTCGATGAACAGCCGGAACCCGTTGTCGCCGATGGCGTAGAAGGTGTAGTCGCCGGTCTGCGGCACGGCGAGCTGCCCGCTCCACCGGGCGGTCGTGTGCTCGGTGCGCCCGGCGACCAGCCCGAAGACCGAGGTCAGGTCGGGGTGGTTGACCTCCGAGTCGAGGGCGGTCCCGGCCAGGTTGGCGAAGTCGTGCGCATCCGGCGTGGACGGCGTGAAGTACTCGGCCTTCAAGCCGTGCACGGCCTCGGCGGCACCGGCGGGCGGCGTTCCCGACGCCACGCCCAGCGCCACCAGCAGGGCGAGGAGGACGGAAGCGGCTCTTCTCATCGGCGAGATCCCCTTCGTTTTTACAACGTTGTAAAACGCTCTTGGAGAGATCGAAGCAGACAAGTCGGACGACTATCTACCGCCGAATGGCGGTATCTCGAGGGCCGACTGCCGGGCTCCCGGGTGACCCCGGGCCGCCGCGGGCTCGTGCGTCGCGCGCCGACGCCGCGATCCCGGCGAAAAGCGTTGCCTGGCCCCGTGTTCGTCGCAGGGTGACGAGGGGAACGTCCGGTTCCGCGACAGAGACAGGAATCGGACAGGTTGGCGGAAAAGTCTAGACCACGGGGCAGCGCGTTCTCACACTGGTGGGTGAATAACTCCCTGTCCCCGGAGGTGTGTGGCCCGGCGCGTCGGCAAGAACTCCTTACCGGACAACGACTATTCCCATGTCCGCATCGGCGACGGCTGGTCCCTACCTCGGTGTGCGCCGCGCCCGGTGGTTCGTCCAGCTCGGGTAGCCGGGGACAGCGGTGACCGCACCTCCGGCGGGGACGCCTGGTTCCAGCCGGTCACCTCCTGATCGCGCGCGAGGCCACCGGTCACGTGCGCTCCGCTCACGCGCCCCGGACCCGGAGCCTGAGCGATGCCGTTTCGGACAAGGAGTTCTGATGCGCAAAACCCTCGTCGCGCTTTCGGCCGCCGTGGTGCTCAGCGTGCCGGCCACCGCGCTCGCGGCGCCGGCCCCGGAGGCGGGTACCGGCGTGGTCGGTGCGGTCGACGGCACCAGCCAGGTCGCCGCCGCCGACCGGTTCCGGGAGATCCGGACCGGGCAGGCCGGCCAGCGCACCCCGGCCACCAGCATCCACGACGACTGGGGCGTCTACACCGGTGGCAGCGCGGTCACCGGGCAGGACGCCGTCCAGGCGGCCTACAGCGACCTCAGTGTCTCCGGCGACACCCTCTACGCCCCGACGATGAAGGCCCCGGGGTCCTGTGTGGAGCTGGTGACCGCCTACTCCAACGGGGCCAAGCAAGTCTGGGCCTGGGACTGGTGCGTCGGTGTGCACGTGGCCAAGTCGGTCAACGTCGACGCCACCTTCCGCACCAACTACGTGACTTCGGTCAACGGCCACGACTCCTACCACGGCAAGGTGGAGCAGACCGACGCGAGCAAGAACACGTGGACGGCATCGCTGTTCAACTACCACGCCAACCGGTGGGACACGCTCTACACACAATCGGGCACCGACCAGTCCCGGGACAACCGCAGCTGGAACATCTTCGAGGTCTACGCCAGCGGCAGCACCACCGCCGCCTACTGCACCGCGCTGGGCACGCGAAACATCGAGAGCAGCAGCTACAAGATCAAGCTGAACGGTTCTTGGCAGGCCGCGGGCACCGGCAACACCTCGGTGCTCTCCAACTCCTCGACCGCGAACTTCCTGTGCCCGAACCTGTCTCGCACCGTGGTGCACGCCAACGACCAGTGGCAGGTCCACCGCTGACCGCGTGAAGTGCCCCGGGGAGCGCTTGCTCAGCGGAGGGTGTGGAGCAGCAGGTGGGCGGCCGCCGCGGCGCCGTCGGTGCGGATGTCGGCTCCCAGGGTCTTCGCCCGTTTCCGCGTTTCGGGGGTTAGCGTGGTTTCGAAGGCGGTGGTCAGGGACTTGTAGGTGGCCGTCGGGCCGTCGAGGGCCGCGCCGGCCAGGTCCACCACTGACCGCGTGAAGTGCCCTTCGGGGAGCGCTTGCTCAGCGGAGGGTGTGGAGCAGCAGGTGGGCGGCCGCCGCGGCGCCGTCGGTGCGGATTTCGGCTCCCAGGGTCTTCGCCCGTTCCCGCGTTTCGGGGGCCAGCGCGGTCTCGAAGGCGGTGGTCAGGGACTCGTAGGTCGCGGTCGAGCCGTCGAGGGCCGCGCCGACCTCAAGGGCCGCCACCTGGCCGGCCCAGTACGGGTTGTCCGCCACGCGGAGCGGGACCACCACCTGCGGGACGCCCGCCCGGGCCGCCGTCTGCGTGGTGCCCGCGCCGCCGTGGTGGATCACCGCGGCCAGCTCGCGGAACAGGCGCTGGTGGTTGACGTCGCCGATGGCGAAGCAGTCGTCCTGGCCGTCGACCAGGTCCAGGTCCGCCCAGCCGCGGGAGACCAGGACGCGGTACCCGTTGGCACGGCTGACCTCCACGGCCCAGCGGGCGATACCGGGTGCCGGGCTGATGCTCCCGAAGCCGACGTAGACCGGCGGCGGGCCCGCGGCCAGGAACGCCACCAGCTCGGCCGGCAGCGGGCGTTCGTCCACTGTGGTCCAGGCGCCGGTCTGGACCACCTGCAGGTCCTGGCCGTCCGGCCAGGGGCCCAGGACCGGGTCCGCCGCGAGCCACGGCCGATCCGAGTAGACGTGGTCGCGCACGTTGGTGACCGGGGCCAGGCCGAGCGCGGCGCGATGACCGTTGAGCGGCTCACGGAACTGCGCGTCGACCAGGCGGGCGTCGAGGTCCCAGCGCGTCTCGTTGCCGACGTCCGCCGGCTCCGCCCAGCCCGGCCGCGGGGGTGGCGCGTGGTGCGGCGACGGCAGGTTCACCGCCGAGTACGTCACGTACACGTAGCCGATGCCCGCGGCCTCGGCCACCGAGCGCGCGGCGATCTGCGCCAACCCGGCCGCCACCAGCGCGTCGCACCCGTCGGCCGCCGAGGGGAGGACGTCGAACTGCGCGTCGAGCAGCTCGGTGCGGTACCGGGACAGCTCCGCCGCCGACGGCGGGGTCGGGCCGCCCATCAACGCCCGGATCGGCGGCCCGACCGGGACCGCCGGGATCCCGAGGCCGGCCAGCCGGTCCGCGAACTCCTCGTCCGGCGGCGTGCACATCCGCACCTCGGCGCCGAGCGCCCGGAGCTGCACCGCGAGGGCCACCAGAGGTTCGACGTCGCCCCGCGTCCCGTAGGTCGAGAGCAGCACCCGCATCCGTGTCCCTTTCACCGTGGTGCCCGGGCGTAGAAGCCGACCGGCATCGTGACGTCCGCGCTCGAGGCCCCGCACTCCAGCATCCACAGCGCCGCGGCCGGACCGAGCTCCCGGCCCAGCACCCCGAGCGCGCCCGGATCCGGTGCCACCGCGCGCGCCTGCTCCACCCCGCGCCCGAACGCGTCCGGGTCCCAGCCGCCGCTGTCCCCGTCGCCGAGGGAGCGCGCGCCGCCGGTCAGCGCCGCGACCGGCAGCGGATCGGGCACGCCGAGCAGGCCGTGGGTGCGTTCACCGACCAGAACTCCCATCCAGCGCGAGCTTTCCGGCGTGGGCCGGGGACCGGTCCACCGGGGCCGCCCGTCCATGTCCGGGAGCTTCGCCGGGGCGCCGGAGCGCGCCCAGCGGCCGGCCCACTCCACGGCCAGGCCCGGCGCGCTGCGGGTGGCGGGGTTGTGGAACCGGGCCATGTCCCACCGGTTGCCGACCGCGACGGCGGCCAGGTCGCGGTGCGGCCAGACCCTTGCCTCCCACCAGAAGCCCCACGGGAACGCCGCCGTGTGCCCCCACCACCAGTCCTCACCCAGGTCCGGGTCGGCGAGCTCCAGCGTCAGGCCGGAAAACGAGCGGACGCCGTGCGGGCTCGGCCGCTCCGCGCGCGGGGTCACCATGGCCGCGAGCGAGTCCGGCCCGATCAGGCCGCGGTCGCCGCGGGCGGTGCGCAGCAGGGATTGCAGCAGCCGCGCGAAGTCCGCGGCGCTGGTGTACATCCCGACTCCCGGGTAGGCCGACGTCCGCAGGGGCGGGCTCGGCAGGCACCAGTCGCCGAAGGCCATGTACCCGGTCGCGGCGCTGTTCCGGTCCGGCGCCCACGGACTCCGCGTCCCGTCGTCGATGCTCGTGTCCGCCATCCCGGTCGGGGCGAACACGTCCCGGTGGACGCGGGCGCCGTACGGTTCGCCGGTCAGGTGCTCGACCACGCCGCCGAGCACCCCGACACCGAAGCTCGAGTACGAGTAGACCCCCGGCGGCGTCACCAGCGGCAGCACCCCGCCGTACTCGACGGCGCGGCCGATCCCGTGCCGGCGCCGGACGTGCTCGAGGATCGGCTCGGCCGGTGCCGTGGGCGCGGTGGCGGTGACGATGTCGCTGTAGTAGCCACCCTGGTGGGCGGCCAGCATGGCGGTGGTGACGGGTTCCGCGCCGGGACCGCGCAGGCCCGCGGGCAGCACCTCGTCGACCGGCGTGTCCAGCCCGGCCAGGCCCGCCTCGGCCAGCTGCATGAACGCCAGCCCCGTGACGGGTTTGGTGAGCGAGCCCGCCGGCGCGACGGTCCCGGCGGTCATCGGCACCCCGGCAGCCAGGTCCGCGAACCCGGTCGCGGCCGTGCGCAGCTCGTCGCTCGTCGCCACCGCGACGGCGACCCCGGGGGTGCCGGTGACCGCGGCCAGCCGGGGCAGGACGGTGCCGAGCGCCGTCATCACGTCGTCGAGCACGCTCATCCTTCGGTGGTGTTGTAGTTGACGATCCGCTCGACCATGAGGGCGCGCGCCCCGGCCAGCGGGCTGGCCGCGTCCCGTCTCGCCACCTCCGGCAACCGGTGGGCCTGCGTCTCGGCGACCGCCACGATGCCCCAGAGGGCGTTGAACCCCGCGGGGTCGGCCGGCTTCTCGGCGGCGGCCTCGACGATCACGGCGCCGTTCCGGCCCGCCACGGTGAGCGCGCCCATCTGCCGCAGCACGGCGGGATCCCGCTCCTTCGCGGCCACCACGCTCCAGCCCGTCACGTCCGTCTGCCGCAGGGCGTCGCGCAGGCTGCCCACGCTGCTGACGACGATGTCCGGCAGGACGAGGGCCACCGCCCCGCGCGTCATCGGCAGGGCGCACCGGATCGCTCCGTCGAGTCCCGGTTCGGCCTCGTCGTCCTGGTAGACGAAGACCAGCTGGAAGGTTCCGGCGTAGCGCGCCAGGTACTTCACGGTGTCCAGCTTGTGCGGCCCGAACACGACGACCACGCGCACGGCCAGGCCGCTCTTCGCCAGCTCGACGACGGTCTCCAGGCTGCGGTCGAGGATCGTGACCCCGGGCGCCAGGCAGTGCAGTTCCTTCGCGTACGGCGCGCCGAAGCGGGTCGCGAGCCCGGCGCAGGGCAGGATGATCGAAACGTCGGGAACGGGTGCGCTCACCGCAGCCGCACCTCCAAGGCGACCCGGTGGCGGGCGCGGGGCAACGGCACCCACTCCGGCTCGGCCGCCGGGTGCACCGCGGGGAACCGGTCGAACAGGCTCCGCAGCGCCACCTCGGCCTCCACCTTCGCCAGCGCGACACCGAGGCAGAAGTGCGGCCCCCAGCCGAATCCGACGCTGCCTTCGCGGCCGCCGTGCTCGGCCTGCCGTCGCACGTCGGCGTGGTGCGGGCAGGCGAACTGGGCGGGATCGCGGTTGGCGGCGCCCAGCACCGCCTGCACCGCGTCGCCCGCCTTGATCCGCACGCCGCCCACCTCGAGGTCGGTCGCGGCGTAGCGCAACCGGGCCAGCTGCACCGGGCCGTCGGTGCGGACCAGTTCGCGCACCGCGGCCGGCCACAGCTGCGGCTCGGCGCGCAGCAGCTCCCGGTGGGCGGGGTCGCGCATCAGCGCCAGGGCCGCGTTGGACAGCATGTGCGCCATGGTTTCGTGGCCGGCGAGCACCAGGAACACCACGAGCGCCACGATGTCGACGTCGGTGAGGCCGTCCTGGGCGACGACCTCGCTGAGCAGGTCCTCGCGCGGCTCGGCCCGGCGCTTGTCGACGAGGGCGTGGCAGTAGGCGAACATCTCGCCCAGCGTCGGGGTGATCCGCGCCGGGTCGCCCTCGACCAGCACCTTGCCCCAGCGGTACCAGTCGGCCCAGTCCGTTTCGGGGACGCCGACCAGTTCGCAGACGACGGCCATGGCCAGGGGATAGGCGTACTCCTCGAGCAGGTCCACGGTCTCGGAGCCGAGGCCGTGGACCTGCTCGAGCAGCCCGTCGACGATCTGCTGCACCCGCGGACGCAGCGTTTCGACGCGGGACGCGCCGAACGCGTGGCTGATGCTGCGGCGCAGCCTCGTGTGCTCGGCACCGTCGAGGCTCAGCAGGCTCGCCCGCAGGTACGGCAGGTGCTCCGGGGGCGTGCCCAGCGCGAGGAACGTCTCCTCCTGCGTCCGCGCGCCCGGGCCGGGCAGGCCGGTGGGATCGTTGCGCACGGCCGGATCGGAGAGCACCGCGCGGACCTCGGCGCTGCCGGTGACGAGCCAGCCCTCGGCGCCGCCGGGCAGCCGGGCCCAGCGGACCGGCGACTCGGCGAGGACGCGGTCGTACCCGCGCATCGGGTCGTCGAGGACGGCCGGATCGCGGACGTCCACCACGGGTTCGGACGACATGGTGGTGCTCCTGTCAGCCTTTGAGCGGGCCGCCGTTGATCGCGACGCGGTGGCCGAAGCGGATGTGCGGGTAGTAGTCGTAGACGGCGTGGTGCTGGACGCAGCGGTTGTCCCAGAACACCAGCGTGTTCGGCTCCCAGCGCACCCGGCAGGCCAGCATCGGCCGGTTCGGCACGACCGAGAACAGCAGGTCGAGCACGGCCTGGCTCTCGTCGGCCGACAGCTGCGGGATGCGCGCGGTGTAGGCCGGGTTGACGTACAGCAGCGGCTGGTCGGTCTCCGGGTGCCGCACGACCACGGGGTGCTCGCTGGCCGGGGGTTCGTAGCCCTCCGGGATCTTGTGGCCGCGGAAGGCGTGCGCGCCGTCGTGGATCGCGGTGAGCCCGGCCAGCAGCTCCTTCAGCTTCGGCGACAGCATGTCGTAGGCGAGGTGCATGTTCGCGAACAGCGTGTCGCCGCCGCTGCCCACCTCGGGCATCTGGGTGATGTGCAGCATCGAGCCCAGCGACGGCTCGGCGTCGGCGGTGCCGTCGGCGTGCCAGCCGTTGCCGAACACGTTCGCCGACTCCGGCGCGGTCGCGACCTCGAGGATGTACGGGTCGCCGTGCTCGGGCGGCGGGTTCACCGGGCGCAGCTCGCCGAAGCTCGCGGCGAGGCGCTTGTGGTCGGCCACCGAGATGTCCTGGTCGCGGAACACCAGCACGTGGTGGTCCAGGAACGCCGTCTTCAGCTCGGTGAGCTGCTCCTCGGTCAGCTCCTCGGTCAGGTCGAGGCCGGTGACCTCGGCGCCGATGACCGGGGTCAGGCCCCGCACCGCCAGCGTCCGGTAGTCACGCGGGGGCCGCGTCGTGATCCGCTTGACCGCGTCGAGTTCGTACTGCTCCATGGTTTCCTTTCCTCCCTGTGGGTCTCACAGTCCGATGGCCGCGGCGATCGCGGTGACGTGCGGGGTGCGCACGATGCCGTAGTGGGTGGTGGGCAGTTCGTGCCAGCGGCTCGGCTCGGGCAGCAGGGCGCGCCAGCCGGCGCGGTCGGCCACCGGCAGGCCGGGTTCGGGTTCGGCCGCGAGCCAGACGTGGCTGGGGGTCGCGGTCAGCCGGGGCAGCCGGTGGCCGGTCATGCTGGCCAGGTTGGCCCGGCACGCGCTCGCCAGCCGCCGGGCGTGCTCGCCCGCGGTGCCGCCGGAGGCGCCCAGCTCGCGTTCGAACACCGCTGCCAGCTCCGCGTCGCTGTAGTCCGCGGCGCTCGCGCCGGGCGGCGGCGGGTCGACGAGGTGCAGGGCCCGCACCGGCTGCCCGGCCGTTTCGGCTTCGGCGGCCATGCCGGCCGCGACCCAGGCGCCGAACGACCACCCGGTCAGCTGCCAGGTGCGCCCGGGCAGTTTCGCTTGCAGCGCAACGTGATAACGGCGGGCCCGGTCCGCGACGGACCACCCGGGCGGTTCCGGCAGGCCGAGCGCCGGGTCGGCGATCACGCAGACGCCGAGCCGGGGGTCCAGGGCCTCGACGAGCGGGCGGTACGCGTGGACGTCCCCGCCGACCGGGTGCACGAGGCACACGGCTTCGCGGCCCGTCCCCTCCCGCCAGACCTGCACGGTGACCTCGCCGGTGTCGCCGGCCGCGGTGAGCTTCGCCAGCAACGCCGCCATCGTCACCTCCGGGCCGAGCCACGCGAGGTCGAGGTCGACGCCGAAGAGGCGTTTCACCGAGTCGACGACGTCGAGCAGGGTGAGGGAGTCGGCGCCCAGGTCGTAGAGCGGGACGTCCGGGTCGAGCTCGGCGACGCCCAGGAGCGCGCGTACCTCCTCGGTCAGCTCCGCCGCGGCGTCCCCGGCCGGTTTCGCCGTCGCCGGCGTGGTGCCGCGCTCGTGGAACGAGCGCGCGTTCTCGAGGCCGGTCGTCGCGACCAGGAGCTGGGGCAGGCCCGATCCCAGCGCACGGGCGAAGGTACGGCGGCCTTCCTCGACGTTCAGGCCGACCGCCAGGTGGGCCTGGTGCCGGGCGTCGGTCTCCAGCGCCGTGACCGCCATGCCGGTGTCGCGCCAGACGTCCCAGCCGATCGAGAGGCGGGCGGTCGGGCCGTCGCGGTGGGCGAGCGCGTCGAGGAAGCCGTTGGCGGCGGCGTAGTCCAGCTGGCCGGTGCCGCCGAACTGGGCGGACAGCGACGAGCAGTAGACGACGTAGGCGGGCCGGTCGCGCTCGACGAGCTGTTCGATGAGCAGGGCACCGGCGAGCTTGACCGGCTGCGTGCCCCCGCCCCGGGTGGCGATCAGGCCGCCGCCGGGGTTTCCGGCCGCGTGCACGATCCCGGCGAGGGGAGCGCCGATCTCGTCGGGGGTGACGGTGGTGACGTCCGCGGCGAGCAGGTCGACGCGGTCCGCCCACGGTTTGAGGGCTTCGGGCAGGTAGGGGTGGCGGGCCAGCAGGACGACGCGGCCGGCGGTGCGGGTCAGCAGCTCCTCGGCGACGGCGGTGCCGATCCCGCCGGTGCCGCCGAGCACGAGGTGGGTCCCGTCGGTCAGGGCGGGCCGGCCGGCGTCGACGGGCGCGGTGTCCTGCGTCCACCAGAATCCGGCGCGCAGCGCGACGCGCTCCGGCGGCGTCGGCCCGGTGAGGAGGTCGGCGAGGGGGTCCAGGTCCGGGGCCGGGAGGTCGACCCAGTGGCCCGGCACGCCGCTTTCCTGCGGGCCGACGGCGGTCACCCCGGCGAGCAGCCCGGCTTCGGGACGGGTGACGGCGGTGTTCGCGGGCACGGCGCCGGCCGAGATCCACCACGTCCTGATCGGACGGTCGTGGCCGGCGCGCAGGAGGGCGGCGGGGGTGTCGAGACAGGCCCGGGTCGCGTGGTCCACCGACGTTTCGCCCAGCGGTCCGGTGATGCCGAGCGGGAGGGTGTGGAGCCAGTCGATTTCGGCGCCGGGCAAGGCATCGAGGATCTGGCGGAGGGACGCGGAGTCGGCGGGGTCGGCTTCGAAGGTGTCGGGACCGAGCCGGGCGAAGTGCCCGGCGGCGTGGACCCGGACGACGCGGGTGTACGCGGCGTCGAGGGCGGGCGCGGTCAACGGGCCTTCGCCGGAGATGACGAGGACGCGGTCGGTCCGGGTGGCGGCCGCCGTCCGGCGGAGCCGGACCCAGGTGGGCTGGTGCAGCCACTCGCCTTCGGGCCGCCGCGTGACCGCGGCCTGCCGCGGGAAGTCGAAGTCCCGGGCGTCGAAGGCGGGCGGCGGGAAGTCCCACGGCGCGGGGACGGCGGGGTGTCCCCAGTCGAGGTGCGCCCCGGCCAGCCAGGCCGCGGCCGGCTCGGCGGCGGACCGCGCGTCACTTTCCCGTGCCAGTGACGGGTTCGGCACTTCGCGGGGCTCGGCCGTGCGCAGCCACGCGACGGCTTCCGCGGCCGTTTCGCAGGCCGCCGCCAGGCGCCAGCGGCCGGCGGGCCGTCCGGACTGCAGGTGCCGCAGAACGTCCACATAGGACTCGGGGTGGGCGGTCAGGTAGTCCGCCACCCGGCCCGCCTCGATCCGCAGCGCCGCAGCGCCGCGTGCCGAAAGCACCAGGCACCGCAGCGGTTCCGGGTGCGAAACCGGAACCGGGCGCACGGTCTCCAGCACCACGTGGGCGTTCGTCCCGCCGATGCCGAAGCTGCTCACCCCGGCCACCCGCGGACCCGCCGGCCACGGCTCGGCCACCGTCGGCACCCGGAACGGTCCCAGCTCCAGCGCCGGGTTCGGCGCCCGGAAGTCCACCGTCGGCGGCAGCACGCCGTGGTGGATCGCCAGCGTCGCGCGGATCAGGCCCACCACCCCGGCCGCCGCGCCGAGGTGGCCGATCTGGCTCTTCACCGACGACAACGCGCAGCTCGCCGCATCGGGCATCGCCTCGCGCAGGGCCGCCACCTCGATCGGGTCGCCGAGGCGCGTTCCCGTTCCGTGGGTCTCGACGTACCCGACCTCGGCGCCCGTGCGCCCGGCCCGGCGCAGCGCGGCCCGGATCGCCTCCCGCTGCCCGGCCGGGGACGGCGCGCTGTAACCCTGTTTCACCGCGCCGTCGTTGGTCAGGGCCGAGCCCGTGATCACGGAGTACACCGTGTCGCCGTCGCGGCGGGCCGCCGAAAGCGGTTTCAGCACCACCACCCCGACGCCGCTCGCGCCGACGGTGCCGTCCGCGTCGTCGCTGAACGGGCGGCAGTGCCCGTCCGCCGAAAAGATGTGCTGCGGCCGGTACCGGTAGCCCTCGGCCAGGGTGACGTCGACGAGCACGCCGCCCGCCAGCATCACCTCCGCCTCGCCGCCGCGGAGCATCCCGGCGGCCTGGTGGACGGCGACCAGCGAACTCGAGCACGCCGTCTGGGTCGTCAGCGCGGGACCGGTCAGGTCGAGGTGGTAGGCGACCTTGGTGGCCAGGAAGTCCTTTTCGTGGTGCAGGGCGAGCTGGAAGCCGTCCGGCAGCGCGGCCGGGTCGGCTTCGCGCAGCAGCTGCTGGAAGTACGTGTTCTCCCCGCAGCCCGCGACCAGCCCGGTCCGGCGCACGTCGGTGATCCCGGCGTGTGCGAGCGCTTCGACGCAGGCCATCAGCAGCTGCCGCTGCTGCGGGTCCATCAGGGCCGCGTCGCGGTGGCTGATCCCGAAGTGCTCCGGGTCGAACGCCAGCGGCCCGTCGAGCAGGCTGCGCGCCCCGACCAGGCCGTCGGCGGCCGGGAACTCCTCGATGCCCCGGCGGCCGGACACGACCAGGTCCCAGAACGCGGCCAGGTCCGGCGCGCCGGGCAGCCGCACCGCCATGCCGACGACCGCCACCGGCTCGTCGGCCGCGACGACGGCCGATGCCCGGGCCGGCGCGGGGCCGGTTTCGAGGTGCCGCGTCAGGTCCCGGAGGGTGACGTGCTCGAAGAGGTCGGCCGCGGTGAAGCGGTAGCCCGCGTCCGCGCAGCGCAGGTGGAACCGCATCAGCGAGAGGCTGGTGGCGCCGGCGGCGAAGAACGTCTCGTCGGGACCGATCGGCGCCCCGGTCACCTCCTCGAACAGCGCGGCCAGCTCGCTCGACGGCGCCGCGGCCGTCCGCTGCAGGTCCTCGCCGGGGGTACGGGGCGCGGCGTCCCGGTCGAGCTTCCCGCTGGGCGTGCGCGGCAGGGCGGCGACGACGCGGAAGCGGTCGACCCGCGCGTGCGGCGGCAGCAGGGGCACGAGGTGCTCGCCCAGCTCCGCCGCGGTCGGCGTCCGGCGGCACTCCAGGAACGCGGTCAGCCGGTCGCCCTCGGCCGCGACGACCGCGTTGACGACGTCGGGGTGCCGCAGCAGCGCCGCCTCGACCTGCCCGAGTTCGAGGCGGTACCCGCTGAGCTTGACCTGCCGGTCGGCCCGGCCGTCGAAGTGCAGCACCCCGGCGCGGTCGAAGTGCGCGAGGTCGCCGCTGCGGTAGTACAGCTCGGGCAGCTCGGCGAACTTCTCCGACGCGGCGTCGCCGAGGTAGCAGCGGTTCGCCGCGAGCCCGCCGATGAGCAGCTCACCGGCCTGGCCCGGCGGCACCGGCGCGCCCGAGGCGTCGGCGACCCGCAGCACGGCGTTCGCCACCGGACGGCCGATCGCGGGCCGCTCGGGCCACGCCGCCGGATCGCCGTCGAGGGTCAGCGCGCTCACGACGTGGGTCTCGGTCGGGCCGTAGTGGTTGTGCAGGCGCGCGCCGGGCAGCCCGGCGAACCACCGGCGGATCGCCGGCGTGCACACCAGCTGCTCGCCGGCGGTGACCACGTCCCGCAGCCGCGACGGGTACCGCCCGAGCCGGACGCCGTGCTCGGCCAGCAGCTGCAACGCCACGTACGGCAGGAAGATGCGTTCGATCCCGGCGGTCTCCAGCCGGTCCAGCAGCGCCGGGACGTCGCGGCGCCACTCCGGCCGGACCAGGTGCAGCCGGCCGCCGCCGCAGAGGGTCGTGAAGATCTCCTGGAACGACACGTCGAACGACAGCATCGAGAACTGCTGGGTGGTCGCGGGCGGCATGTCCTGCCACTGCAGCAGGTTGGCCAGGGTGCGGTCCGGGACGCGCACGCCCTTGGGCACGCCGGTCGAGCCCGAGGTGAACAGCGTGTAGAGCGGCCGTCCGGCGTGCCGGGCCGCAACGTCCGGCACCGGCCCGCCGGTGAGTGTCACGAACCGCTGCTCGACGTCGGTCTCGAATGTCGACCCGGGCGCGAGCAGGACGCAGCTCGGCCGGGCCCGGCCGAGCATGTCGCGCAGCAGCGCGGGCGGGTACGCGGGGTCCAGGGGCACGGCGGTGATGTTCAGCCGCGCCAGCGCGAGGAGCGCGACGACGTGCTCGGCGGACGGCCCGAAGTACAGCGCGATGTCGGTCGCGTCCTCGGGGAGCGTGGCGGCGAGCCGGGCGGCGTGCGCGTCCAGCTCGGCGTAGGTCAGCGTCGTGTCGCCGGTCAACGCGGGGGCGTCGGGGGTCAGCGCGACCTGACGCGCGAAGCCCTCCGCCACGGTCTCCCACGTCAGCTCCGCCGCCGCACCGCGGCCGTGGTCGCGGCGGTACGGCTCGGCCAGTTCGGCCGGAGTCCTTGCGGCGCCGTGCAAAGCGCGGTCGAAGACGTCGCCGAGGGCCGCTGCCTCGGCTTCGGTGAAGTGGCCGTCGCCGTACTCCCAGAGGCAGTCGAACCCGTCCGGCCGTTCCACGACCGACAACGTGAGCGCGCACTTCGCCTCGGCCGCCTCGATCCACTGTGGACTGACCGAGCAGCCGGGCAGCGTGAGCGCGCCGAAGTCGGTGTTCTCCAGGACGAAGAGGTAGTCGAACGCCGCGTACCCCGGGTCGAGGTCGGCGAACGCGATGTCCTGGTGGTCCAGCGCCGCGGCCGACGCCTCGCCGAGCCGCCGCAGCTGGGTGTCCAGGTCCTCGCCGGCGTCCACCGCCAGCGGCAGCCGCACGGTGTTGGCGAACATCCCGACGCCGTCCTCGAACTCCCGCACCGGCCGGTTCGCCACCGGCGCGGCGATCCGCGGCCGGGTCCGCCCGGTCACCGCGTACAGGCTCCAGGCGAACACGCCGAGCAGGAGCTGGAAACGGGTCAGGCCCAGTTCGCCGGCCCACTCGTCCACCCGCTCGCGGCCGATCGTGGTGGTCCGCAGCCGCCCGGCGAGCGACGCGTCACCGAGCGGCTCGGCGTCGTCGGACCGGCCGGTCAGCTGAGCGCGGTAGCCGGGGGAGGCGAACCAGCGGGACTGCCACGCGGCGAAGTCGAACGGCGTGTGCGCCCCGGGCCGCGGCGAGGTGCCGGACAGCTCGCGGAACAGGACGTTCAGCGACCAGCCGTCGACCGCGATGTGGTGCAGGCACAGCAGGAACGTGCCGTCCGGCCGCCAGGCCGCGCGCAGGAGCACGCCCGACGCGAGGTCGAACGGCGCGGTGAAGAAGTCGTCACGGGCTTCGGTCCACGGGTCGTACGGCGCCTTCGCCACCTGGCGCAGGCCGTCGGGGGTCGCCTCGAACGCGGTGCGCAGTGCCGGATGGCGCTCGACCAGGCCGCGCACGTCCCGGCGCAGCGCGTCGAGATCGGGTGCGCCGGTGACGCGGAAGGCGAGCGGCACGTGGTAGGCCGTGGAAGCGGGATTTCTTTGCTGCAGCAGCCAAAGCCGTTGTTGTTCGCTGGTGGCCGGCGCCGTCGTCGCGGACGTCGGCGCGCCCGGCTCCGGGTACGCCGCCCGGCCCGCCGCCGAGACGGCGTCGGCGAGGTCGGCGAAGGTGCCGCGCTGCACCACCGAAGGCGCGAGGTCCACGCCCCAGCGTTCCCGGACGGCGAACCGCAGCCGCAACGCCTTGAGCGAGTCGCCGCCCGAGCGCAGCCACGTGTCCCCGGGGCGGGTGTCCGGCACGCCGAGGACGTTCTCGACGACGTCGAGGACTTCGCGCTCCCACGGGGTCGCGTCACCGCGGGTCTCCGGCCGCCACGGCGGGAACCCGCCGGCCAGGAGCGCGGCTTCGTCGACCTTCCCGTTCGCGTTGCGGGGCAGTTCCCCGACGCGGAAGACGAGGTGCGGCCGCATGTAGGCCGGCACGGTTGCGCTCAGATGAGCATCGAAGGCGTCGAAGGACAGCTCGCCGGCCACGAGGAAGGCGAGCAGTTCGGCCGTGGCCGCGCGGCGCACGGCCACGTGCGCCTGCCGGATCTCCGGGTGGGCGAGGAGCCGCTGCTCCAGCTCACCCGGTTCGATCCGGAACCCGCGGACCTTCACCTGCCGGTCGGTGCGCCCGGCGTAGGCGTAGCGCCCGCCCGGCAGGACGCGGACCAGATCGCCGGTGCGGTAGAACCGCGCGCGGCCCTCGTCGAGCCACGGCAGCCGGACGAACCGCTGCCCGGTCTCCGCCGGCAGGCCGCGGTAGCCGAGCGCGACCCCGGCCCCGGAGACGTACAGCTCGGCCAGCTCGCCCTCGGCGGCCACGCGCTCGTCCGCGGTCACCGCGACCGCGCCGGTACCCGGCAGCGGGCGGCCGATCGGCACGACGTCGCCGTCGAAGCCGCGCGGGATGGTGTAGCTGAGCGCGAACGTCGTCGTTTCGGTCGGGCCGTAGCCGTTCTGCAGCCGCGTCGGCGCGTCCGGGTTGGCCCGGTACCAGCGGCGGATCAGCGGGGCGTTGAGCTGCTCGCCGCCGATGACGACCCGCCGCACGGTCGCGAAACTGCCCGGCACGGTCTCCGCGACCGCGTTGAACAGCGTCGCGGTCACGAACATCGTGTCGACGCGCTCGCGCACCAGTGCGTCGGCGAACGCCCGCGGGTCCCGGACGGTGTCGTCGTCGAGGACGACGCACGTGCCCCCGGTCAGCAGCGGCACCCACACCTCGAAGCTGATCGCGTCGAACGCGGGGTTGGCCAGGCAGGCGAACCGCTTGCCGTGGTCGAGCCAGCCGGGTTCGGCGAGCCGCAGGACGCCGGCGTCGCGCACCTCCACGCCCTTGGGGCGCCCGGTCGTGCCGGAGGTGTAGAAGAGGAACGACGCCGGCGCGGGCTCCGCGGGCACGCCGGCTTCGGCGGACCCGGTCAGGAGGTCGGCGGGCGTCAGCGGCGGCAGGCCCGGGAGCCCGTCGTGGACGACGACGGCCGCCGCCGCGTCGGCCAGGATGACGTCGCGGCGCGCGGGTGGGCTCTGCCGGTCCAGCGGCACGACCTGGGCGCCGAGGCGCAGCACACCCAGCATGACCTGCACCAGCTCCAGCGAGCGCGGCAAGCCGACGGCGACCGCGTCACCGGGCCGAACTCCCTTGCGGGACAAGGACTCCGCGACGGCCGCGGCGCCCGCGTTCAGCTCGGCGTAGGTGAGCCGGCGGTCGCCGTCGGACACGGCGAGGGCGTCGGGGTGCCGCAGCGCCCGGTCGTGGACGCGGCGGGCGAGCGAGGTCATCGGGCCGCCAGCTCGGCCGTGATGACCTTGGCGACCAGCGGCAGTGCGTCGCTTTCGAGCATGTCCCAGTGCCCGCAGTCGGCCGGCACGACGTCGAACTCGCCGCGGACGCGACGGCGCCAGAACTCGGCCGTGCCCGGGAGCGTGTCTTCGCCGACGGCCTGCACGAACACCACCCGCGCCGCCGATCCACCGGGATCGTGCTCGCGCGCGGTCAGCCGGTTGTGGTTGTACGTGCGGTGGTACCGCTCGATCTGCGCGTCCTCGATGCCCGGGTACATCCCGTTGAACCGCACCAGCTTCTCGCGGAACTCGGCCGCCGGCACGGGTTCGATCGCCGCCTTGGCGGCCGGGTCGTCGGTGGCGGTGGTGTCGAGCAGGACGACGCTGACGCGCGGGTGGCGCTCGGCCAGCCGCCGGCCCATCTCGTAGGCGACCAGGCCGCCGTAGGAGAGTCCGCATAGGACCAGGGTTTCGCCCGGCCGCGGATCGACGAGCCTCAGGTACTCCTCGGCCATCGCCTCGACGCTCGGCAGCGGCTCTTCACCGGCGTTGAGCCCGGGGGACTGGATCCCGAGCACCCCGGCGTCCTCGGGCAGCGCGGCGCTGAGCGGCAGGTAGCAGAACGCCGTCCCGCCGGCCGGGTGCACGCAGACGACGCGCGCTTCGCCGGTGCCGCGGCGGAACTCGATCAGGCTGCCGCCGTCCGGCGTGCTGCCCGCGCGCAGCAGCGCGGCCTGCGCTTCGATGGTGGGGTGCAGGATGACGTCGCGGATCGGCAGCTCGCGGCCGAACTCCGCGCCGATGGCGTGCGCCAGCTTGATCGCCGAGATCGACGTGCCGCCGACGTCGAAGAAGTCGTCCGAGACGCCGATCGCGGGGTGCAGCAACAGGGTCCGCCAGATCCGGAGCAGCGCCAGCTCGACGTGGTCGCGCGGGGCGGCGGTGTTGACCGCCGCCGGTGCGCTCGCCCGGGCGTGCGCCAGCACGGCGTCGCGGTCGAGCTTGCCGCTGCGGTTCAGGGGCAGCCGGTCGAACTCGGCGAACACGGACGGGATCATGTAGTCCGGCAGCCGGTCGGCCAGCGCCGTGCGCCACTCGTGCGGGGTCCGGCCGCCGCCGCCCACGATGCCGGCGACGAGCCGTGGCTCACCCTCGCGGTCGACCAGCACGGCGGCCTCCGTGACCCCGGGGACGGCCAGCAGCGCGGCCGTCACCTCGCCGGGTTCGATGCGGAACCCGCGCAGCTTGATCTGGTCGTCGCGGCGGCCGGCGTACTCGGCTTCGCCGTCGGGCAGCCACCGGGCCAGGTCCCCGGTGCGGTACATCCTCTCGCCGGGCGCGAACGGGTCCGGCACGAACCGCTCGGCGGTCAGCTCCGGCCGGTGCAGGTAGCCGCGGGCCAGGCAGTCGCCGGCCAGGAAGATCTCACCCACCACGCCCGGCGGTACCGGGCGCAGCCGCTCGTCGAGCAGGTAAAGCCGTGATCCGGGCAGCGGCCGCCCGATCGGCGCCGGGCGCTCGGTGAGCTTCGGATCGAAGTGCGCGGTGGCGTAGAGCGTGGCTTCGGTCGGTCCGTAGCCGAAGCAGATCCGCAGGCCGGGTAGCGCGTCGGCGAACCGGGCGAGGGCGGCGTCGGGCAGCGGTTCGACGCCGGTGAGGACCTGCCGCAGCGCGAGCCCGGCCACCCGGGTGAGGTCTTCGTCGATCCACCGGACGTAGGCGGGGGGCAGGAAGGCCTGGACCACGCGGTGCTCACGCAGCCAGGCCAGGAACGCCGCGGGGTCGGGCCGGACGTCCTCGGGCACGACGTGCAGCACCGCGCCGGTCGTCAGGGGTAGCAGGAGTTCGTGCACCGACGCGTCGAACCCGATGCTCGACCAGGCCGAGGTCGCCTCGCCGGGGGTGGCGCCGAAGCGGTCGAGCCACTGGTCGAACAGGGCCAGGACGCTGTGGTGGGTCACGGCGACGCCCTTCGGGCGCCCGGTGGACCCGGAGGTGTAGATGACGTAGGCCGTTTCGCCGGGATCGGTCGCGACCGGTCTCCGGGTCTCGTCGCCTTCGGCTTCGAGGGCCGTGATGTCGCCGTCCAGGACCAGCACCGGGCGCGCGTCCTCGACCATCGCGGCCCGCCGGGCCGCCGGCTGGGCCGGGTCGAGCGGGAGGTAGGCGGCGCCGGTCTTCAGCACGCCCAGCACCGCGACGGCCAGGTCGGCCGACCGTCCACTGTGGATGGCCACGACGGCGCCCGGCCCGGCCCGGCGCCGGCGCAGGGCGTTCGCCAGCTTCGTGGCGCGGCGGTCCAGCTCGCCGTAGGTGAGGGTCCGGTCCTCGCAGACGAGCGCCGGGGCGTCCGGGGTGGTGTCGGCGTGCCGGGTGAACCGCTCGATCAGCCCGCCGGGGCGCCGGTTGCGGCGCGGGCCGGTGCTCCAGGTGGTGAGGATCTCGTGGCGTTCGGCGTCGTCCAGCAGCTCGTAGCTCGCGATGTCGGCCTCGGGGTGGGCGGCCAGCTGGTCGAGCAGCCGCTCGAGGTACCGGGCGTACCGCTCGGCGGTGGCGTGGTCGAAGAGGGCGACGGCGTAGTCGAGGTGCCCGCGGACGTCGCCGTCCTCGTCGGCGAGGCCGAGGGCCAGGTCGAACTTCGCGGGGGCGTGCTCGACGTCGAGGGATTCGACGGCCACGCCCGGCAGCTCCAGGACGTCGTGCAGGGTCGGCACCCAGGCGAACATCGTCTGGAACAGCGGGGTGTGCGCGGGGCTGCGCGGCGGGTTGACCAGCTCGACGACCCGTTCGAACGGCAGCTCGACGTGGTCGATCGCGCCCCGCAGGGCCGCGCGGACCTGCTTGAGCAGCACGGCGCCGGTGGGGGAGCCGCCCAGCTCGGCGCGCACGGCGAGCGTGTTGACGAAGAAGCCGATCGTCTCGGGGTACTCACCCCCGCCCCCGCGGTTGGCGGTCGGCACGCCGACAACGATGTCACGCTGCGCGGAAAGCCGGGAAAGCAGGATGAACCAGCAGGTCAGGATGGTCGAGTAGAGCGTGACGCCGTGCTCCCGGGCCACCGCCTTCAGCCGGGCCGTGAGCTCCGGCCCGAGAGCGACGGGCACCCGCGCGCCGCCGTGGTCCTGCCGGGCGGGGCGCGGCCGGTCGGCGGGCAGCTCGAGCACCGGCGGCACGCCGTCGAGCCGGTCCTGCCAGTACGTCTCGTGCGCTGCCGGGCCGGCTCCGGCCAGCCAGTCCTGCTGCGCCTGGGCGTGCTCGCGGTAGGGGCGCGTTTCCGGCAGCGAAACCGGCTTTCCGCTCAATTGAGCGGCGTAGAGGATGCCCAGCTCGCGCAGCAGCAGGGTGCGGGACCAGCCGTCGAACACGACGTGGTGGACGGTGATCAGCAGGACGTGCTGCTCGTCGCCGCCGACGAGCAGCCGGGCCCGGGCCAGCGGCGCCCGCGTCAGGTCGAAGGGTTCGAACGGATCGGTTCGCCGCAGCTCAGCCGCTTCCTCCGGTCGCCCGGTGACGTCGGTGACGGGGCAGGGAAACCCGTGCCCGGCGGGTTCGACGACCTGCACGGGAACGCCGTCTTCGACGACGATCCGGGTGCGCAGGGCTTCGTGGCGGTCGGCGAGGGCGTCGAAGGCCCGTTGCAGCGCTTCGCGGTCGAGAGGCCCATCGAGGACAAAAGCCATGGTCTCGTTGTAGGCCGGCCCGGCCCCGTCCAGCTGGGAGACGGTCCACAGGCGCTGCTGACCGGACGACAGGGGTGCGGACACTCGCATCGAAGACGGCCTTTCCGGGCGGGGGCGGGCGAACCGGTACTGCTTTGTGCCGTCGCAGCCGAGGTCGGGAAACGCTCTCTGTCTGTCTCGACAGTTAACACCACACCATCGGGTGATGACGAGGGGTGACCGAAGTTTTGCCCGGAAGTCCCTTCAGCCCATCCCCGGACCCCGAGCCGCGAGTGGTACCGCCCCACTCGACCGGGGCGATCCGGAATCAACCCAGTGGAAGGCTTTCGAGGGTGAACACCGGGCTGGTCAGCGGGGTGCCGTACAGGTACGTGTCCATCTGGGAATTGGTCACCAGCAGCCGGTCCCCGCTGAGAGCGACGCCGGTCGTCGTGTCGGCGCCCGGGTAGGTGCGCTCGGAGACGACGGTGGCCCGGCTGCTGTCGCCGGAGAGCCGCACGGTGTCGACCTTGTTGTCGACCGAGCGGGCGATGTAGAGGGTGTTTCCGCGCCGCGCGATGCCGTCGGCGCTGGGCAGGGCCGGTGCGTCGATCTTGCGGACCTCGCCGGTGGCGAGGGTGAGCCGGTAGAGCGCGCCGCTGTACCAGTAGCCGATGATCAGCGACGTGCCGTCGGGGGTGGCGACGATGCCGTTGCCGTTGGATTGGCCGGCCACGTAGTCCGGCAGGTGGTAGGCCACTTCCAGGGTCCGGTGGGTGCCGGTGGCGGGGGCGTGCACCTCGGTGGCCGGGATCCGGTAGACGACGGCGCGGAAGGAGTCGGTGATGTAGACGTCCCCGTCGGGGGTGACGGCGGCGTCGTTGACCAGGGTCGGTTCGCCCGTTTCCGGGACGGTGTAAGCGGAAACGAGGTTTCCGGCGGTGGTGTAGGTGAAGAAGCGTCCGGTGAAGGCACCGGCGACCAGGAGGCGGTCGCCGGCGACCTTGATCCCGGTGGCCTGGGTGCGGCCGTCCTGACCGGCCGGGAGGAACGGGTCGAGGGTCTTCGCTCCGGTGCGTCCGCGGTAGACGGTGCCGTCGCCGATGCTGGTGGTGTAGACGTACCGGCGGTCGGCCGCGACGCTTTCGGGGAAGGCGTCGGTCCCGTTGATCGTGATCGGGTGGGCCCCGCTTTCGTGGGCGGTGGCGGGAGCGGCGAGGGCGACCAGTGCGGCCGCCGTGGTGGTGAGGGTGAGCAGCGCGGTGCGAGTGGACATCGTCGGTTTTCCGTTCTGGTGCGGGGAAGGGTGGCCGGGGGTCAGCGCAGGGCGTCGGCGACCGCGTTGGCCAGGGACGTGGTCGGGCGCCCGATCAGGCGGCTCAGATCGCCGGACCCGGTGAACAGCTCACCGCGCCCCAGCCCGAGATCGGCGTCGGCGAGGATCGCCGCCAGTGGGGCCGGGACGCCCGCGCCGGTCAACGCGCCGGCGAGCTGATCGGCCGGCAGATCGGTGTAGGCGATCGGTTTCCCGGTGGCGGCCGAGATCGTCGCGGCGAGCTCGGTGAGGGTGAACGCGTGGTCGCCGCCCAGCTCGTACACCGCGCCGGCGTGGCCTTCGGTGCTCAGCACGGCGGCCGCGGCCTCGGCGTAGTCGGCCCGGGTCGCGGCACTGACCCGTCCGTCGCCCGCGGCCCCGATGACCGCGCCGTGCCGGACGACCGAGGGCAGGGAGTCGGTGTAGTTCTCGAGGTACCAGCTGTTGCGCAGCAGCACGCTGGGGACGTCGCGCTCCCGCAGGTACTCCTCGGTGGCCCGATGGGTGGCGGCGAGGATCGTGGCCGCCGTGCCGGCGTGTGCCATGCTCGTGTACGCCAGCAAGGACACGCCCGCGGCCCGCGCGGCGTCGATCGCGCGCCGGTGGTGGGCGACGCGCTCGTCCACCGGGGCCGAGGCCGAGATCAGGAGCAGCTTTTCGGCTCCGGCGAAGGCCGACTCGAGGCTGTCCGGGTCGCCGAAGTCGGCCCGGCGCACCACGACGTCGCGGTCGGCCAGATCCTTGAGCGGCGTGAGGTCCCGGCCGGTCGCGACGATCCGTGCGGCGGGAATCCCGCGGCGCAGCAACGCTTCGACGGTGAGCCGGCCCAGCTGGCCGGTGGCTCCGGTGACGACGATTGACATCGATGATCCCTCGTTTCCGCCGCGGCCTCCCGCGGCACGGGTCAACGATGACGCCATGGCTTACCGTCGGGAAGTAGCCACCTTTTGGTAAGGTAGCCACCCGGCGGAAAGCGAAAAGGTGGACGCGGTGACGACGAACGAGGCTGTGACCGGAACGACAACGTCGTGGGATCCGTACGAGCGCGGCTGCCCGTCACGGAACCTGCTCGACCGGATCGGCGACAAGTGGTCGATCCTCGTGCTGGGCGAGCTCGGCAAGGAGGGGCCGTGCCGGTTCACGCAGCTGCGCAACCGGCTGTCGGGGGTGAGCGAGAAGATGCTCACCCAGACCGTCCGCGCCCTTGAGCGCGACGGTCTCGTCCGCCGAACGGTCTACCCGGCGGTGCCGGTGCGCGTGGAGTACGCCCTCACGCCGCTGGGCCAGACGCTCCGGGCGCCGTTGAAGGCACTCACGGACTGGTCGGTGGAGCACCTGACGGAGGTCCTCGCCGCCCACGAGGAGTACGACAACCGCTCCAGTTGACGGCTTCCCGTGCGTGCTGGCGCGAACGGGCTCTTCCGGCGGGACTTCCGCGCAGTTTTCGCGTTGTTCACCTCTGGTTGGTGCCGATGACTCGCTAAGGTCACCGTGGTGGGGGATCGACGCTGCCCGGTCACGAGAGTCGTCAGCGGCACCTGGGTGCGCGACGTCGTCACGGTGGATTCCGGTGGTTGCGGCGGTCATCGAGTGAACCGCGAGAAGGAACGCACGCCATGGCGAACCCGCTGGTAGCGCAGCGCGAAGATTCCACCACGGCCGTTTCCGGCGTGCCGTTGCTGGAGTCCGCGAACGATCTCAAGCAGGGGATCGAGAGTGGCGACTGGGCCTCGGTCGCGATGGGGGCCGTCGGGGTCGCGCTCGACGCGCTGTCCATGGCCATGGATCCCTTCGGGTCGATCCTCGCCGCGGGGGTCGGGTGGCTGATGGAACACGTCGGCCCGCTTTCCGCGGCGCTGGACGCCCTGACCGGGGACGCCGACCAGATCAAGGCCCAGTCCCAGACTTGGGCGAACGTCGCCAAGGAACTCGGGGCGGTCGGCGGTGACCTGGCCGACATGGTGAAGGCCGACCTGCAGTCGTGGAGCGGGAACGCCTCCGACCAGTACCGCCGGCGGGCCGCCGACACCGTCGACATCCTCACCGCCGCCCAGAAAGGCTGCGAAGGGGCCTCCAGCGGCGTCAAGACGGCCGGTGAGGTCGTCGCCGCCGTCCGGATGCTCGTCCGCGACATCATCGCCGAACTCGTCGGCCACCTCATCAGCTGGGCGCTGCAGGTGGTGTTCACCCTCGGCATCGGCCTGACCTGGGTGGTGCCGCAGGTCGTGGCGGCGGTGGCCAAGACCGCGTCGAAGATCGCCGACATCACCAAGAAGCTCGTCAAGGCGCTCAAGGCCCTCATGCCGCTGCTCAAGAAGGCCGGGACGCTGTTCGACGACGCCGCCAAGGCGCTGCGCAAGATCAAGCCCGGCAAGGTGGACGCTCCGCGGCCCATCAAGGAGAAGGGCGGCCCCAAGAAGGGTGACGGCGGCCCCGAAGGCAAGAAAGGGGACGGCGGGCCGGACGGCAAGAAGGACAAACCGGACGACGACTCCACTTCCGCCTCGAGCGCGGGCCACGGCGACGGCAAGGGCGGCGACGGTCACCAGAGCGGCGACGGCGGCGCCGGCAAGGGCGGCCACAAGAACGACGGCGACCAGACGAACCCCAGCGGCGCCGGGAACAGCGGCGGCAAGGGCGGCAAGAACGACGCTAAGAACGACACCAAGGCGAAGGACAACCCCGACCGTTCGGCGCCCGACAAGTCGAAGAACTACTGCGGCGACCCGATCGACGTCGCGACCGGTGAGGTCGTGATGACCCAGGTCGACGTCACGCTGCCCGGCGAGCTCGCGGACCTGGAGATCTCCCGGACGCACCTGTCGTCCTACCGGGCCGGCCGGTGGTTCGGTCCTTCGTGGACGTCCACCTGGGACCAGCGGCTGGAGCTCGACGCGAACCGGGTCCGGTTCCACGCCGAAGACGGCATGGTGCTGGACTTCCCCGTCCCGGGCGACGAGCCCGTGCTGCCGGTGCAGGGCCCGCGGCACCGGCTGCGCCGCGGACCACAGGGTTTCCGGCTCTCGCTCGGCGATCGCGAGCTGCACTTCTCCGGCACCGGCGGCGTTCTGCCGGTCACGGCCATCGAGCAGGACGGCGAGCGCACCGAAATCGACTACGCCGCCGACGGATCACCCACGAGGCTCCGCCGGCCCGGCGGCGTCGAAATCCTGGTCAGCACCGCGCGCGGGCGGATCGTCGCGCTGGGGGCGCCGGGGCAGCCGCCGGTGGTGCGGTTCTCGTACAACCGGCACACCCAGCTGAGCACGGTGACCGACTTCGCGGGCCGCTCGATGGCGCTCGACTACGACTTCGACCACCGGCTCGTCGGCTGGCAGGACCGGGTCGGCACCTGGTACCGCTACGTCTACGACAACGCGGGCCGCTGCGTCCGCGCGGTGGGCGCGAACGGCTACTACAACGCGGCCTTCGCCTACGAACCCGGCGCGACCCGGCACACCGACGCCCTCGGCCACACCTGGACCTACCGCCTGAACGCGGCCCACCAGCTGGTCGAGCGCATCGACCCGCTCGGCAACTCCCGGCGCTACGCCTGGAACCGGCGCGACGAACTACTGTCCCAAGTGGACGAACTGGGCCGCGAGACCCGCTACGACTACGACGACGACGGGCTGGTGGCCGTCCACCGCCCCGGAGCGCCCGCCGTGCGGCTGACCCCGGCCGAAGACGGCGCGGTGTGGCTGCAGGCCGGCGAAGGCGACGAGGAGATCGAGCGCCTGGTGTCCGAGTTCGACCCGGCCACCACCCTGCTCGGCAACGGGCTGCCGGTGGACGTCCTGGAGGCGCCCGACCCGTTCGAGGACGCTCCCGTGACCGACCGGGCGGCCCGTCCCGGCGACCGCGACCGGTACGGCCGCCCGCGCCTGGCGCACACGGCGTCCGGCGGGGCCGCGCGGCTCGGCTGGACCGCCGACGGCCGCCGCGCCTGGCGCCTCGGCCCGCACGGCGGCCGCGAGACCTGGGTGCACGACGCGGAAGGCAACGTCGTCGAATACCGCGACGCGGGCGGTGCGCCGCGGCGCCGCAAGCACGGCCCGTTCGGCCTGGTGCTGGAGGAGACCGACGCCGCGGGCGCGCGCACGCTGTTCACCTACGACGGGGAGCTGCGGCTCACCTCGGTGACCAACCCGGCCGGCCTCACCTGGCGCTACGTCCGCGACGCCGCCGGACGGCTCGTCGAAGAGACCGACTTCGACGGCCGCCGGACCACCTACGCCCACGACGCGGCGGGACAGCTGCGGCGCATGACCACCGGCGCCGGCCAGGTGGTCGAGTACGACTACGACCTCGAGGGCAACGTCGTCGAGCGGCGGACCCCCGACGACGTCACGAGCTACGGCTACGACGCGCTCGGCCGGCTGGTCGCCGCCGAGAACGCCGAGTCGCGGGTCGAGATCCGCCGCGACGGCGGTGACCGGGTCATCACCGACACGATCAACGGGCTCGGGGTGTGCTGGCGCGACGAGGGCGACGCGATCATCCGGCGGACTTCGTCCGGTGTGGACAGTGAGTGGCGCCTGACCGAGTCGGGCCTGCCCCGATCGCTGCGGATCGCCGGCCACGACGTCGAATTCGGCTACGACGACGCCGGGCGTGAGGTCGTCCGCAGCGTCGACGGTGCGGTGGTGCTCCGGCGGCGGTTCGACGAGGAGGACCGGCTCGCCGAGGAGGACGTCGCCGGGGTCGGGCGGCGCACCTACCGCTACCGCCCGGACGGCAGGCTCGCCGGCGTCGACGACACGATCCGGCCGTGGCAGCTCGCCTACGACGCGGCCGGCCGGGTCAGCGAGGCGCACGGGCCGGGTGTGGTGGAACGGTTCACCCGCGACGCCGCGGGCAACATCACCTCGGCGACGGCCCCGTCGCCGGCGGGCTCGCGCGACTACGAGCGCAACCGGCTCGCCCGCATCGGGGACATCCACTTCGACGGCGACGCCCACGGCCGCGTCACCGGCTGGCGCCACGCCGACCGCTCGTGCGGCTACGCGTGGGACCACCTCGACCGGCTGCGCTCCGCGCGCACGCCCGACGGTGCGCTCTGGACCTACCACTACGACCCGATCGGGCGGCGGTTCGCCAAGCGCTGCTGGGTGACCGGCCCGGACGGCGAGCCCGAGCTCGCCCTGGACGTCCGGTACCTGTGGAGCGAGCTGAACCTCGTCGAGCAGGTGGAGCACCGCCCGGCGGACGGGTCCCACCGGTTCCTCACGTGGGAGCGCTTCGACGACGATCGCCCCGTCGTGCAGGTCGAGCACACCGGCGTCGTCGAACAGGCCCGCTTCCGGGTGGTGATCACCTCGCCCGCCGGGACGCCGACCGAGCTGCTCGACGAGCACGGGACGCTGGTCTGGCAGGACCGCAGCAGTTTCTGGGGCGTGCCGCTGGCCGGGGCCGACACCGCGGCGATGCCGCTGGCGTTCCCCGGTCAGTGCCGCGACGAGGAGACCGGGCTGCACTACAACGTCTTCCGGTACTACGACCCCCGGACCACGCGGTACCTCAGCCAGGACCCGCTGGGCCTCGCCGCGGCGCCCAACCCCGTCGGCTACGTCGACCAGCCGCTGCTCGAGAGCGACCCGCTCGGCCTCGCGCCCCAGCGGTGTTTCAAGGGGAAGGTCAAGGACCGCGCGAAGCGGCTGCGCGACCGGAACAAGAAGAAGCAGGCGGCCCAGCCGGCGACGCGGAAGAGCCCGCGGAAGCAGCCCATCCGCATCGACAACATGACCAAGGAAGAGTTCGAGAAGTTCAAGCCGGAGCTCGACAAGATGCTGAAGGCCGACAAGCACTTCTTCTGGTCCGGCGGGCACATGGAGCGGGTACCCGGGAAGACGAACCCGGACAAGTACCTCGGGTCGATGGAGGACAAGGCCACCCGGATCGCGAAGCAGCACGGCGGCAACACCCTCGAAGGCACCCTCAAGGACAACAACGTGAAGATGCCCGGGTGGATCAAGGACCCCAACGACCCGAAGCGGCCGCTGGTCCAGGAGAAGTGGGACTACGTCTCCGAGACCTTCGCCAAGAACTCCGAGGCCGGCAAGACGCACGTGGTCTTCCCCAGCCACCCGGGCAAGGGCCACGAGATCTACCCGTACCGGCGCCCGGACAACGTGTTCGACGTGACCGAGTACCCGCGTCTCAAGCAGGACGGCAAGGGGGACATCACCAAGTTCCACGACCGGACGGACTACGAGCGCCCGTACCGCGCGCCCCAGTGAGGTTTTCTCGGTCGGGCCGGGCCGGTGCGTGTTGTCCTGCGATAGGCGTGAGGCCGCGCGCAGCAAGCGGGTCGTCGGGGGTGTGGTGGCGATCCGGCGGTCGACCCGCCCGACGACGAGTCACTTCGGTGAGGACCACGACGCACTTCGTGGCGGATTTACCGCACTGATTTCTTCTTTGTCCGTTTTCCAAGTGGGCATTCTGTTGAAAACAAACCTTCGTCGGTGGTGGATCACCCGCGGAAGCTGGATCGTCACGCAGTGTTCCACCGTGGCAAGCACCCCTCACGCCAGTCTTCCCCCCAAAGACGACCCGGAGGATTTTGATGACTTCCCGGAAACTCGCCGGCTTCACGGCCTTCGCCTCGGCCGCGCTGGCCTGCGCGCTCTGCGTCCCCTCCGCCAACGCCGCGCCCCTGTCGGCCGAGGCCGCGTTCACGCTCGCCCAGAGCACCGCCATGACCCAGGCCGACCAGGTGACCGGCGCACTGGGTGCCGCGTCGGGCGGCTACTACCTCGACAACGGCAAGGCGATCGTCAACGTCCTCGACGACGCCGGCGCACGGAAGGTCGAGGCGGCCGGTCTCACCGCCAAGAAGGTCGCGCACAGCTTCGCCGAGCTGACCGGCGTCAAGGACGCCCTGGACAGCGTCCGCAACGTCCCGCAAACCTCCTGGGGCATCGACACCTCCACCGACCAGGTCGTCGTCACCATCTTCTCGGCCGCCACCAAGGCGACCGCGGACAAGGTCGCCACCGCCGCCCAGCAGTACGGCGACCGGGCCCGCGTCGAGTACAAGACCGGCAAGCTCGAGCTCTACATCGCCGACGGGGACGCCATCCAGAACAGCAGCGCCCGCTGCTCGCTCGGGTTCAACGTCAAGAGCGGCAGCACCCCGTACCTGCTCACCGCCGGGCACTGCACCAACCTCGGCGGCACGTGGTCCGGCGGCGACGTCAGCGGCGCGCGGGTGGTCCGAAGCGACTGCCCCGGCGCGGACTCCGGTCTGCTGACCCGCCCGAACGGTTCCGGTCCCGGCCGGATCAACACCGGCCAGGCCATCACCAGCGCGGCCGCGCCGCAGGTCGGTGAGCGCATCTCCAAGCAGGGCTCGACCACCGGCGGCGGCACCGGCCAGGTGACCTCGGTCGACCAGTCGGTCAACTTCGACGTCGGCGTGCTCAACCACGAGTTCGGCACGACCGCCCACACCGACCACGGTGACTCGGGCGGCCCGGCCTACGACGGTTCCAAGGGCCTCGGCACCCTGTCGGGCGGGAACACGACCGTCAGCTACTTCTACCCGCTGACCCGTGAGCTTTCCGCCTACGGCCTCACCCTGGCCTGATCCGCCACCGAGGCCACCGAGCTGTCCGCGGCGCCGTCTCCCCTCGGGAGGCGGCGCCGCGCCCGGCTCGTGATTGACTGGCACGCATGGCCCTGTTCCCGCGCCCGCTCGCATGACCGCCGAGTCGCCCGCGGCCACCCGGCCGCGCAACCGCAAGCAGCTCATCGTGGACGCGGCGGGCCGGGTGTTCAGCGAGCGTGGCTACCACGCCGCGTCCATGGAGGAGATCGCCACCACCGTGGGCATCACGGCGGCGGCCCTGTACCGGCACTTTCCGAACAAGTACGCGCTGTTCGCCGAGTGCGCGAACGTCATGGCGGACCGGCTCGTGACCGCGGTCGACGAGGTGCCGCCCGGGGCGGCCGTGGCGGACCTGCTCGCCGCCGTCACCCGGGTCACCGTCGCCCATCGCGCGGCGGGCGGGCTGTACCGGTGGGAGGCGCGGTACCTCGACCGCGGCGACCGCCGGGCCCTCAAGGCGAAGTTCGCCCACGTCGTCGCGCGGGTGACCGATGCGGCGCGGCGCGAGTACCCGCTGCCGGACGAGCACCTGCGGGCCGCGGCGGCCCTCGGCGCGATCGCGTCCATCACGATGCACCACACCTCGATCGCCCCGCGCCGGGCCGAGGACCTGCTGCTGGCGTCCGCCTTGCGCGTGGTCGCGACCAGCCCCGCGGAGCCCGTCGGGCGCACGCCTTCCGTCGAACTGCCGGTCCTGCCCGTGCCGCGCACCCGGCGCGCGGTGATCCTCGCCGCCGCCATCCCGCTGTTCGAACGGGACGGCTTCGCCACCGTCACGAACGGCCGGATCGCCGAGGCCGCGGGGCTGGTCCCGTCGACGATCTACCGCCATTTCCCGGGCAAGGCCGACATCCTGGCCGCGGCCTGCCTGCAGGCCGCGGGACTGCTGACCCAAGCGGTGGAACAGAACCTGCACGGGGTGGCCGGCCCGCACGACGCCGTGGTCGCCCTGGCGGCGACGTACGTGGCCTACAGCTTCGAGCACACCGCACTCACCAGCGTCGCCGACGCCGAGGTCGCCGGCCTGCCGGCCGATCTGCAACGCCCCTTGGCCGTCGCCCAGCGCGAGCACATCGCGATCTGGGAGCAGCAGCTGCGGCTGGTCCGCCCGGACCTCGACCCGCGCCAGGCCCGGGCCCTGGTGCACGCCGGGTTCGGCGTGGTGGTCGAGGCCGGACGACGACTGCGGTGGCAGGACGGCCCGGACCACCGCGCCGCCGTCACGGCCCTGGTCGTGGGAGCTCTGGGGCTCCCGGCGTGACGCCCGGGTCAGGCGCCGGGCCGGTTCGCGGTGGGGATCACGATGGTGGTGCTGGTCGGTGAGGTCCCGTTGTTGAGGAACAGCATCGCCAGCGCGCGCACGAACTGGTCGAACATGGAGAACCCGACGGGCGCGACGGGCAGCAGCCCCTCGCGGAACGCGATGTAGGCCGGCCACCCGGTGCGGACCAGGGCGGCCGCCGCGTAGTCGCGGGGCAGCGAGAGCCAGTCACCGATCTTGTCGTTCAGCACGTAGCGCACGAACTCGTCGAGGAACCCGCGGGTGACGCCCAGGTCGACCTGCGCGGTCAGGCCGAGCAGGTCCTTGGCCAGTTCCTTGCCCTCGGTCGTCGGGGCGAGGATCGGCGTGAGCGCGTACGCCGACTGCGCGTCCGCGTCAGCCCACGTCTGGGGGATGAACTCGTCTCGCACGCCGAGCAGGTGGATGGCGACCTGCCACATGTGCAGGAAGGCGTCCTCCTCCGCGGCCGTCATCGGAACCCGCCATTCGAGCAGCTTCCGGTGCACGAAGGTGCCCAGGCTGTGGAAGGTGACCAGGATGTCGCCGTTGCTGATCGGGATCCGCGTGTCCGTGACCGCCCGCCAGTGCGCCGACTGCGGCAGCAGATGGCGCACGGCGGCGTGCACCAGCCGCGTCTTGTTGGCGGTGACCACGAACTGACCGGCAGGCTCGTAGGCGGTCAGCTCGCTCAGGTCGTAGCCGAACGTGAAGGTCTTGGCCGCGCGGTCCTTCATGTTCGCGCCGCCCGCGGACCAGTAGACCGACTCGGCCTCCCGCGGGATCACCGTGCTCATGATGCCGCTGCCGAGGCCGTACAGCATGAACAGGTAGGTGTCCTTGCGCCGGTTGAAGTCGGCGGCGAGCCGGAGCTTGGCGCGGTCGGCCCAGGAGGGCAGGGCGGCGGCCTGCTGGAGGTGGGTGGCGAGAGCGGCCGGCAGGCCGGCAGGCAGCGAGTCGTTGTTGTTCGCCCACGACGCCAGCGCGGCGTTGACCGCCGGAACCTGGCCGTTGTCGAGCAGCGCCGCCAGCAGGCCGTCGACCGGGTCGTCCCAGACCTGCCACGGGTCGGCTCCCGTGCCGGTGCCGGCCACCGAGCCCGCCGGCGACCAGGCCCACGCCGGGGCGGCGGTGCTCGCCACACCCGCGAGCCCCAGGGCCGCGCCGAGGGACAAGACACTCCTTCTGCTGAGATTGCTCATTTACATACCTGCTTCCTTGGAGGTATCGCCGTGCATCTCTGCTGTCTGGCCGGGACTTGGTGTCACGACGTCGGGCCCGAGCTTGTCCGATGGTGCGATTTCTCGTTAACATATCGAAGCCGGGTGCCGGTCAGCAAGGGCGGCACCGGCCGGAACCGGTTCGCAACGTCGAGGAGTTCGCGTGACCCCTGTCTTCCCTGTCAAGCGGCCGCTCTACGAGGACGACCACGAGCTCCTGCGGGACACGGTCCGCGCGTTCGCCGACAAGCACGCCGCGCCCCACGCCGAGCGGTGGAAGGCGGCGGGCAAGGTCGACCGCGAGCTCTTCCGGGAGGCCGCCCGCGCCGGGATCCTCGGCTTCTCGATCCCCGAGGAGTACGGCGGGGGCGGCATCACCGACTACCGCTTCAACGCCGTGATAGGCGAGGAGTTCTCGCGTCACCCGGTGTCGGACGGGCTCGCCTGCGTGGCGCTGTCCAACGACATCGTCGTGCCCTACTTCACCGACCTGACCAATGCCGAGCAGAAGGCCCGCTGGCTGCCGGGGATCGCCGCCGGAGAGCTCGTCGTCGCGGTCGCGATGACCGAGCCCGGAACCGGGAGCGACCTGGCCGGGATCAGCACCACCGCCGTCCGCGACGGGGACGGCTACGTGGTCGACGGCAGCAAGGTCTTCATCTCCAACGGCCAGAACGCCGACCTCGTCGTCACCGCCGTCCGGACCGGCCCGGACCGCCACGGCGGGCTCAGCCTGCTGGTCGTCGAGGCCGATCGCGCCGGCTTTTCCCGTGGCCGCAACCTGGAGAAGATCGGCCTGCACGCCCAGGACACCAGCGAGCTGTTCTTCGACGGCGTCCGCGTGCCCGCCGCCAACCTGCTCGGCGAGGAGGGATCGGGCTTCCTCGGCCTGATGCGCAACCTGCCCCAGGAGCGGATCTCGATCGCCGCCAACGCCGTGGCCTCGTCCGAGGGCGTGCTGGAGCGCACCCTGGACTACGTCAAGCAGCGCACGGCGTTCGGCAAGCCGATCGGCTCGTTCCAGAACACCCGCTTCGAACTGGCGGAGATGGTCACCGCCGTGCGGGTGAGCCGCAGTTACGTCGATGACCTGCTGGCCAGGCACGTCCGCGGCGAACTGTCCTCTGTGGACGCCGCGGCGGCGAAGTTCTGGACCACGGAACAGTACGTCGACGTCGTCGGGCGGTGCCTGCAGCTGCACGGCGGCTACGGCTACATGCTCGAATACCGCATCGCGCACGACTACCTCGACTCGCGCGTCTCCACCATCTACGGCGGCACCACGGAGATCATGAAGGAGATCGTCGGCCGCGACCTGGGGCTTTAGTCCCCGTCGATGCGCGCGAGCACCGCTTCGGAAATCCCCTGCAGCGTGCGCAGCTCGTCGGGCGTCAGAACGTCGACAAACAGACTCTGCACCTGGGCGACGTGTCCGGGGGCCGCTTGCGCGAGGTAGGCCTGGCCCGCGTCGGTCAGGACCGCTCGGGTGTAGCGCCCGTTCGCGGGGTCGGCTTCGCGGTAGACGAACCCGCGTTTCTCGAGCCGGCCGATCAGGTGGGACAGGCGGGACAGTTCCGTGTTGGCCAGGACGGCGAGCTCGCTCATCCGCAGGCGGCGCCCGGGCTGGTCGGACAGGTGGGCCAGCACGTAGTACTCGATGAAGCTGAGCTTCGAATCCTGCTGCAGCTGCGACTCCAGCGCGGCGGGCAGCCGCTGCAGGAGTCGCATGAACCCGCGCCACGCCGCGAGCTGGTCGTCGGTGAGCCACTGTTCCCGGGCGGACATGAGCAGGAGTGTACTGACTTGAACTTTCAAGTCGAGCTCGCTAGGTTGACTTGAAGATTCAAGTCAACCGGACTCCGGAGGTCCCGCCATGAGCGATCTGAAGCTCGCCGTCATCCTCGGCAGCACCCGTCCCGGCCGCAAGGGCGCGGCCGTGGCGGACTGGGTGCTGGCCAGGGCCAAGGAGCGCACCCGCGCCGGCTACGAGCTGATCGACCTGCTCGACCACCCGCTGCCGCACCTGGACGAGGCCGTGCCGGCGAGCCGGGGTGCCTACGCCGGCGAGCACACGAAGGCCTGGGCCGCCAAGATCGCCGAGTACGACGGCTACGTCTTCGTCACCCCGGAGTACAACCACTCCACTTCGGGGGTGCTGAAGAACGCCATCGACTACCTCTACGCCGAGTGGAACAACAAGGCCGCCGCCTTCGTGTCGTACGGCGCGCTCGGCGGCACGCGGGCGATCGAGCACCTGCGGGCGATCGCGAGCGAACTGCAGCTGGCCCACGTGCGCCAGCAGCTGTCGTTCTCGTTGTTCTCCGACTTCGAGAACTTCTCGGCGTTCACACCCTCCGCGACGCACGACGACGCCGCGACCGTCCTCTTCGACCAGCTCGAGTCCTGGGCCGGCGCGCTCAAGACCGTCCGTGGCTGAGTTCCGATGAAGCTCTACGCCCTCGAAGAGCACTTCGTCACCGAAGACGTGATCGACGCGTGGCGGCGGCGCGACCCCGGCCTCACCGAGCCGATGATGCGGTGGGCCGTGGCCAGTGAGCTCACTCCGGCGCTGCTGGATCTCGGTGACGGGCGCGTCGCCGCCATGGACGACGCCGGGATCGACACGTCCGTGCTGTCCCTCACGACGCCGGGCCTGCAGAACCTCGCCGCGGCGGAGGCGGTCGCCCTGCAGGCGCCCACGAACGACCTCGCCGCCGCCGCCGTGCGCCGTCACCCCGGCCGGTTCCGGGGGTTCGCGGCGCTGGCCACCCCCGCCCCGGCGGCCGCCGCCGACGAACTGCGGCGCGCGGTCGGCGAACTCGGGTTCGACGGCGCACTGGTCAACGCGAACTCCGGCGGCCGGTCGCTGGACGCACCGGAGTTCTGGGACATCTACGAGGCCGCCGAGGATCTGCGTGCCCCCGTCTACCTCCACCCGAGCGTGCCGTTCCCGGCCGTCACCGAGTCCTACTACCGCGGCTTCGGGACGCCGGTGGACGACATGCTGTCCACCGGCGCGTTCGGCTGGCACTACGACGCCGGGCTGACCGTGCTCCGGATGATCCTCGCCGGCGTCTTCGACCGGTTCCCCGGGCTGCAGCTCATCCTGGGCCACTGGGGCGAGGTCGTGCTGTTCTACCTCGACCGCGTCGCGGCCATGGACCGGCTCGCCGGCCTGCGGCGCCCGATCGCGGAGTACTTCCGGGCCAACATCTTCATCACCCCCGGCGGCATCTCCAGCCCCAAATACCTGCGCTGGAGCCTGGAGACGGTGGGGGCCGGGCGGATCATGTACGCCTCCGACCACCCCTTCAACCGGGAGCACGCCGGGTCCGCCCGGCGGTTCCTGGCGGAGGCGCCGATCTCCGATGAGGACCGCGCGCGGATCGCCCACCGCAACTGGGAAGGGCTCGTCGCCGGCATCCGGCGCTGACCGATCGATGGTGGTCCCGCCAGGCCGCAAGTGCTATACCGGCAGCTGCGGGTGTCGCGACGACGCGATGCCACAAGCGAGCGGAGTGTCTGGTGGCCGACCGTCCTTTGCGCTCATCTCTCGTGGTGGCGGTCCTGACCGCGCCCGTCCTGTTGCTGGGGACCGCGACCGCCGTGGCCGCCCCGCCGGGGCGGCAGCTGACGATCGAGACGGTGTCGAACCCGCGGCCGGCCCTCGTGAGCGGGGGACAGGTCCTGGTCAGGGTCGTCCCGCCGGAGCGGACGCGGGTCAGCGTCAGCGACAACGGCCACGACGTCACCTCGAGTTTTCGCGCCCAGCCGGACGGCAGCCTGCTCGGCCTGGTGACCGGCCTGCGCGACGGCGCCAACGAGCTGAGCGCCCGGACGAGCGGGCCCGGCCGGGACCAGCGGGCGAGCCTGCGCGTCACCAACCACCCGATCACCGGGCCCATCTTCTCCGGCTCGCAGCAGCGCCCGTTCTACTGCGAGACCCAGGCGTTCGGCCTGCCCGCGGCCTCCCCGCCGCTCTGCAGCGCGCCGACCCGGGTGAGCTACCAGTACAAGACCACCGCCGGGGCGTTCGCGCCGCTGGCGGACCCGGCGGCCCGGCCCGCGGACCTCGCGACGGCCACAGTCGGCGGGCGCGCGGTGCCGTACGTGGTCCGCGTCGAGCGCGGCACGATCGACCGCGCCGTCTACGAGATCGCGGCGCTCTACGACGGCGCGCCGTCGCCCGTCGCGACCGACCGCAGCTGGAACGGGAAGCTGGTCTACACCTTCGGCGGCGGCTGCAACGCGGGCTACCACCAGGGCAACTCCACCGGCGGGGTCGTCAACGACCTGTTCCTGGCCCAGGGCTACGCGGTCGCGTCGTCGACGCTGAACGTGCTCGACAACAACTGCAGCCCGATCATCTCGGCCGAAGCGGCGATGATGGTCAAGGAGCACTTCGTCGAGACCTACGGCCCGGTCGCCCACACCATCGGCTGGGGCGGCTCGGGCGGGGCGATCCAGCAGTACGACATCGCCGAGAACTACCCCGGCATCGTCGACGGCATCATCCCCGGCGTCTCGTTCCCGGACCCGCTGAGCGTGGGCGGCCCGGTGTCGGACTGCCGCCTGCTGGACCGGTACTTCGCCGGGCCGGGCGCGTCGTTCACCGCGGCGCAGAAACAGGCCGTCGCGGGCTTCCCCACCTACGACACCTGCGTCTCGTGGGACCAGACCTTCGCCAGCCGCGCCACCGCGACCGGCAGCTGCAACGCGGCCATCCCGGTCTCGGCGCGGTGGGATCCGGTCACCAACCCGCTCGGGGTGAAGTGCAACTCCAACGAGCAGCTGGTCAACCAGGTCGGGCGGGACCCGCGGACCGGGTTCGTGCGCAGCACGCTGGACACCACCGGCGTGCAGTACGGCCTGGCCGCGCTGAAGGCCGGGACGATCACCGCGGCGCAGTTCGCCGACCTCAACGCCGCCATCGGCGGCCTCGACCACACCGGAACGCCCGTGGCGCAGCGGACCGCGGCCGATCCGAAGGCGCTCGACGCGGTGTACGCCGACGACATCGTGAACTCGGCGTCGCAGGGCCTGCGGGAAATGCCGATCATCGACCAGCGGACCGACCTCGACCTCGCCGGGTTCGGCAACGACATCCACACCACCGAGTGGTCTTACGTGATGCGGCAACGGCTTCTGCGGGCCAACGGCACCGCGGCGAACCAGGTCATCATCGAAAACCACGCCACCGGAGCCGAAGCGGCAGCGGCCGGCGTCTACGAGCTCGACGCGATGGATCGCTGGCTCACCGCGATCGACGCCGACGGCTCGCACCGGAGCCGCCAGCAGAAGGTGCTGGCGAACCGGCCGCACGATCTCGGCGACGGGTGTTACCTCTCCGCCGCGTCACGGGTCACCGAGAAGCTGACGTACCCGGCGAGCGGCCAGTGCGGCGCGCTGTACCCGGTGGCGGCCAACACGCGGATGGTCGCGGGGGAGGGCCTGGCCCTCGACGTGCTGAAGTGCCGGCTCAAGCCGCTGAACTTCCGCGACTACCCGGTCGCCTTCACCACCGCGGACCAGAAGCGGCTGCGGGCGGCGTTCCCCGGCGGTGTGTGCGACTACAGCCGCCCGGGCGTCGGGCAGCACGCCCCGATCGGGACCTGGCTGAGCTACGGCGACGAACGCACCGGCACCACCCCGCCGACGAAGCCGAGGTGACGTGACCGTCCGATGTGGACGTCCGGCCAGCCGCTGCGGCTGGCGAGCTTGAACTTCGACGGCTTCGACGGTGCGGTGCACAGCACTTCGAGAAGCCTCACACGGCGGACAGTGCCGTGTAGACGATGTCCTGCCCGGCGCGCTCCCAGAGCACGCCGGGGCCGTTCAGGCCCTCGGCGGCAAGCTGCCGCTTGACGACCTTGAACGTCGACGTCCGCGGCAGCTCCCGGACCGTGCGCACGTACCTGGGTACCTGTTTGGGCCCGAGATCGGGCTGAGCCGCCAGGAACCGGCCGAACTCGGCGGGATCGACGGGGGTGCCGCCGGTGACGATGGCGGCCATCACCTGGTCCCCGGTCACCGGGTCGGGGACCGCGTAGACGGCGGTGTCGGTGATCGCGGGGTGGCGCAGCAGGATGCGCTCGATCGGCGCGGTGCCGAGGTTCTCGCCGTCGACGCGGAGCCAGTCGCCGAGCCGGCCGGCGAAGAAACAGAACCCGCTGGCGTCGGCGTAGGCGAGGTCGCCGGTGTGGAACCGGCCGTCGCGCAGCCGTTCCGCGTCGGCGCCGGGATCGCGGTAGTACCCGGCGAACCAGCCGGCGCCCGCGGTGTTGACCAGTTCGCCGACGGCCTCCGCGGCGTTGAGCAGGTTGCCGCGGGAGTCGAACTCGGCCGGTGGGCACGGACGGCCGGTGTGCGGGTGCAGAATGGCGACGTCGTCGGTGGGCCTGCCGAGTGAGCCGGGCGGGGTGCCTTCGGTGCGGGCGAAACCCACGCCGCCCTCGGTGGAGCCGAACGCGTCGACGACCTGGCAGCCGAAGCGTTTCTCGAACGCGGCCAGGTCGGCGCTCGCTCCTTCGTTGCCGTAGACGAGGCGCAGGGGGTTGTCGGCGTCGTCCGGGCGCGGGGGAGTGGCGACCACGTAGGACAGCGGTTTGCCGACGTAGTTGGCGTAGGTCGCGCCGAACCTCCGCACGTCGGGCAGGAAACCGGAGGCGGAGAAGCGGCGGCGCAGCGCGATGCCCGCGCCGGCCGCGAGCCCGACCGCCCAGCCGGCCATGATGGCGTTGGAGTGGAACATCGGCATCGTGACGTAGACCGTGTCCGATGTGGACAGTCCGAAGCGCTGGGCGAGCATCGCGCCGGGAAACGCGATCTTGCCGTGGGTGCAGCGCACGGCCTTCGGGTCACCGCTGGTGCCGGAGGTGAAGATCAGCATGAGCAGGTCGTCCGGTGACGCGGGGACGGGATCGATCGGCGTGTTCGCCGACGGCCACGCGTCCAGGTCCCGGACCTCGATCCCGCCGAGGTCCAGGCCGTCGAGGAGGGGCCGGTACTTCGCCTCGGCGAGCACGAACCGGCAGTCGGCGAGCCGGACGTCCCGCGCGAGGGCCTCCCCGCGGCGGGTGGGGTTGAGCCCGACCAGCACCGCCCCGGCGAACGCGCAGGCGCCCAGCAGGACGGAGAACGCCGGCACGTTGTCGGCCAGGACGCCGACGTGCGGCGGCCGGTCCCCGCGCAACGCCTCCCGCAGGTCACCCGCGCGGACCGCCGACGCCCGGACGTGCTCGGCCCAGGTGTACGTCTCGTCCTCGAACCGCAGACCCGGCCGCTCGTCGCCGGCCCGGGCCAGCAGGAGGTCGGTCACCGTCGGGACGCTCATCCACGCACCTCCCAGCACCGGCGATCAGAACTGAAACACGTTCTATTTCTACCACGGTGCTCACGGCAGGGCCACCGCGACGGCGCGGCCGGTGCCGACGAGTTTGTATAACGGTCTATACGGCCCGTTGCACGGCGTCCGGCACCGCGGGCGTCCCAGCGGTGTCCCACGGGGGTGGCGTTCCCGCTGGTCCGGTGGGGTGGGACTGTCCCGGCGTCCCGAGTTGAGCGCCGACCGGCGACCGGCGGGGTGGCCGCTGCGAGCCTCCTCGCCATGCAAAGACTCGCTCTGGCCGTCGCGGTGCTGCTGGTGTTCCCCGCCGCGACCGCCGCCACGGCCACCACCACCGCCGCGGCCGCACCCGTCGCGGTGTGCGGGCACACCAGCTCCCAGCCCACCCTGAAACAGGGCGCGACCGGCACCGAGGTCACCGAGGCCCAGTGTGAACTCAGCCTGGCGACCAAGGCGAGCCGGTACACGCCCATCGGCGCGGACGGCTCCTTCGGCCCGGCGACCGACGCCCGGGTGCGCGTGTTCCAACAGTGCGCCGCGTTGAGCGTGGACGGCGAGATCGGGCCGAACACGTGGGCCGCGCTGAACTCCTGGTCCGCGCACCCGAAGAAGTGCGCCACCCAGGGCACTTCGGTCACCGCGCAGAGCGTGGTGTGCGGCCATTCCACGGCCCGCCCGACCCTGCAGAGCGGTTCCAGCGGCGTGGAGGTCAAGGAGCTCCAGTGCCGGCTGAACCTCGCCATGGAGCCGGGCCACTACCCGCCGCTGACCGTCGACGGCACCTTCGGCGACGGCACCCGCAACCGGGTGATCGAGTTCCAGCACTGCGTCAACGCCAGTGCCGACGGCGTCGCCGGGCCCACCACCTGGTCGAAGGTGACCGACTGGTCCAGCCGCAACGCCTACTGCGTCCCGCCGAAGCCCGCCGGGCACCCGATCGACGGTGTCGACACGGCCAAGTACCAGCACCCCGGCGGCGCGCCGATCAACTGGGGCGCGGTGAAGGCGTCCGGTGTCGAGTTCGCGACCGTCAAGGCGACCCGCGGCCTCAACGTCACCGACGAGTACCTGGCCACGGACCTGCCCGCCGCCCGCAACGCCGGGCTGGCCGTGGGGCCGTACCACTTCTACACCGGCACCGCGGCCAACACCGGCGCAGCGCAGGCGGACCGGTTCATCGCCGCGGTGCGGGCCACCGGGTACACCGGCAAACGCGCCGGTGACCTGCCGCCCGTGTTCGACCTGGAGTGGAAGGACGACGGCTCCGGCGGCTGCCCGCCCTACGTCACCGTCGCCGACGCCAAGGCGTGGCTGGACAAGGTGGCCGCGGCGTTCGGCCGGACCCCGATCATCTACACCCAGAAGTCGTTCCTGGACGCGTGCCTGGGCGGCACCACGGCGTTGTCCTCCTACCCGATGCAGCTCGCCGACTACCGCCAGTCCGTCACGCAGCCGGCCCTGCCCGCCGGGTCGAGCACCTGGCTGATGTGGCAGTACACCGACGCGGCCATCCCCGACGGCATCCCCGCGCCGGCCACCGGGGACGTCTTCAACGGCACCCAGGCCGCGCTCGACCAGCTCGCCAACCGCTGAATCCCGCCCGAAATCCCGTTAGGAAAGGACGAGAATGAGTCTCCCCATGAGCCGCCGCACGGTGCTCCGCGGCGCGGCCGTCATCGGCACGGCCGCGGTGGTCAGCCCGCTGCTGCTGTCCGGCACCGCCCAGGCGTACCCGTGGTCCCGCACCCTGACCGAGGGCAGTACGGGCGCCGACGTCACCGAGCTCCAGATCCGGGTCGCGGGCTGGGCGGCCGACTCGCCCAGCCACAGCCGGGTCTCGATCGACGGCGAGTTCGGTCCCGGCACGGCGGCGGCGGTCCGCCGGTTCCAGACGGCCTACGGCCTCGGCGCGGACGCCCAGGTCGGCCCGGCCACCCAGGCCGCGCTCAACGCGCTGGAGCAGAGCGACGGGTCCACGGCGCACTTCAACTTCAGCGAGTTCACCGACCGGGTGAGCGGCACCTTCAACGGCGGCAAGGTCAGCGCGGCCACCGCCAAGGAGAACGCCCGCCGCTGCATGTACAAGCTGGAGGCGGTGCGCAAGAAGCTCGGGAACAAGCCGATCACGGTGAACTCCGGGTTCCGCAGCATCGCGCACAACGCGGAGATCGGCGGGGCCAGCGACAGCATGCACATGTACGGCACCGCCGCCGACCTCGACGTGCCGGGCGTGGCCAACAAGACCGTCTACCAGAAGGCCGAGACCAGCGGTTTCTCCGGCCTGGAGACCTACAACACCGACCACCAGCACGTGGACAGCCGGGCCGACCTCGGCCGCGCGTGGTGGTGGGAGAACGGGACCGTCTGACCGGCGACCGGGGGTCTGACGCCGGAAACCCCGCCCTCGAGGGGTTTCCGGCGTCAGCGATTCCCGGACCACGGCCGCGAAGCCCGCGCCCTCCGGCCTGCACCCTCGGGGCCACCCCTCGCGGAGGGCGCGGGCTTCGCCCTGCCGGTCCGGCGGGCCCCGGTGCACCCGGACCGCTGCCCCCCGGTTCTGGATGCTGGGGCTCGCCTGGCGTCAGGCCGGTTCGCGGACCAGGCCCACTCAAGCAGTGCGCAGGCCCACTCAAGCAGTGCGACAGCCTCGGTCAGTGCGACAGCGGGCTCTGGAGGGCCGCCGAGCAGGCCGGCCAGTCGTGGAAGTCGCGGTGCGCGCTCCACAGGCGGTGCGCCGCCTCGATGTTCCAGGCCGGGTCGAACGCCTGCCGCGGCGTGCCGCCCAGCTCCAGCAGGCGGCCGTCGGAGATCTGGAAGACGCCCCAGTTGCGGCTGCCGTTCGTGTTCGGCAGCACCCACAGCGGGTCGAGGAACGAGGCGCAGCGGGCGATCGCGACCGCGGTGTCCGGCGCCTCGGTGAACACGGCCCGGATCCGCTGCTCCACCATGGCTCCCGACCAGCCCGCCATGCTGGTCCGGTGGTCGTACAGCGCGTTCTTGGTGGCCTCGTCGACGACCCCGCGCGGGGGCAGGCCGGCCAGCACCTGGAACGCGGTGACCCGGCGCAGGGTCTCCGGGCCGAACGAGCCGTCGACCGAGAGCCGTCCCTGGGCCGAGACCAGCAGGTTCTGCACCTCGGTGACGCACTCGTCGTGCTGACCCATGCTCACCGGCGGCTGGCAGGCGGGGGAGAACAGCACGCGGTCGGCGTACCGGCCGGGTGGCGCGACGGACCCGTCGGCGGTGACCCAGACCAGGCCGCCCGCCAGCAGGACCGCGATCGCGATGGCCACCGCGAGGTACCCGCGCCGGCGGCCCGGCCGTGTGATGGCCTCGACGGTGGCCGGCGGCGGGGTCTCGACGTGCTCCGGGGGTGCCTCGTCGACCCGGTCGGCGTCGGCCAGGGCCCACAGCTGGTGGAGTTCGCGCAGCTCTTCGGCGGACGCGCCGCAGACCTTGGCGAACGAGTGGACCACGCGGTAGTCGGCGGGCACGCTCTGGCCCGAGCAGTAGCGGTGCAGGCTGGAGCCGCTGGCCCCGGCCTGCTTGCCGAGACGTTCGTAGCCCTGCCCGCTGCGGTCCTTGAGCATGCGCAGGTAGGCGGCGAACTTGTCCATGTGCGGTGTCACTGTGACTGGAACACCTCGCTCCGGCAGCGGATGACGGGACGGAAGCTAACACCGTCCCACCGCGCACTGGGCGGAAACTCACGGATTGGGCCACACGGCGGTCCGCACCAGGCCGTGTGGTGGACCGATTCCTTTCGGGGGCGCGGACGGTCTGCACGGTCGAGAGGTGCCCGAGAGACGAAGGAGATTCATGTCCGCCGTGCCGTCCGACGAGGAGTTCCGGACCTACAACGAAGGCGTCATCAGCGAGTTCCGCGCCCACCAGGGCAAGGTCAGCCGGCCGCCGTTCCCGATCCTGCTGCTGACCACCACCGGGGCCCGCACCGGACGGCGGACCACCGTGCCGCTCGGCTTCGGTGTGGACGAGCGGGGCCGCGTCTTCGTGGTCGGGTCGAAGGCGGGCGCTCCCCGGCATCCGGCCTGGTTCCACAACCTGCGGGCCGATCCGGCCGTGACGGTCGAACTCGGCGACCGCACCTACCGGGCCCGCGGTGTCGTGACGACCGGCGAGGAACGCGACCGCCTCTACCGCCTGGTCTCCGACGGCACCTCCGCCTACGAGCGGAACACCGACCGGACGTTCCCGCTGGTCGTCCTAGAAGGCGTCCCGGCACCGGACTGACCCTCGGACGACCTGGTCGACGCGACGCGCGAGCTCGACCGTGTGCAGGAGCCCTTCCGAATGACCTGACGGGGGTGTGTTTTCATGGAAACTTCGTGATCGTCGAGGGGCTGAGGTGGGGGACGGATGAGCAATCCATTGGTCGCGGAGACCAAGGATTCGACCACGGCGTACTCGGGTGTGTCACTGCTGGAATCGGCGGCCGACCTGAAGTCCGCGATCGAGTCCGGCGACTGGGCCTCCGTGGCGATGGGTGCCGTGGGCACCGCGCTGGACGCGTTGTCGATGGCGATGGACCCGTTCGGGGCGATCCTCGCCGCCGGTGTCGGCTGGCTGATGGAGCACGTCGGGCCGCTCAAGGAAGCGCTCAACGGACTGACCGGCAACGCCGACGAGATCGCGGCCCAGTCGGAGACGTGGAAGAACATCGCGACCGAACTGGGCAGTATCGGTGAGGACCTGACCGGGATGGTCAAGGCCGACACCGTGTCCTGGACCGGGAACGCCGCCGACACCTACCGCCGGCGCGCCGACGACACCGTGACATTACTGGCCACGGCCCAGAAGGGTTGTGAAGGCGCTTCCAGTGGCGTGAAGACCGCCGGTGAGGTCGTCGCGGCGGTGCGGGCGCTGGTGCGGGACATCATCGCGGAGCTGATCGGGCACCTGATCAGCTGGGCGCTGCAGGTCGTGTTCACCCTCGGCATCGGGCTCACCTGGGTGGTGCCGCAGGTGATCGGCGCGGTGGCGAAGACGGCGTCGAAGATCGCGGACCTGGTCAAGCGGCTGGTGACGGCGCTCAAGGCGCTGATTCCGCTGCTCAAGCGCGCCGGGGATCTGTTCTCGGACGCGGCGAAGGCGCTGCGCAAGATCAAGCCGGGCAAGGCGGCTCCGGCGCCGAAGCACGCCGACATCAACGGCAGCCCGAAGGGCCTGGACGGGCCCAAGGGCAAGGGCGGGGACTCCACCACGCCGTCCGGTGCGAAGGGCGACGGCGACGGCACCCACTCCTCGGGTGCGGACGCGCCGCCGAAGACCGACCCGCCGCCCAAGTCCGATCCGCCGCCCACGTCGAAGGGCCCCGACGGGGACCCGCCGCCGTCCGGCACGCCCAAGGGCGGTGGCGACTCGACGACGTCTTCCGGTGCGAAGGGCTCCGGCGGCTCGAAGGGGCCCGAGCGGAACACCTCCGAGACCAAGGAACCCGTCTGCAAGGAAGGCAGCGGCGACCCGATCGACGTCGAGACCGGCGACGTCCTGGTCACCGAAAGCGACCTCGTCGTGCCGGGGCCGCTCGGCCAGCTGATCGTCCGCAACCACGTCTCGTCCTACCGGGCCGGGCGCTGGTTCGGTCCCTCGTGGGCGTCCCTGGTGGACGAACGGCTGACGGTGGCGGACGGGACCGTCACCTACCACAGCGCCGACGCGATGATCCTGCGCTTCCCGGTGCCCGCGCCGGGCCAGGCCACCACCTCCCCGCACGGCCCCCTGCGCCGGCTTTACGCGCAGGGCACGGGCTACGTCGTGGAGAACCCGGCGCGCGGCACGCTGCACCGGTTCGTCCCGGCCGAGGGCGACCCGGACCTGCTGCTGCTCAGGGAGATCCGTACCGAGACCGGGGGCTACGTCGAGCTGGAGCACGACGCCGACGGCGCGCCCGCGCTGCTCACGCACTCCGGCGGCGCCCGGATCGCCTTCGACGTCGACGGCGGCCGGATCCGCGCGGTGCGCGCGCTGTCCGGCGGCGGTGACGTCCTCGTCGCCCGGTACGACTACGACGCGAACGGCCACCTCGGCCTGCGCGCGAACTCGTCGTCCCGGCCCGCCCACTACACCCACGACCCCGAAGGCCGGATCACCGGCTGGACCAACCACATCGGCGCCTGGTACCGCTACGTCTACGACCAGCAGGGCCGCTGCGTGCGGGGCGTCGGCGACCGGGGTTACCTCGACGCGTCGCTGAGCTACGGCGACCGGCGCACCACCGTCACCGACTCGGTCGGCAAGCAGACGGTGTACGAGTTCGACGAGAACGGGAACACGGTCGCGCTGACCGACCGGACCGGCGGCGTGACCCGCAAGGAGTGGGGACCGCGCGACGTCCTGCTCTCCCGCACCGACCCGCTGGGCCGGCGCACCGAGTTCGAGCACGACGCGCAGGGGCGGCTCGTCTCGGTGCTGCGCGCCGACGGTTCCCGGGTGCTGATCGCCGAGCGCGACGACACCCAGCTGGTCATCGAGGTGGCCGACGGCGACCGGGTGTTCCGCCGCCGCTACACCGCATCGAACCTGCCGGACCCCTACACCGACCCGCTCGGCGTGGCCGCGGACCAGCACCTCGAGCAGGTGGCGGACACCGGCACCGCGCCGGACGCCGCCGAACCCCGCGTCGAGGCCGACCTGTTCGGGCGGCCGCGCGTGATCGAGGGCGTCGCCGGCCGGACCACGTTCGCGTGGACGGTCGAAGGCTCGTTGCGGGAAGTCGTCGCCACGGACGGCACCCGCCGGCAGTGGACGTTCGACGGCGAGAGCGAGGAGACCTCCCACACCGACGAGCTGGGCCGCGTGGTCCGCACCGAGTACGGCCCGCAGGGCACGGTCACCGCCACGGTCGACGCCGTCGGCGCGCGCACCACCCAGCGCTACGACACCGAGCTGCGGCTGGTGGCCGTGACGAACGCCGCCGGGCAGACCTGGCACTACGCCTACGACGCCGAGGACCGGCTGCTCGCCCAGACGGACTACGCCGGCCGGGTCACGCGGTGCGAGTACGACGCCGCGGGGCAGCGGGTGCGGCTCACCGGGCCGGCGGGGGAGACCGTCGAGTCCCGGTACGACGTGCTGGGCAACTTGACCGAGCGGACCAGCCCGGCCGGCACCGAGACCTACCGCTACGACCCGGTCGGCCGTCTGGTGCGCGCCACCGGCCCGGACGGCGTACTCGAACTGGAGCACGACGCGGAGGGCCGCCTCACGCGCCAGAGCACCGCGGCCGGGACCACCACCTTCGACTACCCCCACGGCGCGAAGAACCGCCGCACTCCGTCCGGTGTGGACGTCCACTGGGGACACACCGCGGACGGCCTCGAGCTGCTGCGGGTCGCCGGCACCGAGCTGACCCTGTACCAGGACGCCGCCGGCCGCACGCTCGGTCTCTCCGCCGGGCCGAACCCGTTGCTGCGGCAGGAGTTCGACCCCGCCGGGCGGCTCGCCGCGCAGCACACCCCGGCCGGGGCCACGCGCTGGCTCCGGCGCCCGGACGGCAGCGTCGCCGCCCGGGAGGCGCCGGCCGGCGGCGTGCGGTACGAGTTCGACAACGCCGGCCGGGTCACGGCCGCGCTGCACCCCGGCCTGGCCGAGCGCTACGCCTACGACGTGCTCGGCAACCTGATCTCCTCCTCGCCGGGGACCGGTCCGGAGGCCGGACCGCGCCAGTACGCCGGTGGCGTGCTCGCCGCGGCGGGCGCGGTCCGTTACGCCTACGACGCGCAGGGCCGGCTGATCCGGCGGACCCTGCCCGCGCCGGACGGGACGGCGCTGACCTGGACGTTCGGCTGGGACGCGCACGACCACCTGGTCGCGGTGCGCACCCCGGACGGCACCCGGTGGCGCTACCGCTACGACGCGCTCGACCGGCGCGTCGCCAAGGAACGGCTGGACACCGCGGGCGGCGTCGCCGAACGGGTCGACTTCGCCTGGGACGGCACGAACCTCGTCGAAGCCCGGCACACCGCCGGTGGTGCGCTCGTGGAGGCCCTGACCTGGATCCACCACCCCGACGAGGACCGGGTGGTGGCGCAGGCGCGCACGCTGCCCGACGGGCGGGTCGAGGTCTCCGCGGTGATCACCGACGAGATCGGCACGCCGACCGAGCTGGTGAGCCCGGACCACGGCACGGTCAGCCCGGTGCGGACGAGCCTGTGGGGCCTGACCGCGGCCGGCTCCCGCCCGCCGACCCCGCTGCGGTTCCCCGGCCAGTACTTCGACGCGGAAACCGGCCTGCACTTCAACGTCTTCCGCTACTACGACCCGGCCAACGCCCGTTACATCTCGCCGGACCCGCTCGGCCTGACCCCGGCGCTGAACCCGGAGACCTACGTCGAGGACCCGTTCCTCGCGGCCGACCCGCTCGGCCTGACCCGCAACAGCGGCAAGGTCGTCAACTACGCCGACGACCCGACCGCGTTCCTCGACGACGACGCGACCTTCGAGTCGGCCGCCCCGTGCAAGAAGGCCCCGAAGAAGCGCCCGAACCCGAATTCGGGCACCGGAAACGCGGCCACCGGTTCCGGCTCCGCCACCAAGAAGCCCCGGACCGGCCGGTACGACCCGCCGCTCACCGGCAACGACAACGTGTCGCACGGGAACTCCGGCCGCACGGTGATGGAAGGCGGCGGGAAGTCGGGCGGCGGCTCACTCGACGGGTCCGGGCGGGGGAGCCGCCCCGGCGGCACCACGCCGGCGGGCAACCACCTCACCGACGTCAACGAGCTGAACGGGACCAAGCACGCGAATTTCGACCCGCGCCTGCAGGCCGAGCTCGACAAGCTCAAGGGCGACGGCAAAAACGGCTACAAGCCCGACACCGACGAGGGCTACTTCATCAAGGGGCACCTGAAGAACAACGAACTCGGCGGCTCCGGGACCGCCGACAACATGACCACGCTGTCCCGGAAGGCGAACTCCCAGATGTCGGGCAACTTCGAGAGCAAGCTCAAGCAGGCCGACATCCAGATCGGGCAGGTCAAGGACACGGTCACCCGGATGGGCGACACGGAGCTGCAGCGGAAGATGAACGACTGGGGCATCAGCGGGAAGCCCGCGGACTTCCGCAAGGAGGTTCAGGGCCTCAAGGTGGACTATTCGGTCACGGCCAGCGACAACGTCAAGTGGCCGGACGCCCGCAACCCCGCCGAACAGGGCATCCGGGACCACGTCAAGCTCGACGCCGAGTACCAGGGCCTGACTCCCAACGTGCAGAATTTCATCCAGCACAACAAGCCGGACAACTTCCTGACGGAGTTCCCGCCGAAGGGGACGAAGCTGGACACGATCAGCGGGGCGTTCGACCCGCCGATCCGCTGGGGTTCGAACCGGCCGATGCCCAACCTCGGCGAGTGACCGCGGGTTCGGCGGTCAGCTCTTCTCGCCGGTGCTGCGGAGGTGCTCCTTGACCTTGGCGATCGCGAAACCCCAGCCCTGATCCACCGTGGGCTTCGGTGGGACGGACATCTCCTCGGGGTTGGTGAGGACGTCCAGCAGCACCGGGCCCTCGGTGCTCAGCGCGCGCGGCACGGCCTCGGCGAGGGCGTCCGGGTCGGTGACCCGGATGCCCGTCAGGCCCATGGCGGTGGCGACCGCCGCGAAGTCCGGGTTGTCCAGCTCGGTGCCGAACTCGGGCAGGCCGGCCTGCTCCTGCTCGAGTTTCACCATGCCCAGGCGCCGGTTGTCGAACACCACCAGCTTCACCGGCAGCCGGTAGGTGCGGATGGTCATGAGGTCGCCCAGCAGCATGCTCAGGCCGCCGTCGCCGCAGAACGCGATCACCTGGCGGTCGCGGTCCTGCAGCTGGGCGCCGATCGCCTGGGGCATCGCGTTGGCCATCGACCCGAGGTTGTACGAGCCGAGCAGCCGCCGCGAGCCGGTCATCCGGACGAAGCGCGACAGCCACACCGTCGCCATGCCGGTGTCGGAGGTGAACACGGCGTCGCGGGCGGCGTGCTCGTCGACCAGCGCGGCCAGGGCTTCCGGCCGGATCTGGTGTTCGGCGTTGTCGAAGACGGACCGGACCTTGCCGGCCAGGCCCTTGTCGTGCTCGGGCGAAGCCAGCCGCCGCTGCCCGGCGTGCCAGCGCTCGAAGTGCGCGCGGGCGTCGTCGAGGTGGGTGCGGGACGCCTGCGGGGACAGCCGCGGCAGCAACGCGGCCACGGTGGGGGCGACGTCGCCGACCAGGCCGACGTCGACGGGGACGCGGCGGCCGATGTGCTCGGCCACGGCGTCCACCTGGATGACCTTCTTGCCCGCCGGGTACCAGGCCCGGTAGGGGAAGTCGGTGCCCAGCAGGAGCAGCAGGTCGGCGTGGTCCATCGCCTGGGCGGCGGCGGGGTTGCCGATCAGGCCGGTCTGGCCGACCTCGAACGGGTTGTCGTCCTCGAAGCCTTCCTTGGCCTTGAGAGTGAGCACCATCGGCGCGCCCAGCCTGTCCGCCAGGGCCAGCACGTCCTCGCGGGCCTGCCGGGCGCCGCGGCCGACGAGCAGGGTGACCTTCCCGGCGGCGTTGAGCAGCTGGGCGGCGGCGTCCAGCGCGGGGTCGTCGGGGCGGGTGCTGCGCTCGGCGAGGGAGAACCGCGGCTCGCGGTCGGCCTCGACCTTCTTGTCGCCGACGTCACCCGGCACGGTGAGCACGGCGGGGCCGCCGCGGCTGATCGCCGTGCGGACCGCGATCTCCAGCAGGCCGGGGATCTGCTCGGGTGCGGTCACGGTGGCGCGGAAGACCGCGACGTCCTTGAACAGCAGGTCGTTGTCGACCTCCTGGAACATGTCGGTGCCGATGTCGGCCTGCGGGACCTGCCCGGTGATGGCGAGCACGGGAGCGTGGGACTTGGCGGCGTCGTAGAGGCCGTTGAGCAGGTGCACCGACCCGGGGCCGACGGTGCCCATGCAGACGCCGATGGTGTCGGTGAGCTGGGCCTGCGCGCCGGCGGCGAACGCGGCGGCCTCTTCGTGCCGGCAGCCGATCCACTCGATGCTTTCGGCGCGGCGGATCGCGTCCGTCAGGGGGTTGAGGGCGTCGCCGACGACGCCGAACACGTGCGTGACGTCCAGCTGGGCGAGGCTGTCGACGATGACCTGGGCGACGGTGCGGGACACGGGTTCTCCTGGTGGTCAGACGGTGAAGTGGTCGGGATCGGCCGCGGCCCAGTCCTGGGCCCAGTCCCGCGGCGGTGCGGACAGCAGCTGCCCGGGGGCGAGCCAGTCGTAGAGCTCGGCGTAGGAGCGCACCTCGTGCGGATCGACGCGGCGGCGGAGCATGTGCGGGCGCAGCTCGGCGGGGGACCGGACGCCCATCGACGCCATGATCTGCAACGCGCCGGCCACCGTGGAGCGCTGGAACCGTTCCACGCGCAGGGACTTGTCGGCGACGTCCAGGGCGCGGGCGCGGCGGGCGTCCTGGGTGGTGACGCCGACCGGGCAGCGGTTGGTGTGGCAGCGCTGGGCCTGGATGCACCCGACGGCGAACATCATCGCCCGCGCCGCGTTCGTGTAGTCCGCGCCCTGCAACAGGCGTTTGACGATGTCGGCGCCGGTGGCGACCCTGCCGCTGGCGCCGAGCCTGATCCGGTCGCGCAGCCCGGTGCCGACCAGTGCGTTGTGGACGGTGATGAGGCCTTCGGTCAGCGGCGTCCCGATGTGGTCGGCGAACTCCAGCGGCGCGGCGCCGGTGCCGCCTTCGGCGCCGTCGACGATGATGAAGTCGGGCGTGACGCCCTCGTCCACCATCGCCTTGCAGACAGCGAGGAACTGGCTCCGCGAGCCGACGCAGAGCTTGAAGCCCGTCGGCTTGCCCCCCGCGAGCTCGCGCATCGAGGCGATGAACCGGATCAGCTCGCGGGGTGTGGAGAACACCCGGTGGTACGGCGGGGAGATGACGGTCTTGCCCTCCGGGACGTCGCGGACGCGCGCGATCTCGGCGTTCACCTTCCCGCCGGGCAGCACCCCGCCGATGCCGGGCTTCGCTCCTTGGGAGAGCTTCAGGGACACGCACTTCACCGCGTCGTGCGCGGCCTTGTCGGCGAACTCCTCCTTGTCGAAGCCGCCGTCGCCGGTGCGGCAGCCGAAGTAGCCGGTGCCGATCTCCCAGACGAGGTCGCCGCCGTGGCGCAGGTGGTACTCCGAGAGGCCGCCTTCGCCGGTGTCGTGGGCGAACCCGCCGAGGGCGGCCCCCTTGTTGAGGGCCAGGATCGCGTTCGCGGACAACGAGCCGAAGCTCATCGCCGAGACGTTCAGCAGGGCCATGTCGTAGGGCTTGGTGCAGTCGGGGCCGCCGATCCGGATCCGCGGCGGGTCGTCGGGCTGCGCCACCGGGGCCATCGAGTGGACGAGGGACTCGTACCCGTCGGCGTACACGTCACGCTCGGTGCCGAACGGCTCCTCGGCGTCGGTGCCCTTGGCGCGCTGGTAGACGATGCTGCGGACGTCCCGGTCGTACGGGCGGCCGTCGAAGTTGCGCTCGACGAAGTACTGCTGCAGCTCGGGCCGGAGCCCCTCGAGGAGGAACCGCAGGTGCCCGAGCACGGGGTAGTTGCGCAGCACCGAGTGCTTGCGCTGGAGGAGATCCCCGCACCCGACGGCGGCGACGGCGAGCAGCGGCACCGCGAGCAGCCACCACCACGGGCCGGCGAACACGGCGAGGGCGGTGGCGCCGAGCGCGAGCAGGGAGAGCGCAGCCATCGCGCCGAATCTGAGCACGGAACCGAAGCTAACCGCGTCCCCGGCCGGGCGCAGGTCGAGCGACGGTTACCGACGTCGATGGGGCATTCGTCCCGGTGGGCGCGGCGTCGAGGCGTAGTTCCGGCCGGTCGGGGTACTCCCTGGGCCAAGGCTGCTTTCGGCACCGGTTTTGCTCGTCAAAGGACCCCATGGACCTCCCGGAACCCGCCACGCACGAATACCGGTTCGACGCCGGCGTGCCGCTCGACCTGGCCGCTGTGCGGCGCTGGATCCGGAGCGTGCTGGCCGGTGCCTCGCCGGAAGGCCTGGAGGACGCGCTGCTGCTGGCCACCGAGCTGGTCGCCAACGCGCTGGACCACGCCCAGGGGGTGCGGGCCCTGCGCATCCGGTGCCGGGATCCGCGCTCGGCGGTCCGGCTGGAGATCGACGACGCGCGCCCGGACCTCGGCCTCCGGCTCGGCCGTTTCTCGCCGGGCGAGGATCGCGGCCGGGGCCTCCTGCTGGTCGACGCGGTCAGCCGCCGCTGGGGTGTGGTCACGCACGACGACGTCTACAAGACGGTGTGGGCCGACCTCGCCGGCTGAGCACGTCAGCGGAAGTCCTTTGTGGACAGTGGAAAACGTCACTCGTTCGAGTGGCCGCGGAAAAACTCGGCGATCGCACCCGTCCGGTACCCGGCAGGCGCCGAATGACCGTCGAGATCAAGCAGTTCCGCGGATTCCCGCGGAGAACTGAAAGCCGCGCATTCCTGGAGTGATTTTCGTGCACAAGATCCGTATCGCCGGTATCGGCCTGACCGCGGCCGCCGCGTTGACCCTGACCGCCTGTGGCAGCGGCGACACCGCGTCCTCGGGCAGTTCCAGCAGCGCCCCGGCGCCGTCTTCGTCGATGGCCGCGCCGTCGTCCAGCATGGCGGCCGCCGCCGACGGTGTGACCACCAACGCCGACGTCTTCGGCCCCGCGTGTTCGCAGCTGCCGCAGGGCTCCTCGCCGGGTTCGCTGGACTCGATGGGCCCGCAGCCGGTCGCGTCGGCGGCGTCGACGAACCCGTTGCTGACCAAGCTGGTCGCGGCCGTGAAGGCGACCAACCTGGTGGACACGCTGAACAGCCAGCAGGCCATCACGGTGTTCGCGCCGGCCGACCCGGCCTTCGCGGCGCTGGGTGACGCCAAGTTCAACGAGCTGGCGGGCAAGCCGGCCGAGCTGGCGCCGATCCTGCAGTACCACGTCGTCGGCAAGCGTTACGACGCCAAGGGTCTCGCCGCCGCCGGTTCGCTGGAGTCGCTGAACACGGCCGGTGGCCCGCTGAAGATCGAGGGCACCGGTGACACCATGACCGTCAACGGCGCGAAGATCCTGTGCGGCAACATTCCCACCAAGAACGCCACCGTGTTCGTCATCGACAAGGTCCTGACGCCGGGCACCAACAAGTAACCCGAGCTCCCGGGTCGGCCGGCCCCGGTCTGGCGGCGGGTCGCAGGGACTCGCCGCCGGGGGGACGCCGTAGCGGCGGCGTCCCGCCGGCCGTCGCCACCGCCGGTTCACTCCATGGTCGTGGCGGCGGCCGGCTCTCCTCGTGCACCGGTGTGGTGGCACCCGATCGCCGCGGTTTAGAGTTCCCCCAGGTGCATCGCCGCCGTCGGCGACTTGCTCGTGCGAGAGGGGGCTCGGAGCGGTGATCGTTGCTTCGACCGATTCCCCGCGGCTGCTCGTGCCGTCGCCCCCGCCCGCGGTCAACCGGCTCTCGGTGCTGCTGGTCGAGGACGACGACGGCGACGCGCTGCTGGTCGAGGAGATGCTCGCCGACGTCCCGGTCGAGGCCGAGCGGATCACGCTCCTGCGGGTGGCGACGCTGGCGGCCGCGCTGCCGCTGGCCGGGGGCGTCGACTGCGTGCTGCTGGACCTGCAGCTGCCCGACGCGTCCGGCCTGAGCGCCCTCACGACGTTGCGCCGGCACAGCCCGGCCGGCGCCATCGTGGTCCTGACCGGGCAGGACGACACCGCCACCGGGATGGCCGCCGTCGCCGCCGGTGCCCAGGACTACCTCGGCAAGGACCAGGTCGACGGCCCGCTGCTGATGCGCGCCATGCGCTACGCGTGGGAACGACGGCGAGCCGAGGGCGCCGAACAGCGCCTGCTGGAGCAGCAGCTGCTCGCGGGGGAGAACGCGCGGCTCGAACGCGGCCTGCTGCCCACCCCGCTGCTCGCCGACGACCGCCTGGGCCTGGCGGTCCGGTACCGCCCGGGCCGCGACGGCGCGCTGCTGGGCGGCGACTTCTACGACACCGTCGAGCTCGCCGACGGCACCGTCGAGGTGATCATCGGGGACGTCTGCGGGCACGGGCCGGACGAAGCCGCGCTGGGGGTGGCGCTGCGGATCGCGTGGCGGGCCCTCGTGCTGGCCGGGCTGCCGGCCGTCGAGGTGCTGGCCACGGTCGACCGGGTCCTGGTCAACGAGCAGATCGAGCCGCTGTTCGCCACCGCGTGCATGGTCACCGTCGCCCCGGACCGGACGTCCGCGCGGATGGTGCTGGCCGGTCATCCGCCGCCACTGCTGCTCGCGCGGGGCGGTGCGGCCGGGTTCCTGCCGTCGGACGGGCTCGGGCCGCCGCTGGGTATCCCGCTGAAACGCCCCCGCCGGCAGACCGAGGTCACGCTGGAGCCGGGCTGGTCCCTGCTGCTCTACACCGACGGCATCTTCGAAGGCCGGTCCGGCGGCGGCGATCGCCTCGGCCGGACGCGGATGGCCGCGCTGGCCGGCGAGCTCCTCACCGGACCGGGTGATCCCGGCGCCGCGCTGGACGCCCTGATCGGCCGTGTCCAGCAGCTGAACGACGGCCCGCTGGACGACGACGTCGCGCTGGTCCTGCTGACCGGCGAGCCTGCCGCCTGACCGGACGGGACGACCTTCGTCCAACCTTTTCGCGCTTGTCGAAGTGCTCGTAGCGCGTTGTCCTGCTTGGCCAGTTTCGCCCTCGGCACCCGGGTTCTGCGGCACGTGGACGACAGCTTCGCCGTCCATTTTGGACAATTCGGCGGTGTACCCGCTACTCAGTGGTAGCAAACCCTTTCAGGGGAAAGAAAAAACATCAAACGCCACCCAATCCGGTGATGCCCTTCGCCTCGAAAGCTGACTGACGGTGAAGTCCAGACCGAAAAGGGGGTGAGATGGATGGATACTTCCCAGACGGATTACGCGCTGGTTCGGCACCCACTGGTACTGCGGGTGCTGGTCGTGGCCGGCGCGTTGTTCGGATTCACCCTGTTGGCCTTGGCCGTGTCGGGGGCCGCGGACGCTTCCGAAGGTGCGCCGCCGCCCGACCGGTCCGGTCTGCTCGATCGGGTCGGCCACGTCGCTCATGACGTGCTCGCACCCGCCGGTCCGGTACTCGAGCCGGTCACGGACACCGTGCACGCCGTGACGTCGCAGGTGGCCCCGGTGGTGCGGCCGGTGACGAGCGGGCTCGAGCCCGTGCTCGCGCCGCTGACTCGGCCGGTGCTGCACGCGGCGGAGCCGGTGCTGTCGGCCCTGCGGCCGGTCACCGAGCCCGTGCTGTACGCGGTGTCCCCGGTGACGTCGCCGGTTTTGCCGACCACGGCCCCGGTGACCGCACCGGTGGTGCGCGGCGAGCACGTGCCGGCCGGGCAGCCGGTTATCGCCACGTCCCGTGGAGAAACCGTTTCCCCGCAAGCGGTCGGCCGGCTCGCTCCGGTCGTCGTCAAGCAGGGTGGTACTCAGCGTCGTCACGACGCGCAGGTCGCCGGGGACGCGGCCGTTCCGATGCCCGGATCCGGTGGCGGGGAACTCCCCGCCGACGTGTCCGGCACGAGCGGCGCGATGTCGGCGGGTTCCGGTGGGCAGCACGGTGGCGAGTATGCCGTGACCGCCGTCGGGACCGGCACGGCCGGGACCGATCGATCCTGGCGGGCGCCACCCGCGGGCTCGTGGTCGTTGCACTGGCTGGAGTTCTACGGCAACGACCATCCGAGCTGACTTTCCCTTTCCACCTCCGGAAATCCACAGTGGACAGATGGTAAGGAAAGGGAAGTCATGCACAAGTACGTGCGACGCGGCCTGACCGCCGCCTTCATCTCCGGCGGGTTCGTCCTGCTGGGATCTGCGGTGGCCAGTGCGGACACCGGGAGCCCGGGCCCGCTGGGCGGGCTCGGCAACACCCTGCACTCGGTGGTGGCCGGCACCGCCACCGGTGGCACCGGCGGAACCTCGGGCGGCGGCGGGAACGCGAGCAGCGGCAACAGCGCTGTCAGCGGGAACTCCGGCAGTTCGGGTAACTCCGGGTCCACCGGCGGCAACAGCGCCTACGGCGTCTGTGTGCTGGCCAAGTGCACCACCTCGGTGTCCTCGGGCAACTCCGGGAACACGGGCGCGACCGGCTCGACCGGGAACGCCTCGAACACCAGTACCACCACCGGTGGCCACTCCGGGAACGCCGGCAACGGCGGCTCCGGCACGTCGGTGGCGTCGGGCGAGAACACCGCGGACACGCGGGGCGCCCGCGGCGTCCTCGGCTCGGTCACCGGTACCGCGAAGGGCGGCAACGGTGGCAACTCCGGCGATGCCGGGAACGCCACCAGCGGCAACACCGCCGTCAGCGGCAACTCCGGCAGCTCGGGTGACTCCGGGTCCACCGGCGGGAACAGCGCCTACGGCCTGTGCCTGCTGGCGCAGTGCACCACCACCGTGTCCTCGGGCGACTCCGGGAACACCGGCGCCACCGGCTCGACCGGTGACGCGACCAACACCAGCACCACCACCGGCGGGAACTCGGGCTGGGCGGGCAACGGTGGCGACGCCGCCGTCGCCGGCACCGGCCAGAACTCCGCCGGCAACACCGGTGGGCACGGCTGGGGCTGGAACCGTCACGACCAGGGCGGCAACACGGGCGTCCTGGGTTCGGTCACCGGCACCGCCAAGGGCGGCAACGGTGGCAACTCCGGCGACGCCGGGAACGCCACCAGCCACAACAGCGCGGTGACCGGGAACTCCGGCACCTCGGGTGACTCGGGTTCCACCGGCGGCAACACCGCCATCGTGTGGACCCTGGGCGGCCAGGACAACAGCCGTGGTCACCACAACGGTGGCTGGAACAAGGGTGGCTGGAACCACGACTCGGGCTGGAAGCACGAAGTCACGAAGTCGGCCACCACGGTGACTTCGGGCAACTCGGGTGACACCGGCGCCACCGGTTCGACCGGGGACGCGTGGAACTCCAGCACGACCACCGGCGGGAACTCGGGCTGGGCGGGCAACGGTGGCGACGCCACCGTCGTGAGCACCGGCAAGAACTCCGCCACGAACAACGGTGGGCACGGCTGGAACCGTCACAACCAGGGCGGCACCAGCAGCGTCTCCGGCAAGGTCACCGGCACCGCGACCGGCGGCAACGGCGGAAACTCCGGGGACGCCGGGAACGCCACCAGCCACAACAGCGCGGTGACCGGGAACTCCGGCAACTCGGGTGACTCGGGCTCGACCGGCGGCAACACCGCCGTCACGTCGGCCCGCGGCGGCCACCAGGGTGGCTGGAAGCACGAGAACGGCACGAAGTCGGCCACCACGGTGACTTCGGGCGGCTCGGGTGACACCGGCGCCACCGGCTGGACCGGCGACGCGGGCAACACCAGCACCACCACCGGCGGGAACTCCGGCTCGGCGGGCAACGGCGGCGACGCCGCGGTCATCGCCACCGGCTGGAACACCGTCGCGCACGGCCCGCACACCGTCTGACGGTCAGCGGCGAACACCAGGGCGGGGCACCGGAGGAATCCGGTGCCCCGCTTTGTGCCCGTGTTGCTGGTCCGTGGAGATTCCGTTGTTCCCGGCGTGAGGTGAACCAGTGATCCTGGAGTGCCCGACACCTTGGAGTGACCATGCCGCGTCCCTACGCCAGCGGAGTCGTCGCCGCGCCCGTCGACAAGGTCTGGGCCCGGGTCCGCGCGTTCGGTGACCTGCCCGATTTCCTCGGGGCGATCGGGCACTGCGAGATCGTCGAAGGCGCCGACGGGCACGTCGGGGCCGTCCGGCGGTTGACCCTCGCGGCCGGCGGTGACCCCTTCGACGAACGGCTGCTCGTCCTCGACGACCCCGCTCGCACCCTCACCTACGCGTTCACCGGGGCCAACCCCTTCGGTGTGCGCCGCTACGTGTCGACGATCCGGGTCAGCCCGGTCACCGACACCGGCGAGTCCTTCGTCGAATGGTGGGCGGAGTACGACGCCGACGCGGCCCAGGAGGAGGACCTCGACCGCACCTTCGCCCACGACGTGTACGGCGGCGGCATCGACGGCCTGCGGAAGCTGCTCGCCTAAATGTGATGTCCAGGGACGTTGTCCCGAGTTGAGGTGACCAGCGGCGGCCTGTCGTGCTGACAGGTGAAGGCCTCCGGTTGTGAAGTGGAGGTGTCTAGGAACCGCTTCACCGACCGGAGGCCTTCGTGTCCCACCCTAACGCCACCCTGACCCCACGCACCCGGCTGCGGCTGGCCCGCCTGATCGTCGAGCAGGGCTGGACCTGCACCGCAGCGGTGAAGATGTTCATGGTCGCCGCCAAAACCGCCGCGAAATGGGCCGCCCGCTACCGAGCCGAAGGCGTGGCCGGGATGGCTGATCGCAGCTGCCGTCCCCGCCGCAGCCCGACCCGCACACCCGAGCACCTGGTGCGGGCGATCGTGCGGTTGCGGTGGCGCAAGCGGCTGGGCCCGGTCCAGATCGGCGGCCTGCTCGGCCTGCCCGCCTCGACCGTGCATGCGGTGCTGGTGCGATGCCGGATCAACCGGCTCTCCCGCATCGACCGGGTCACCGGCGAGCCGCTGCGCCGCTACGAACACGACCATCCCGGGTCGCTGATCCATGTCGATGTCACCAAGTTCGGCAACATCCCCGACGGCGGCGGGCACCGGTTCGTCGGCCGCGCTCAAGGTGACCGCAACCGGGCCGCGACCCCGGGCAAGCCCCGCAACGCCTACCGCAACCCCAAGATCGGGACCGGGTTCGTGCACACGGTGCTCGACGACCATTCCCGCGTCGCCTACGCCGAGATCCACGCCGACGAAACCGCCGCCACCGCCACCGCAGTCCTGCGCCGGGCGGTGGCCTGGTTCG
>NZ_JBICSQ010000039.1:0-47844 GCF_043197175.1 Amycolatopsis sp. NPDC049252
GGGGCGTCACCGTCGAACGCGTGCTCTCGGACAACGGCTCCGCCCACCGGTCTCATGCCTGGCGCGACACCTGCACCGAACTGGGGATCACCCCGGAACGGACTCGGCCCTACCGGCCGCAGACCAACGGCAAGATCGAACGGTTCCACCGCACGTTGGCCGAAGGCTGGGCCTATGCCCGTTTCTATCCCTCGGAAACCCTGCGGCGGGCCGCGTTACCGGGGTGGCTGCACTTCGACAATCACCATCGACCCCACAGCTCAACCGGCGGCAAGCCGCCGGTCACCCGGCTGACCAACCTCCCCGGACATCACACCTAGGCCAGTCGAACCGTCCCCACGAAGCTGAGCGATCCAACCTCGCCCGCCCGGACCGCCGCGCGTTCCACGTGAAACCTCACCGCTGTAATTCGTGCACCCGGGGCCGAGCGTTCCGCAGCTGGATGCCGCTGAAGCCGAGGGTGCTCTCCGCTGCCGCGTCGACGAACGGCCACAGGTTCGGCAGCACCCGCAACTGGATGCCCGCCTCCTCGTGCAAGCCCAGCAGATCGCCGACCGGCTCCGGCGGGCCGAGCGGCACCACCTCCGACGTCGCCACGAGCGCGTGCGACACGGGGGAGCCGAACGGCCGGAACGCCGACGCGTCGAGCCGGTAGGCGAACAGCCGGGTCGAACGCATCGGCTCGAGCCAGCCGTACTCGATCGCGTGGACGCGGTCGCCGCCTCCCGGGCCGAGGATTCGGTCGCGGTCCGCGTCGGCCGTCGACGGTGTCGCCCACGCCATCGCGCGCGGGCACTGGCGGGGGAACCAGTAGTCCGGCGCCCGCTCCGCGTCGACCGCCCAGACGTACGCCTCCGGCTGGCGGGCCGTCACGGCCACGTGCGGGACGAAGCGGGTGATCGCCGGATCTTCCGAGAAGTGGAGGACCTCGCCGGGCGCCGGACGCATCTCCCCAGCATAAAAAAACGGCCCGCCGGACCGAAGTCCGGCGGGCCGCTGACGAGTCCGTCAGGACTCGGGGAAGATAACCACGCGACGCTTGGGGTCCTCGCCCTCGCTCTCGCTCGTGACACCCGAGACCGCCGCCACCGCGTCGTGAACCACCTTGCGCTCGAACGGGCTCATCGGCTGCAGCCGCACGCGCTCGCCGCTCGACAGCACCGACTCCGCCGTCGACCGGCCGAGCTCGCGGAGCTCCTCGCGACGGTCGGCGCGCCAGCCCGCGATGTCCAGCATCAGGCGGCTGCGCGAGCCGGTCTCCTGCTGGACCGCCAGGCGGGTCAGCTCCTGCAGCGCTTCGAGCACCGTGCCGCGCGGGCCGACGAGCTTCTCGAGGTCCTCGCCGCCGTCGATGCTCACGATCGCGCGGCCGGCCTCCACGTCCAGGTCGATGTCCCCGTCGTAGTCGAGCAGGTCGAGCAGCCGCTCGAGGTAGTCGCCGGCGATGTCGCCCTCCTGAACGAGGACGTCGTCGCCACCTCCCGCCTTCTGCTCGCCCGCCTCGTCGGCGGTTTCACCCGGGGTCACGTCGTCCTGATCGGCGTCGATCGTGTCGATCGTCTCCGACATCATTCGTCTCCTCTCCGAACCGGTCGCGCCTCAACGGCGCTTCCGGCCCGACTTCCTGGTCGAGTCTTTGAGGAGCCCGGGCACACCCGTGCCGTTCTCCTGTGAGCCGTTCTGGCCATTCGCCACGGCCGGGGTCTTGTCCGCCGCCGTCGCGCCGTCCGCCTTCGCGGCCGCGGCGTCCGCGGCCTTGGCGGCGGCCGCCTGGGCCGGGGTGGTCTGCGCGAAACCGTGAGCCGAACCCGCCTTGGTGACCTTCTTCTGCGAAGCGGTCTGGGCAGGCTGGTTCTTCTTCTGCTGGACGGGCTTCTGGCCCACCTTCGGCGCGGTCGGCTTCTGCCCGGGCTTCGGGCCGAGCGTCGCGCGCTTCTCCGCGGCCTCCGCCTTGCGAGCCGCCTCTTCCTTGTCGATCTTCGTGTAGACGAGGCGCTGCTGCATCAGGGTCCAGCCGTTGTTCGCCAGCCAGTAGAAGAGGAGGCCGAGCGGGAACAGCGCACCGAAGACGAGGACACCGAGCGGGAAGATGTACATCGTCAGCTTGTTCATGATCGCGGTCTGCGAGGTGGCCGACGCGGCGTTCTGGCGGGCCACCGAGTGCCGCGCGGTGAGGTGCGTGGCGATGGACGCGACGATCATCAGCGGCAGGGCGACCGGGAGCACGCTCCACTGGAACCCGGCGTTCGCAGCACCACCGCTGACGACCCCGACACCGTTGTAGACGGCCTCGCCGAGGTTGACGCCGAAGAGCTTCGCACTCACGTAGGAGTGGACGTCAGCCTGCGAGAAGAAGTAGTTCTCGGTCTTCGGGCCACCACCGGGCGGCGGCATCGTGAACGCGCGGAGCACGTGGTTCAGGCCGATGAAGACCGGGATCTGAAGCAGCATCGGCAGGCAGCTGCCCAGCGGGTTGACGCCGTGCTCCTTCTGGAGCTTCTGCATCTCCTGCGCCTGGCGCTGCTTGTCGTTCGCGTACTTCTTCTGGAGCTTCTTCATCTCCGGCGCGAAGTCCTGCATCTTCTTCATCGACCGGACCTGGTTCACGAACGGCTTGAACATGATGCCGCGGACCGTGAACGTCAGGAAGATGATGCCGAGGATCCAGGCGATCGCCGTCGACTCCCCGAAGACGAGCCCGAAGACCTTGTGCCAACACCACAGGATGAAGGACACGGGGTAGTAGATGAAATCGAGCACTGCTGCTACTCCTCGATCGGTGTTTCAGGTCGTCGGTGCCGCCACGAGAACGTCTCGGGCACGGGGTCGCGGCCGGGCATGGTCCACGGGCCGCAGCGCAGCAGCCGGCGCACCGCGAGGTAGGAGCCGCGGCCGGCACCGTGCCGGGTGAGGGCTTCGACTGCGTACGCGCTGCAGCTCGGGTAGAACCGGCAGGCCGGCGGAAGGAAGGGCGAAATCGCCTTGCGGTAGAGCTTGATGGGGAGCAACAGGACCCAGGCGACCGGTCCGGGCCGGGCGGGCCCCGGCTCGTCGTCGTGGTCGTGCTCGTCGTGCACTGAGTGCTCGGGGGTGGCTCGCATACCGGTCACACCGCTGATCCGTGGTCGGGGGGCGCGTCCGCGGGACGCGTCGGGCTGGGGACATCCCCGGCCGGACGGCGCGACGACAGTAGTCCCAGCCGACGCAGCGCGGCGTCGAGATCGGCCCCGAGCTCCGCGCTGGACGCGGTCGCGGACGGCGGCAATGCCCGTACGACCAACGCACTGCCGGCGGGCAGGGTTCCGAGCCGGGCCGAAACGAGATGACGCAACCTGCGGGACACCCGGTGGCGGACCACCGAGTTCCCGACGGCCTTGCTCACCACAAAACCCGCCCTGGTCGCCGACGAAGCGTCGGTGGCCATGGACGGGTCCGTGGTCAACGCGTGGACGACGAGGCGGCGCCTGCCTGCCTTGGATCCGCGACGGAGAACCACGCGGAAATCCTCACTCCGCCGCAGACGTGCGGCAGCCGGCAGCACGGCGCGCCCCGACGTGCCGGATCAGGCCGACAGCGCTTCGCGGCCCTTGCGACGGCGAGCCGCCAGGATGCCCCGGCCTGCCCGGGTCCGCATGCGCAGCCGGAACCCGTGGGTCTTCGCGCGGCGGCGGTTGTTCGGCTGGAAGGTGCGCTTACCCTTGCTCACTGCTTCTCCTGTGTGTCGCGTCGGAAGAGAAGGCTTCCGTCTTCCTTCACTTCTGGCGTGTCGTGCGGGCGCACGGCAGTCTCTGGTGTCTCCTACCAACGTGTGGCCTCGTCACGACGAGCTACTGCAACCAGGGCACGAGAAACGCGCCCGTCGCATACGGGAGACCTTACGAGGGTACGCACCCCCGTCCGGCACGCCGTAAGCGCCCCCTCCGCCACCGTCTGCGACGGGCCGGTCGAGGCGAGATCATCAACGCCGCGGCATCGAATGGCAACACGCCGTACACCGTGAAATGCTTGCGACCCAGGATGCCTTGTGGCAGCGGGCGGAGCTTGTTAGCGTGCCTCTCTCGGGTCACCGGTCGAGGTGCACGAGTATCCGGGTGGTGGAGTGCCCACCGGCGTACGACGAGCCCGCAGGTGGCGACGCCGCGGGTCGCCGTACATTAGTGCACAGCTGTGGACAACTATGTGGATATTCGCTGTGCCGGTACCCGGCCAGGTCCGCAGGCGGTCGTCGGGTGGAGTGACCAGGGCGTTCCGGGGCCGGTTCGGCCGTCCACGCCGACGAGGGGAGGGGAGCCGGACCAGTGTCGGAGCACCAGCACAATCTGGGCGTCATCTGGGAGCAGGTGGTGCGCGAACTGTCCGACGGGACGCTGTCCCCTCAGCAGCGCGCCTGGATGCGGGTGACCCGTCCGATCGGCCTGCTCGACGGCACCGCGCTGCTGGCGGCTCCCAGCGACTTCGCGAAGGAAGCGATCGAACGCGGCCTCCGCGGCGCGATCACCGACGCCCTTTCCCGGCGGCTCGGCCGCGCCATCTCGCTCGCGGTGAAGGTCGACAGCACCGAAGCGGTCGCGCCGGTCGCCGCACCCCACTACGTCCCGTCACCCGGCCGGGTGGAAAACGGCGCCGTGCCCGAGCCGGCGCCCGCGCCGCGGCCGGGCCCCGGCCCGATGCTGCCGCCGCCGCGCCCCGAGCCCGCGCCGCCGATGCCGCAGCACCAGTCCCTCGCGACGAAGCCCGACGACGGTGACGACACCGACGAGGAAGTCGACGAAGAGGGCGAGGCGCTCGCCGCGGTCCACGAGATCTGGCCCACGTTCTCCGGCCAGCCGATCGCCGGGCAGCCGTACACCGCGCCGGCGCAGCCGCAGACGTCGAAGACGAAGCTGAACGAGAAGTACACGTTCGACACGTTCGTCATCGGCGCGTCCAACCGGTTCGCGCACGCGGCGGCGGTCGCCGTCGCCGAAGCACCGGCCCGCGCGTACAACCCCCTTTTCATCTGGGGTGAGTCCGGGCTCGGCAAGACGCACCTGCTGCACGCGGTCGGCCACTACGCCCAGCGGCTCTTCCCCGGCATGCGCGTCCGGTACGTCTCGACCGAAGAGTTCACGAACGACTTCATCAACTCGCTGCGAGACGACCGCAAGGTCGCGTTCCAGCGGCGCTACCGCGACATCGACATCCTGCTCGTCGACGACATCCAGTTCCTGGAGGGCAAAGAAGGTACGCAGGAAGAGTTCTTCCACACCTTCAACACCCTCCACAACGCGAACAAGCAGATCGTCGTCAGCTCCGACCGCCCGCCGAAGCGCCTCGAGACGCTGGAAGACCGGCTGCGGACGCGGTTCGAGTGGGGCCTGATCACCGACATCCAGCCGCCCGAGCTCGAGACGCGCATCGCGATCCTCCGCAAGAAGGCGGCACAGGATCGGCTCGCGGTGCCGGGTGACGTCCTGGAGTTCATCGCCTCGCGCGTCGAGGCGAACATCCGGGAGCTCGAAGGCGCGCTGATCCGCGTGACGGCCTTCGCGTCGCTGAACCAGCAGCCGGTCGACGCCGGCCTGGCGGAGATCGTGCTGCGGGACCTCATCCCCGACTCCCACGCCCCGGAGATCACCGCGCCCACGATCATGGGCGTCATCTCCGAGTTCTTCGACGTGACGCTCGACGACCTGTGCGGCCCCGGCAAGACGAAGGCGCTCGCCACCGCCCGCCAGATCGCGATGTACCTCTGCCGCGAGCTGACCGACATGTCGCTGCCGAAGATCGGGCAGACGTTCGGCGGCCGCGACCACACGACCGTCATGCACGCGGACAAGAAGATCCGCAAGGAGATGGCCGAGCGCCGGCGCATCTACGACCAGGTGCAGGAGCTGACCTCGCGCATCAAGCAGCGCGCCCGCCAGTAGCACATCCCCTTGTCCCGCAACGACTTCGGGGCGTCCACGCACTGTGGACGCCCCTTTGTCGTCTTTGGACCGTCCGAAGCGCACTACGCCCGCGAAGCAGCGAAGGACGCGTACGCGCGCTTCGCAAAGTCGCGAAAATTGTTTGTACACAAGGAAGTTTCCCCATGGTGTGGGCAGTTTGCCCACAGTGCCAGCGGATCTCTGAGCAGCGACGACCCGGATTCCGTCCCCACCCCGCCCACAGGTGATCCACAGGGAATCCACACCCTTGTCCACGCTGATTCCACAGGTTGCCCACATGCTGTGCACAGGAGGGCGCCGTCACTCGGTAGAGCGATTCGGACCGTGCCGTCCACCCCCAGAAACAGTCCCAAACCTGGGGACAACCATGGGGACAACCGGGCCGATCTGTGGACGAATCCGGGGATGCCCGAAACCATCCACCGACGCCCCAAGTTGCCCACAGATCCACCACCACGGTTCTCCACATGCCCGCAGGCGCTCCGACCTGCGTGAACGACCTCAATCCACACAATCCACAACGCTTACTACTGCTACTGCCTTTTAGATCTCTTCTAAGAGAGAAAAGATAAAAACAGGCGAAGGACGAAGTTGGGGACAGCCGCGAGATCGTGTCGTCAAGTCGACAAAGTCAAGGGGAGGCCGAGGTGACGGCGGTCGCCGTGACGGCCTACCGTGGACGCCTGCACCTGGTCCGTGCTCCGGCTGCTCGAGCGGAGACCGGACCGGCCGGACGAGGCAGCCGGTCACTGCCCAGCCAGAACGAGGCCTGGCCCGAGCCGATCACGGCTCGGTCGTCGAAAGGATGCGCGCATGAAGATCCGCGTCGAGCGTGACGGGCTCGCCGACGCCGTCGCGTGGGTGGCCAGAAGCCTCCCCTCCCGGCCTCCGGTGCCGGTACTGGGCGGTGTCCTGCTCGACGCCGGTGCGGACGGCGAGTCCGACGCGCTGACCGTGTCGGGCTTCGACTACGAGGTGTCCGCCACCGTGGGCGTCCCGGCGACGATCGCCGACGGCGGCCGCCTGCTGGTGTCCGGCCGGCTCCTCGCCGACATCACCAAGTCCCTGCCGAACCAGCCGGTCGAGATCGCCGTCGACGGCGCCCGTGCCACCATCACGTGCGGCAGCGCGCGCTTCTCCCTGCCGACCATGCCGGTCGAGGACTACCCGCAGCTGCCGTCCCAGCCCGCCTTCGCGGGTGAGCTCGCCGGCGACGCGTTCGGCCAGGCCGTCACCCAGGTCGTCGTCGCCGCGGGCAAGGACGACACGCTGCCGATGCTGACCGGCATGCGGCTCGAGATCTCCGGCAGCTCGCTGACCCTCGTCGCGACCGACCGGTTCCGGCTCGCCATGCGCGAGTTCACCTGGCAGCCCGCCGAGGGCTTGGCCGACGCCGCGGTGCTCGTCCCGGCGCGCACCCTCGCCGAGGCGGCCAAGACGCTCGGCGCGAGCGGCGCCACGATCCGGCTCGCGCTCGCCAGCGGCGAAGGCCTGCTCGGCCTGTCCGGTTCCGGGCGCTACACGACGACCCGCCTGCTCGACGCGGAGTTCCCGCCGTACCGCCAGTTGCTGCCCGCGTCGCACACCTCACGCGCGGTCATCGACGTGTCGGCTCTCACGGAGTCGATCAAGCGCGTTTCCCTGGTCGCGGAGCGGGGGACTCAGGTACGACTGGAGTTCGGGGACAACACGCTGCGGCTGTCCGCGGGCGGCGACGACGAAGGAAGCGCCGAAGAAGAACTCCAGGTCGACTACGAAGGTGAGCCGGTGACGATCGCGTTCAACCCGGGTTACCTCGTCGACGGCCTCGGCGCGCTCCACAGCGACCGGGCGGAGCTGACGTTCACGACGCCGAACCGCCCCGCCCTCATCAAGCCCGCCGACGCCGAGGGCAACCTCGTCCCCGGCTACCTCTACCTCCTGATGCCGGTCCGCCTCCCGGGCTGACCCGCACACTTTCTTGAGCACGTAAGGGGATCTCATGGTTCAGCTCGGTCTGATCGGCCTGGGCAAGATGGGCTTCAACATGCGTGAGCGGCTGCGCGCGGCCGGTCACGAAGTGGTCGGCTACGACCGCAACCCGGACGTCAGCGACACGACGTCGCTCGAGGACCTGGTGTCCAAACTGGACGCTCCGCGGATCGTCTGGATCATGGTCCCCGCCGGCGACCCGACGCGGCAGACCATCACCGAGCTCGGCAACCTGCTCTCCGAAGGTGACATGGTCATCGACGGCGGCAACTCGAAGTACACCGACGACAAGCTGAACGCCGACCTGCTCGCCGCGAAGAAGATCGGGTACGCCGACTGCGGCGTCTCCGGTGGCGTGTGGGGCAAGGACAACGGTTACGGCCTGATGGTCGGCGGCACGGCCGCCGACGTCGAGCGGGCGATGCCGATCTTCGACGCGCTGCGTCCGGAGGGCCCGCGCGAAGAGGGCTTCTCGCACGCCGGCGACGTCGGCGCGGGTCACTACGCGAAGATGATCCACAACGGCATCGAATACGGCATGATGCAGGCCTTCGCCGAAGGCTTCGAGCTGCTCGAGGCCGCGAAGGTCGTCAACGACGTGCCCGCGGTGATCAAGGGCTGGCAGCGCGGCACCGTCGTCCGGTCCTGGCTGCTCGACCTGCTCGTGCGCGCGCTCGACGAGGACCCGGACCTGGACGACCTCGAGGGGTACGTCGAGGACTCGGGCGAAGGCCGGTGGACGCTCGAAGAGGCGATCAACAACGCGGTGCCGGCTCCGGTCATCTCGGCCGCGCTGTTCGCCCGGTTCGCCTCCCGCCAGGAGCACTCGGCCGCGATGCGCGCGGTCGCCGCGCTGCGCAACCAGTTCGGCGGGCACGCCGTGAAGAAGGTCGGCGGGTAGGTCCCGTCCGGGAAGGAACCCAGGGAAGGAACAACGTGTATCTGCGCCATCTGCAGGTCACCGACTTCCGCTCCTGGCCCCAGGCCGATCTCGCCCTCGAACCGGGGCCGACCGTGCTGGTCGGCCAGAACGGTCGCGGCAAGACCAACCTGCTGGAGGCGATCGGGTACGTCGCGACGCTGGGCTCCCACCGCGTCGCGACGGACGCGCCGCTGATCCGGCACGGTTGTGAGCGTGCGCTGGTGCGGGTCGCGGTGGTCAACGACGACCGCGAGCTGACCGTCGAGCTCGAGATCACCGCCGGTCGGGCCAACCGCGCCCGGGTCAACCGCGGCGCGGTCGGCCGGCCGCGGGACGTGCTCGGCATCCTGCGCACGGTGCTGTTCTCCCCGGAGGACCTGGCGCTCGTGCGGGGCGACCCGGGCGAGCGACGCCGGTTCCTCGACGAGCTGCTGGTGCTGCGCGCGCCGCGGTACGCCGGGGTTCGTGCGGACTACGAGAAGGTGCTCAAGCAGCGAAACGCCCTGCTCAAGACGGCCGGCAAACGCCGGACCGGGCGCGAGGACCCGTACGCGCTGTCGACGCTCGAAGTCTGGGACGACCACCTCGCGGTGGCGGGCGCGGAGCTGCTGGCCGCGCGCCTGAACCTCGTCGCCGACCTCGGGCCGTACGCGGCTTCGGCGTACATGGGCGTCGCGCCGGACTCCCGGCCGGCGAAGATCTCGTACAAGTCTTCGCTGGGTGAGGCGCTGCCGGAGGCGTACGGCGTACCGGACGGGGAACGGGCGCAACCCGAAGTCCTCAAGGACGTCTTGCTCAAAGCGCTCGGGGAAGCCCGCAAGGCGGAGCTGGAGCGGGGGATCAGCCTGGTCGGCCCGCACCGGGACGAGCTGGAACTGATCCTCGGCGAGGCGCCGGCCAAGGGGTACGCGAGCCACGGCGAGTCGTGGTCGTTCGCACTCGCCCTCCGGCTCGGCAGCTACGAGCTGCTGCGCGGGGAGGCGGGTGAGCCGGTGCTCCTGCTCGACGACGTGTTCGCCGAGCTGGACCGCAAGCGCCGGGCCCGGCTGGCCGAAGTGGCGGCGAGCGCCGAACAGGTGCTGGTGACCGCCGCGGTCGACGAAGACGTGCCCAGCGAGCTGGCGGGGAGCCGGTTCGTGGTGGCGGATGGTGAGGTCACGCGTGGCTGAACGGTTCGATCGAGCGCCGAAACGGGCACCCGGTGTGAGCGGCGACACAAACCGCACCCGATCTGGGGACAAACCTGTGGACAGTGTGGATAACACGGTGAATGAGTTATCGCCGCCCGTGACCATACGGCCAGATGAGTGGCACAAAGCGCCCCGTGGCGGGTCCGCCGCGGCTCCGAAACCGGCTTCCGGCACTGAGCGTGACGGCGCCGCTGGGCCGAACGAGGCGGCGATGACGGGCCGGGACCTCGCGCACGCCGCGCTCGAGGCCGCGAAGGCCAAGGCGAAGGAGCGGGGCGCCCCGCCGGGCCAGCGCCGCCGCGTCGTCACCGGCGGCCAGAACCCGCGGCGCCGCCGTTGGTCCGGACCCGGCGCGGACGCGCGTGATCCACAGCCGCTCGGCCGGCTCGTCTCCCGGCTGGTCAGCGACCGCGGCTGGAACGAGAGCGTCTCCGGCGCGCGCGTCTTCGCGCAGTGGGCGCGCCTGGTCGGCGAAGACGTCGCCGAACACGCCCAACCGGTCGCGCTGAAAGACGGCGAACTGACGGTCCGCGCCAGCTCCACCGCGTGGGCCACCCAGCTCCGCCTGCTGCAGGGAAAACTGCTGGCCAAGATCGCGGCGGGCGTCGGGAACGGCGTGGTCAAGCGCATGCGGATCCAGGGTCCGATGGCCCCGAGCTGGCGGAAAGGCCCCCGCCACGTGCCGGGTCGCGGCCCGCGTGACACGTACGGCTGACCCGGGTTGCGCGTTGCTCGGTTGAATGCCCCGAGAACGCATCCAGACGCACTGAATTACGTCAAGACTCGGCTCGGACCGATTTCGTCCGTCTGTGACGCGTTCAGGGGTGTCCTTGCCGCATGTCAGCGGACGCGGCCAAGTACACTGGGAGGGAGCGAACGTCCGCTCGCGCGAGACGAGGAGAAACAAGGCCTGTGACCGAGAACAAGAGCGAGTACAACGCGTCGTCGATCACGGTGCTCGAAGGCCTCGAAGCGGTCCGCAAGCGTCCCGGCATGTACATCGGCTCCACCGGTGAACGCGGCCTGCACCACCTCGTCCAGGAGGTCGTCGACAACTCGGTCGACGAAGCGATGGCCGGGTACGCCACCAAGGTCGAGGTTACCCTCCTCGCCGACGGCGGGGTGCGCGTCGTCGACGACGGCCGCGGCATCCCGGTCGACATGCACCCCAAGGAGCACAAGCCGACCATCGAGGTCGTGCTCACCCAGCTGCACGCGGGCGGCAAGTTCGACAGCGACTCCTACGCGGTGTCCGGCGGCCTGCACGGCGTCGGCATCTCCGTGGTGAACGCGCTGTCGACCAAACTGCTGGCAGAGGTCAAGTACGGCGGCCGCAGCTGGCGCCAGCTGTACACCAACCAGATCCCGGGGCCTCTCGAAGACCTCGGGCCGGCCACCGAGACCGGCACGACGATGACGTTCTGGGCCGACGGCGACATCTTCGAGACCACGACCTACAACTTCGAGACGATCTCGCGCCGCCTCCAGGAGATGGCGTTCCTCAACAAGGGACTGACGCTGTCGCTGCGTGACGAGCGCGTCGCCGACGAGGAGACCGAAGCCGACGCCGAGGGCAAGGTCGCCCGGGTCAAGGAGAAGGTCTACTGCTACCCGGGCGGGCTCGAGGACTTCGTCAAGCACATCAACGGCAGCAAGGACCCGATCCACCCCAGCGTGATCTCCTTCGACGCGAAGGGCGTCGGCCTCGAGGTCGAGGTCGCGATGCAGTGGAACAACGGCTTCACGCCGTCGGTCTACACGTTCGCCAACACGATCAACACCCACGAGGGCGGCACCCACGAAGAGGGCTTCCGCGCCGCGCTGACCCGCGTCGTCAACACCTACGCGCGCGAGAAGAAGCTGCTCAAGGAGAAGGACACCAACCTGACCGGTGACGACGTGCGCGAGGGTCTCGCCGCGATCGTCTCGATCAAGCTGGGCGAGCCGCAGTTCGAGGGCCAGACCAAGACCAAGCTGGGCAACAGCGAGGCGAAGACGTTCGTGCAGCAGCAGTCGAACGAATGGCTGGCCGACTGGTTCGAGCGCAACCCCGCCGAGGCGAAGACGATCATCAACAAGTCGGTCTCCTCGGCGCAGGCCCGGATGGCCGCGCGCAAGGCGCGTGACCTCGTCCGCCGCAAGGGCGCGCTCGACATCGGCGGCCTGCCCGGCAAGCTGAAGGACTGCCGCTCCACCAAGCCGGAGGAGTGCGAGCTCTACATCGTCGAGGGTGACTCGGCCGGCGGCTCGGCCAAGGAGGGCCGGGACTCGATGTACCAGGCGATCCTGCCGATCCGCGGCAAGATCATCAACGTCGAGAAGGCCCGCATCGACCGCGTCCTCAAGAACACCGAGGTCCAGTCGCTGATCACCGCGCTGGGCACCGGCATCCACGACGAGTTCGACCTGTCGAAGCTGCGCTACCACAAGATCGTGCTGATGGCCGACGCCGACGTCGACGGCCAGCACATCACCACGCTGCTGCTCACCCTGCTGTTCCGCTTCATGACCCCGCTGATCGAGCACGGCCACGTCTTCCTGTCGCGGCCGCCGCTGTACAAGATCAAGTGGCCGCGGGCCGAACCGGAGTACGCGTACTCCGACCGCGAGCGCGACGCCGTCATCAAGGCCGGTGTCGAGGGCGGCAAGCGGCTCCCGAAGGACGACGCGATCCAGCGCTACAAGGGTCTCGGCGAGATGAACGCCGAGGAGCTGTGGGAGACCACGATGGACCCGGCCAACCGGCTGCTGGGCCAGGTCACCCTCGACGACGCCGCGCAGGCCGACGAGCTGTTCTCGGTCCTGATGGGCGAGGACGTCGAGGCGCGCCGCTCGTTCATCACGCGCAACGCCAAGGACGTGCGCTTCCTGGACGTGTAGGCGTCCCCCCGTACTTCGTCCCGCCAGGACCCCGCACCCGAGAAGGACCTCATGACGGAAACACTGCCGCCGGCGCCGGACCACGACCGGATCGAACCGGTCGACATCCAGCAGGAGATGCAGCGCTCCTACATCGACTACGCGATGAGCGTCATCGTGGCGCGCGCGCTCCCGGACGTCCGGGACGGCCTCAAGCCGGTGCACCGGCGGGTGCTGTACTCGATGTTCGACTCCGGCTTCCGGCCGGACCGCGGGTACAACAAGTGCTCCCGCGTCGTCGGCGACGTCATGGGCAACTACCACCCGCACGGTGACTCGGCGATCTACGACGCGCTGGTCCGGCTCGCCCAGCCGTGGTCGATGCGGTACCCGCTGATCGACGGCCAGGGCAACTTCGGCTCGCCGGGCAACGACCCCGCGGCCGCCATGCGGTACACCGAGTCCCGGCTCGCGCCCCTGGCCATGCAGATGCTGGCCGACATCGAAGAAGACACCGTCGACTTCTCCGACAACTACGACGGCCGCACGCAGGAGCCCGACGTCCTGCCGTCGCGGTTCCCGAACCTGCTGGTCAACGGTGGTTCCGGGATCGCGGTCGGGATGGCGACGAACATCCCGCCGCACAACCTGCGCGAAGTCTCCGACGGCGTCGTCTGGGCGCTGGAGAACCCGGACGCCGACGACGACGAGCTGCTGGCCGCGCTGCTGGTGCGGATCAAGGGCCCGGACTTCCCGACCAAGGCGATGATCCTCGGCACGTCCGGCATCGAGGACGCCTACCGCACCGGCCGCGGCTCGGTTCGGATGCGCGCGGTCGTCGAGGTCGAAGAGGACGCGAAGGGCCGCACGATCCTGGTCGTGTCCGAGCTGCCGTACCAGGTCAACCCGGACAACCTCGTCGAGAACATCGCGAACCTGGTCCGCGACGGCAAGCTCACCGGCATCGCCGACATCGCCGACGAGTCCAACAGCCGGTCCGGCATGCGGATCGTCGTCACGATCAAGCGCGACGCCGTCGCGAAGGTCGTGCTGAACAACCTCTACAAGCACACGCAGCTGCAGCAGAACTTCGGTGTCAACATGCTGGCGCTGGTCGACGGCGTGCCGCGCACGCTGCGGCTCGACCAGATCATCCGGCACTACGTGAAGCACCAGGTCGAGGTCATCGTCCGGCGGACCAGGTTCCGCCTGAAGAAGGCCGAGGAGCGGGCCCACATCCTGCGTGGTTACGTCAAGGCGCTCGACGCGCTCGACGAGGTCATCGCGCTGATCCGGCGGTCGCCGTCCGCGGACGAGGCCCGGCCGGCCCTGATGGAGCTGCTGGACGTCGACGAGATCCAGGCCACCGCGATCCTCGACATGCAGCTGCGGCGCCTGGCCGCACTGGAGCGGCAGCGGATCATCGACCAGCTGGCCGAGATCGAGCTGGAGATCGCCGACCTCAAGGACATCCTCGAGAAGCCGGAACGCCAGCGCGCGATCATCCGCGACGAGCTGATGGCGATCGTCGAGAAGTACGGCGACGACCGGCGCACGAAGATCATCGGGTTCAGCGGCGACGTCACCGACGAAGAGCTGATCGCGGTCGAGGACGTCGTCGTCACGATCACCCGCACGGGGTACGCCAAGCGGACGAAAACCGATCTGTACCGCTCGCAGAAGCGCGGCGGCAAGGGCGTGCAGGGCGCGACGCTGAAGCAGGACGACATCGTCCAGCACTTCTTCGTCTGCTCGACGCACGACTGGATGCTGTTCTTCACGAACAAGGGCCGCGTCTACCGGACCAAGGCCTACGACCTGCCCGAGGCCAACCGCAACGCGCGCGGCCAGCACGTGGCGAACCTCATGGCGTTCCAGCCGGACGAGCAGATCGCCCAGGTCATCCAGATCAAGAACTACGAGGTCGCGCCGTACCTGGTGCTCGCCACCAAGCGCGGCCTGGTGAAGAAGACCAAGCTCACCGACTTCGACTCGAACCGCTCCGGCGGTCTGATCGCCATCAACCTGCGCGAAGGTGACGAACTGGTCGGCGCGGTGCTGGCGGCGGCCGAGGACGACCTGCTCCTGGTGTCGGCCGAAGGCCAGTCCATCCGCTTCCACGCGACGGACGAGGCCCTGCGGCCGATGGGCCGCCCGACGTCGGGCGTGCTCGGCATGCGGTTCAACGACGGCGACGAGCTGCTCGGCATCAGCGTGGTCAAGCCGGACAAGTTCCTGCTGGTCGCGACCGATGGCGGATACTCGAAGCGCACGCCGATCGAGGACTACCCGGTGCAGGGCCGCGGCGGCAAGGGTGTGCTCACCATTCAGCACGACCGCAAACGTGGCAGGCTGGTGGGTGCGCTGATCGTCGACGCCGAGGACGAGCTGTACGCGATCACCTCGAGCGGCGGCGTGATCCGCACGCCGGCGGGCGATGTGCGCAAGGCAGGGCGGCAGACGAAGGGGGTCCGGCTGATGAATCTCGGCGAAGGCACCACTCTTCTCGCCGTCGCACGCAACGCGGACGAGCCCTCGGACGTCGCCAACGGTGACAGCGCGGAAACTGCGGAAGCGGACGACACGGTGGAAACTGTGTCCGAAGCCGTGGTCGAAGCGACAGACGCGGGTGAAGAAACGACGGCGACGCCGGAGCAGTAGGTTCCAGCGCGAACGGCGTCTCCACGGCACGGGTAAGGACTGACTCTTCGTGACACCATCCGAGAATCCCGAGGCAGCGGGTTCGAACGGGACTCCGGCGAGCCCACCCTGGCAGCGGGTAGGCAAGGACGGCGGCGACGCCGAAGCGACGGTCGGGCTGGCCACGGAGGAAGCGCACTCGGCCGGCGAGACGCAACCCGTCTCCCCGGCCGACCGCCCGGTGGTGACCGGCAGCGCCGCCCCCCGCCTCTTCGGCGGCAGCGGCGACACCCCACCGGGCGGCGAGCCGTCCGCGGCCGCCGTCCCGTCGGCCTCGACCCAGCGGGCCCGCCCGAGCGCCCTCCGCCGCCCAGGCCGCGGCCCGCGAAGGGCGAGCCTGCAGGTCAAGCGCTTCGACCCGTGGTCGGTGCTGAAGCTGTCCCTGGTCCTGGGCGTCGCGATGTTCTTCGTCTGGCTCGTCGCGGTCGGCGTCTTGTACACGGTCCTCGACGGCATGGGCGTCTGGGACAAGCTGAACGGCACGTACTCCTCCCTGGTCGGCGGCGAAGGCGCGAACGCGTCCTCGGAACCCCTGATCAGCGCAGGCCGCGTCTTCGGCATCGCCGCCATCCTGGGAGCGATCAACATCGTCCTGGTGTCGGCACTGGCCACGGTCAGCGCCTTCATCTACAACGTGTCCGCCGACCTCGCCGGAGGCCTGGAAGTCACGCTCTCGGAACGGGAGTAACCCGGTTGCAGGGCCCCCTCGGGGGTCCTGTAAAGTTCTCCTCGTTCAAGGGCCTATAGCTCAGGTGGTTAGAGCGCTTCGCTGATAACGAAGAGGTCCCAGGTTCAAGTCCTGGTAGGCCCACGCAAGTCAAAAGCCCGGTTCGCAATGCGCGAACCGGGCTTTTGCATGACCGTGGTCAGAGGTCACCGCACCGGCTTCTCCTGGCTGGCCGCCCACGACGCCAACAGGGCCAGGCCGTCCGCGGTCGCCGTGCCGGCGGGCGCGGTGTAGACGGTCAGGAGCAGGCCGGGTTCGGCTGGCAGTTCCATCGACTCGACGTCCAGGTCGAGCTGGCCCACCACCGGATGGTGCAGGCGTTTGCGTCCGGACCGGTGGAGCCGAACGTCCTGGGACGCCCACCGCTGCCGAAACAGTTCACTGCGGGTCGACAGCTCGCCGACCAGGGCGATCAGCTTCTCGTCGTGCGGATCGCGGCCGGCTTCCATGCGTAGCTTCGCGGCCGTATCGCGGGCGATCTGGTCGTAGTCGACGAAAAACGTTTTTGCCGATGCGGGATCCAGATACACGAACCGTGCGGTGTTCGCCGGCCGTCGCGGGTCGGCCAGCACCGGTGAAAACAGCGCGCGGGCAAGGTGATTCACGGCCAGCACGTCATAACGGCCGTTGCAAATCCACGCCGGCGCGTCAGTAATGGCGTCGAGCACCTGCTGAAGCGCCGGACGCACCGCCGCGGCGGGTCGCCGTCGGCGTGGACCGCTCGGCGCTCTCGACTGTCGCGCGAGGTGGAACAGGTGGTCGCGCTCGGCCTCGTCGAGTTGCAAGGCAACGGCCAACGCGTCGAGCACCCCGTCGGAAGCGCCGGCGAGGCTACCGCGCTCCATGCGCACGTAGTAGTCGACCGACACCCCGGCCAGTAGCGCTACCTCTTCGCGGCGAAGACCTTTGACCCGGCGATTGCCGCCGTAGGCGGGCAGTCCGGCCCGCTCGGGCGCGATCCGCGCGCGACGGGAGCTCAGGAACTCCTTGATCTCGGTGCGCAGATCGATCTTGGCCACCTCTTCACCGTAAGCCCTGTCCGCGGGCGAAGGGAGGTTCTGCCGGTACCCGCCTAGGTACCCGTTGCCGTCGTGGCGATGCCGCCGTCGACCGGGATGACGGTGCCCGTGAGGTAGGACGCGGCCCGGCCGGCGAGGAACACGGCGATACCCGCCATGTCGTCGTCGCGGCCGAGCCGGCGCAGAGGGGCTTTCGCCGCGATCGTGTCGCCGATGGCATCGAGCGTGGACGCCATCATCTGCGACGGGAACGGTCCGGGGGCCACCGCGTTCACCGTGACGTGCTGTGGGCCCAATTCTCTGGCGAGCACCCTGGTGAGCTGGTGGAGTCCCGCTTTGCTGCTGGCGTACGAGTAGTTGGGCGACTCGGCGACGTGGATGGCGGCGATACTGCCGATGTTGATGACCCGCGCGGGATCATCGGCGGTGCCTGCCCGGCGAAGTGCGGGGAGCAGCGCCTGCACCAGCCAGAACGGCGCCTTGAGGTTGAGGTCGAGCACCGTGTCCCAGGCCTCGACCGGGAACGTCTCCAGCGGCTCGCGCCACATCGCTCCCGCGTTGTTGACGAGGATGTCGAGGCGTTCCGAGCCGCCTTTGACGAGGTCAGCGAGGCGCTGACACTCGTCGTACCTGGACAGGTCGGCGGGGATTGCTTGGACGTCGCCGAATTCGGAGAGTACTTTCTGAGCCTCCGCGCACGCGTCCGCGTCGCGTGAGCTGATGACGACGCGGGCGCCCGCCTGCAGAAGGCCGCGCGCGATCATCATCCCGATGCCCTTGGTGCCGCCAGTGACTAGTGCGTATTTCCCGCTCAGATCGAAAAGGTCTGCGTGAGTGGTGAACTGGTTGTCCGCCATTGGTCTTCGTCCATTCAGTCGCGGAAGCATTTGCTGGCACAAATGCGCGTCCGGTGTATCTGAACGCCGACTCAAACAGGTCGACAGACGTCCCGGGAGATCCTGGTGATCCAGGTACTGCGAGAGCCACCCGGAACGTGACCAGGTGCCGGCAGCAGGCGCGAGCTGCGGATCCGGCCCTGAAAGCGTCCGGATACAGGTCAGCCCTGCCGGGAAGAGAAGTGCCGGCAGGGCTGAGTTGGCGGTCGACCACTTCGTATAACAGTGTTGCGGGGCTCGGTATTTCCGCGGCGGTGTGACGTGGGTTACGTGCGGTGACAGTGGTTCCACGTGGAACACCGCGCTCCGGCACCGGCCGACCTCGCGCCGGGCCGGGTGCAGTAACATCGCGGGGTAAGGGAAGCAATGAGAAGGGGGCTTCGGTGAAGAAGCTGCTGGCACTCGCGGTCATCGCGGGCGGCGTCCTGTTCGTGGTCAAGCGCAACAAGGCGGCGAAGGCCGAAGCCGACCTCTGGCGCGAGGCGACCGCTCCGGTCCCCTCGAACAACGGAACCACCCCGGCCAAGCCGGCGGGCGCTTCCCACAACTGAGTCTCCGTGCGGGCGGTCCGCCGCCCGCGCCCGGGGCTGTAGCTCAATTGGTAGAGCACCGCCTTTGCAAGGCGGGGGTCAGGGGTTCGATTCCCCTCAGCTCCACAACCTGAGGCCCGTGACGAAGGCCGGGTCAGCTGCTGTGCTCGCTGACCCGGCCTTCGTCATGCCAGGCGGCCGTGCCCCTGGCCTGCCCCTCACCTCACGGGCAGGTTCCCCTCAGCCGAGGAAGGCGATCACCGCGTCGCGGCCCGCGTGGCCGCGCTCGCGGTTCTGGATCGAGTGTGACGCTCCGGGGACCACCACCAGCTTCCCCTGCGGTGCCTGCTTGGCCTCCTCCTGCGCCCATTCCAGCGGCGTCGACAGGTCGTGGTCACCGTTCAGCAGCAGCACCGGGACGTTCGGGAGCCGCGAAGACGGGTTGGAGCCGGGACGCTCCGCCGGCCACGGCAGGCAGCTCTGGATGAACCCCTGCTGCGTCGCCACCGCCGTGGTGTACGGCCAGGTCGCCTGCGGCGGCAGCGCGCGCGACGTCAGCGAAAGCAGAGGCTGACGCAACGCCACCGGAGTTGCCGCCGAGCCCCACGGGAAGCGCTGGTCCGCGCACAGCGTCGCCGCGTGGAGGCCCGAGCTGAACGCTGCCGGGTCGTCGCCGCCCGATTTGTACGCCTCCAGCAGCTGGTTCAGCTGGTCCGGGGCGCCCCCGCGGGCTGCGTGCAGGGCGCCGATGATGTCGCCCGCCTCCGGGTCGCGGTAGCTGGGGTCGGCGAACTCGTACGAGACGATCGTGTCGAAGATCTTCACGCCGTCCGCCGTGCTCCGGTGGTGAACTACCCACGCGAGATCGTCGGCCGGGTCGTAGCCGCAGGCCGGCGCCGTCGCGCAGGCCAGGCGCAGCACGCGCGCTTCGGCCTGGAGCCCGGTGAGGTAGAGCGAGGCCGACGCCGTCGCGTGGTGCGGGAGCACCGAGTCCAGCACGACCTTGCTGACGTTGCCGGGGTGCGCGATCGCGTACCGCGCCGCCGTGAACGAGCCGTACGACACGCCGTCGACGACCATCTTCGGCACGTTCAGCGCCTGGCGCAGCTGGTCGAAGTCCGCGACCGTCTGGTCCGTCGAGTACAGCGGCGCCGTCCTGCCGAGGATGCGGGCGCATTCGGTGACCGCGTCCGGCGTCGGCGTCGCGATGTCCGAACTGCCCATTTGCGCCTGCAGGCCCGGGCACTGCAGCGCCAACGAAGGGCCGGTGCCGCGCTGGTCCAGCATGACGATCCGGTAGTCCTTGGCGACCTCCGGCAGCCGCTGCGTGGCGATCCGCGTGATGGTGCCGACGCCGCCCTGCCCGGGGCCGCCGGTGAGGAACAGGAGCACGCCCTTCGGCGCGGTGACGTTGTCCGCGGTCGCGATCGGCAGGTCGAGCGTGCCCGGGACGCGGCCGGTGTGGTCGAGTGGAACGGTCAGGATCGAGCAGGTGAAGCCCGGTTGGCCCGGGCACGGGTGCGAGTCCGTCAGCTTCGGTCGTCCCCCAGGACGCGTGTCGGCCGCGGCCACACCACCGAGTGCGGCGGTCAGCGCCAGGACCAGCCCGGCGGTCAGCAGTTTCGAACGCATGATCCATCATGGCCACACCGGCCCCGGCGCGGAACACCCCCGAACGGCCAGACTTTGCCGGGGCGACAACGCGGTTGCGGGTCGTTCAAGCACTTCCGGTGGTTCTCCGGACGGACCGCCGCGGCCGCCAAGCAGGCCGTCGAATCGCTGGATCTGGTGCCGCTCGACGGCACAGACCTTGCTAGGAAGGGAAGATCGTCTACCGGGCGCCTTGCCTGGCCACCCTCAGCAGTGCGCCGGCGCGGTCGAACGCGCCGGGGACGCCGCGGGCGAGTACGACGGTTAGGCGAATCAGAGCCTCCGTTTTGTCGCATTTCCTGACTACCCGCGCCCCCGGTACGTCAGGGCCAGAGCCGCTCGCGGACCCACTCGCCGTCGGCCTTCCGGTACCGCAACCGCACGTGGCGGCGGTCATGGCTCGCTTGCCAGAACTCGACCTCGTCCGGGTCCACCAGGAACCGCGTCCAGGTTTCCGGGGCGACACCCGGGTTTTCTTCGACCCAACGCGCGGCTTCCGCGGCGGCGGTGTCGAGTTCGGCCGGGTCGTGCAGCACCTGGGACTGGTGCCCGATGAACGCCTCGACACGCGACGCGGGCGGCCGCGCCAGGAAGTCCTCGGCGGACACCTCGGGCGCGGCGGGGGAGACCGGCCCCCGCAGCCGGACCTGGCGGCCGCGGCCGGGCCAGAAGAACGTCAGCGCGGCGCGCGGATCCTTGCGCAGCTGCAGGCCTTTCGGGCTTTCCGAGCTGGTGGCGACCGCCCAGCCGCCGGGGCCGACGTCCTTGAGAATCACCACCCGCGCGTCGGGCGCACCATCGGCGTCCACAGTGGACAGTGTGACGGCGTGCGGCGCCAGTACGTGCTCACCGGCTTCGGTCAGCCACTCCAGGAACAGCTCCCGCGGCTCCGGCGGTGCCGTCTCCGGTGTGAACACGGGCAGTTCTTCGGGGAACGAGGGCCATCCACGCAACGCGACCATGTCAGTAACCGTACGGAGGCCGGCCCTGAGGTGGGTAGTACGGCTGCTGTTGCTGCTGGGCCGGCGGGAGCTGCTGCTGTTGTTGCTGCTGCCACTGCACCTGCTGGTACACCTCGGCGGGCTGCGGGAAGCAGTACGTCAGCTTCGCGCGGCGTCCGGGTACACGCGCTGGCCGATGAGGCCGGCGATGACGACCGACCCCGCCGTCCAGCCGAGGTCCCCATGACGTTCGCGCGGGCGTGCTGCGTGGCGCGGCTGGTGAAGTCGTACAGCGCGGCGGCGTTGACCTCCGGGATGGCGCAGGCGACCACGCAGTAGTTCATCGTCGTGAGCATCACCGACTCGGTGAACAACCCGACCACGGCGACCGCGGGCCCGAACTGCACGGAGTTCAGCCGGCCACCGCACCGAGGTACTGCTCGGAAGTGAGCACGCCGGGGACCTCCCCCACCGAAGACGGACACCGCCCGGCCATGCTCCCACGCCGGGTCAGCACGTGAACTTGAACTGCCGACCGCACTCACTCGTGTGACTGGACATGGTTGACTGAGCACGCTATGCGACGACGACTCGTACTTCTCGCGCCCGCCGTGGCCCTGTTGGCCGGCTGCAGCGCCACCCTCGTGTCCGGGACCGCGACTCCCAGTCCGCCGTCCAAGTCCGCCGGTGCGGCCGCGGGCACCGAGCTGCCGCCGGACCCCCAGCCCGGGGAGACCGCGGACTGCCCGTACCTCGACAGCCAGTTCGTGGCCGACGCGAACGGTCAGCACGTTTCGAAGGTGCGAGTGTCCGCCGACCAGCCCCATCCGGCGTGCTTCTTCTACCGCCCGGACGGCAAGATCCAGCTGACCGTCCGGATCTACGTCGGCGACGCGGCGGTGGCAACGGCGCTGGTCAACAAGGCGGCACCGGTCGAGACGTCCAACCCGGCGTCCGACCCGACCGGCTGGAAGGGCGGCTACCAGTCCACCGACGACGGCGCCGTCTACGCGGTCTCGAAGGGGGCGACGGCGGTGGTCGCGACGACGAACCAGAAGCAGAGCGTGAAGGCACGCTCCGTGGTCAGAAAGACCATCTCCGCCCTGAAGCTCTAGGTAGTCGTAGCCACACGGGTGAGTGAAGTTGATCTTGTATTACCCTGTGCGTCACGCGCAGGCTTCGTGGACTCGCGCACCGCAGCCGCCGGGGAACCCCCACCCCGGGGCGGGGCACCAACTCTGCAACGACAAAGGACAAGATTCGTGGCTGACACCCTCAAGGACATCCTGCTCGACTCCAGCCGTCGCCCGGCTGTCGTGAGCGACTTCGAAGGCCTCGTGGACGCCGAGGTCTCGGACAAGGGCGGCGTTTCGGGTGCCGTCGTCAAGACCGGCTTCGCCGCGGTCAAGAAGATCAAGCCGGGCATCATCCCCTCGGCCGTCGACACGCTGCTGCCCGACTTCGTCGTGGCGCTCGAGCCGTTCTACGGCGACTACAAGGCCAAGGGCGGCAGCGACTTCGGTGCCTACCTGACCAGCCGCTCGGACGAGGCTTCCGACGCGCTGCTGAGCGTCACCGACTCGCGCGCCGAGCGCAGCAGCCGCGACAGCATCAAGAAGGTCTACGGCAAGCTGCGCCCGAACGGCAAGAAGAACGTCGAGGAGGCGCTGCCGCGTCTCGGCCAGCTGGTCGACAAGCACGCCGCCGCGGTCTGATCACCACCTGAGCACGACTGAAGAGGCCCCCGGTGCACCCCGGGGGCCTCTTCGCGTCGTCTTCAGTTCTTCTTTTCGGCCGGCGTCGAGGACGGCGACTTGCCGTTCGCCTGCGGGCTCGGCTTCGGCGCCGGAGCCGCGGCGGGCTTCGCCGCTTCGGCCGGCTTCGGCGGAGCGGGCGGGGTGGCCTTCGGCGGCGCCGGGGCGACCGGCGGCTCCTGCTTCGAACGCAGCACGTAGGCGGCGCCCGCGCCGACCACGACCAGCCCGAGCAGCCACGGCCAGCGACGACGGCTGCGGGTGCCCTTGGCAGCAGCCTTCGCCTCGACAACGGCCGCGGCGAAGTCCTTCTTCGCGGACTTGAAGTCCTTCTTGCCGCGACGCTTCGACTCGCCGGCCGCCTTCGCGGCCTTGATGGCGGCCTTCTTCGCCTTGCGACCAGGCTTGCGCAGCTCGGAGAGCCGGGCGAGGGCCTCCTTGCGGGCGGCCTTCGAGCTCTTCTTGAGCTCCTTGCGGGTCAGTTCCGTCTTCTTCGCGAGCTGCTTCTGCACGCGGCGGCCGGTCTTGGCTCCCTCGGAGACAAGCTTGTCGGCGGCATCGACGGCCTGGGCTGTCGCCCGGGACATGGCCTTCACCTCATCAATCGTTTTGACACTGCTCTGTTGCCCGTAACCTATCGTGCCCCTTTTCCCCGCGCGCCGCCGCAGATGGCACGATGAAAGCGTGAAAGCGACGCTGCACACCAACCAGGGTGACATCAACCTGAACCTGTTCCCCGACCACGCGCCGAAGACGGTCGCGAACTTCGTCGGGCTCGCGGAGGGCACCAAGGAGTACACCCAGCCGAACGCGGCGGGCACGAACTCCGGGCCGTTCTACGACGGTTCGATCTTCCACCGCGTCATCGACGGCTTCATGCTGCAGGGTGGCGACCCGACCGGTACCGGTCGCGGCGGCCCGGGCTACAAGTTCGGTGACGAGTTCCACCCCGAACTGCAGTTCAGCAAGCCGTACCTGCTGGCCATGGCGAACGCCGGGCCGAGCACGAACGGCTCGCAGTTCTTCATCACCGTGGCTCCGACCACCCACCTGAACTTCAAGCACACGATCTTCGGCGAGGTGGCCGACCAGGAGTCGCGCTCCGTCGTCGACGCGATCGGCCGTACGTCGACCGGGCCGGCGGACCGTCCGCTGTCCGACGTCGTCATCGAGAAGGTCACGATCGACCACGAGGGCTGAGCGTCCGGGAGTTTCGGTAGGTTGGTTCCTATCGTGAGCCAACCGCCGAACCCCGCCGCGCAACCCCAGGCCGCACTGCCCGGGTGCTGGTGGCACCCGAACCGCCCGACCGGGCTGAGCTGTTCCCGGTGCGGGCGTCCGGCGTGCCCGGACTGTCTCCGGGAGGCGCCCGTCGGCTTCCAGTGCACCGACTGCGTGCAGGCCGGCAGCCAGCAGCAGCGCCGTCAGCAACGCAGCTACCAGGAAGCCGGCTTCGGCCAGCGCACCGTCTTCGGCGCGCGGTTGTCCCAGTCGGTGCTCGTCACCCAGGTCATCCTCGCGGTGAACGTCCTGGTCTTCCTCTTCACGGCCTTCCAGGCGAAGAGCCTCTCGGACAACGACTTCTCGAACGCCTTCCAGTACGGCGAGCTGTACGGCAGCGCGACCCTCGGCGGCGGCGAGTGGTGGCGGGTCCTGACCAGCGGTTTCCTGCACTTCGGGCCGATCCACGTCGCGGTCAACATGTTCTCGCTGTGGATGATGGGCCGGTCCCTGGAGCAGATCACCGGCCGCGGCCGGTACCTGGCGCTCTACTTCATCTCGATGCTCGGCGCGTCGGCGGCCGTGCTGCTGTTCGACGACCCGCAGAAGTCGACCGCCGGCGCGTCCGGCGCGCTGTTCGGCCTGATGGGCGCCTACGCGGTGATCGTGCTGAAGCTGCGGCTGAACCCGACCGGCCTGCTCATCACGCTCGCCCTGAACGCCTTCATCACCTTCGGCATCCCGGGCATCTCGATCTACGCGCACGTCGGCGGCCTGGTGACCGGGGCGCTGGTCACGGTGGCGCTGCTCTACGCGCCGGAGGTCGACCAGGCGCGCTGGCAGGCCATCGGGCTGGTGATCATCGTCGTCGCGATCGTCGGCCTGCTGGTCTGGAAGGACAGCCAGTTCGCGGCCCAGACCTGCGGCCTCGTCCCGTACCGCGGGGTCCAGCTCTACAACTGCACCTAGCTCCGCGCGCGGAGCGTGCTGAGGACGTCCAGGACGTCCCGCGGGTCCTCGCCGAGCTCCAGCCACCCGAAGACGTACAGCCGGTCGTCGTGCTCGATCTCGAGGGTGACGCCGTCGCGGCCCAGCCGGCGCGTGGTGCGCAGCCGGGTGCGGGTCTCGCCCCAGGGCAGCTGCTGCGTACCGCCGAGCGTCCGCGTCAGCAGGCCCTCGGCGCCGGCGGCCAGCCGGGGACGGACGATCGTGGCGTGCGCCGAGAACGCGCCGACCGCCACGGCGGCCAGCGCGAACAGCACCAGCCCGCCGCGGTCGCCGGTCAGCGCGTCGACGACCACGCCGAGCACCAGCAACGCCGTGAGGGCCCAGGCCGATACCACAACGGCCCGACGCGGTGCCCAAGAGGTGGGGTAGTTATCCACAGGGGTTATCCACACTGGGGATGAGTCACACCGGTGTAATTCGACGTCAAGCCGCCATTTGGAGTAATAATCAGCGCCAGCGCATCGTCATGAGCAGACCCGCGATCATCAACGCGAACCCACCGGCGAAGTTCCAGTTGCCCAGGTCGGCCATCCAGGAGATCTTGTCCCCGGCGATATAGTTCACCAGCAGCCACACCAAGCCCAGGACCATGAACCCGAACATCGGGATCTTCCAGGCGAGGCCGGTGGGGCCTGCGGCCCGCACCTTCACCGGCGTACGCCGGTCGGCAGGCGGGGTGTAAGCGGTCTTCTTGCGGACCTTGGACTTGGGCATCGTGTGATTCCTCGCGGTGCTCTTCGGGCTCGTCAGGTGGCGCTGTCCCGCTGAGGGTGCGCAACCGGCGCCACGTGCACACGTTAACGTAAATGACCGCAGGAAAGCAGCGGCCAGGAGTGGTCGGATTTCCCGGACCGTGACAGCGGCGTCACCCAGGGTTCGACGCGGCTTGAGAGGAGCTTGCGTGGCTACGCGAGAAGGACCGGATGACGACCGGCGCAGACAGCCCGGACAGCGGCCCGCGCCCCAGCGCCGGGCGCCCGTGACGCCTCCTCGCGGCCAGGTGCCGCCGGGCCGGCCCCAGGGGCAGCCACCGCGTCGTCCGCAGGGTCCGCCACCCCGGCGCTACACCAGCCCGGCCCCGCCACCAGGCTCGGCCGAGGAGACCGTCGTGTTCGCCCCGGTCGGCAAGGGCGGCGCCGCGACCAAGGAGAAACCCGCCCCGGCCCCGCTGGGCAAGGGTGGCGTCGCGATCCGGACGGCCGGCGAAATCCTCATCACGCTCGGCCTCGTCGTGCTGCTGTTCATGGTCTACGAGCTCTACGTGACCGACCTGTTCTCGGCAGGCAAGCAGTCCGAGGCGAGCGACCAGCTCGACGGCGAGTGGGCGCACGACCGCACGCTGCACCCCGAGCTGGTCGACGGCAAGGCGTTCGCCCGGATCCACATCCCGACGTTCGGCGTCGACTACAACTTCACCATCCAGGAGGGCACCGACGACGCCGCGCTGGAGGTCGGCCCCGGCCACTACAAGGGCACGTCGCTGCCCGGCGAGCCCGGCAACTTCGCCGTCGCCGGTCACCGCGTCGGCAAGGGTGCCCCGTTCAACGATCTGGACAACCTCTCATCTTGTGACCAGATCGTGATCGAAACCTCGACCGACTTCTACATCTACAAGGTCCTGCCCTACGACGACGAGATCGACGGCTGGGCCGGCGGCAAGGGCGCCGACCCGAAGTGCAAGGGCGTGTCGACCCTGCGTGACACGAACAGTGAGGGTGGCGGCGCCTACAGCGAGACGTTCGGCCGCAAGGTCGTGCTGCCCAGCCAGGGCACCGCGGTGAACCCGGTCCCGTACAAGGGCGCCGACACGCTGCCGAAGGCCCAGCAGGCCGCGCTGCTCACGCTCACGACGTGCCACCCGCAGTTCTCCGCCCAGCAGCGGCTCATCATCACCTCGGTGCTCACCCAGCAGGTGCCGAAGAACCAGGTCAAGGACTACGGCGACCTGCTCTCGAAGATCGGGGAAGCCTGATGTACGGCTGGATCTGGCGGAAACTGCCGGGCCCGTTCGCGGCGAAGCTGACGCTGGCCGTCGTCCTCGCGCTCGGCGTGGTCGCCCTGCTGATGTTCATCGTGTTCCCGTGGCTGGAGCCGCGCCTGTGGTTCAACGAGGTCGCGGTCAACTGAGCTGGTACCCGGACGACCCGGTGTGGAGTGAGGTCCGGCCGGGGCTCTGGATCGGCGGGCACACCCGGTTCGACGCGACGGGTGAGGTGCCGGTGGTCGTCGCGCGCGAGTTCGACGTCGTGATCAGCCTTTACCGCCGCGAAGGGCACGGTCCGCCCGACGGCGTCGAGCACCACTGCTACCCGATCCCGGACGGACCGCTGTCCCCGGAGCAGCTCGAGCAGGTCGCGCGGTTGGCCGTGCTCGCCGCCGCGGCCGTGCGAGCGGGCCGCAAGACGCTCGTGCGCTGCCACGCCGGGTACAACCGGTCCGGCCTGGTCGTCGCGCGGACGCTCGTCGAGCTGGGGCTCGGGGCGACGGAAGCGATCGCGCTCGTCCGGGCGCGCCGTTCGCCACGGGTGCTGCACAACGAGCTGTTCGTGCGGTACCTGGAGAACCAGCTGGCTCCGTGAGGTCGGGAAACGAGCCTCCGGCGCACCGGCGTCTCCCACGTGCTGATGCTCGTGGAGGCGTCCGGTACGCCGGAGGGGACTTACGCGAACATCGCGCGGATCGGCACCGAGGTGCTGCGGGCTAGCAGTCCCGCAGCTCCGGGCTCTGGTTGAGCAGCTGCCCGCGCGGCGAGACGAACGCGCGGTAACGGTCGCCGTCCAGTTCGGAGTTCTTGAACACGGCGACCCGGTGGCAGTTCTGGAACGCCAGCTTGACGCCGAAGTGCCGCTCCAGCCCGCCGCGGATGGCGTCCGAGGCCAGCGCCCTCAGCAGCTGCCCGCGGGCGGCTTCGCTCGGGGGCGGCGTCTCGTTGTCGGCGAAGCCGTCCGTGGCGCCGTCGGCGTCGGCGATCACGCCGGTGATGACTTCCCAGGCGTAGGGCAGGGATTCCTTGACACAACGGACGAACTCGGCGTCGGAGACCTCCCCGCGCTCGGCCTTCTCCAGCAGCGCGGGTGACACGTCCAGGGACATCGAACCTCCAGTTTGAGCAGGGCCACCCTCTTGGCTACCGGCCGGTTGGCCCGGCCACAAGAGAAAACGATGATCATCACCAATATGGCGGAAGCGAGGTCATTCCCAGCGGAAGAGCCGCGCCGCCAGCGCCGTTCCGCCCACCGCGAAGGCGGCGAGCACGAGCAGTTGCAGCGGCTGGACGCCGTTGCCGACCCAGGCGTCCTGCAGCGGCTGCGAGCCCGGCGGGACGTAGTCGCCGATCCGGCGCAGGACCTCCGGCAGCAGCGGCCGCGGCAGGTAGACGCCGCCGAAGAACATGATGGGGAAGAACGCGATCATCGCGAGCCCGCCGGCGCTCTTCGCGGTGCGGGCGAGCGCGGCCGCGATCAGGCCGAGGGCGAACACCGAGATGGCGCCGAGCAGGAGCGTCACCAGGAACGTCAGCGGGTGGCGCGGCAGCGGGACGTCGTAGACGGCGTGGCCCAGCCCGAGCACGAGCGCCACGCCCGCCAGCGCGACGGCGACGTGGATCAGCAGCTGCGCGCCCAGCAGGTTCGCCGGGTGGACGGGTGTCGTGGCCAGCCGTCTCAGCACACCCTGCTCGCGGTAGGTCGCGACGGCGCCCGGGATCGCCTGCAGCGCCAGCGTCGCGAGGCTGACGACGATCAGCGACGGCACCCACAGGTCGATGAACCGGAAGCCGGCGGTGACCTCGCTCGGCTCCGACATGCCGGGGATGGCGCCGATGCCGAGCAGCAGCGCGGGCGGCAGCAGGAGGCCGAACAGCGCCCACATCGGCGTGCGCAGGAAGAGTTTCGTTTCGGTGGCGGTGATCTTGGCGAACGTGGTCACCGGGCACTCCTCGTGAGCGAGACGAACGCATCGTCCAAAGTGGATTCTCCGGCGACAGCACGGAGTTCGGCGGGGGTGCCGGTGGCGACGACGCGGCCGGCGTCGAAGATCGCGACGCGGTCGCAGAGCCGTTCGGCCTCGTCCATGAAGTGCGTGACGAGCAGGACCGTGACCCCGGCGTCGCGGATGGCCTCGACGAGCTTCCAGGTGTCGCGGCGGGCGTGCGGGTCGAGGCCGGTGGTCAGCTCGTCGAGGATCGCCAGCTCCGGGTTCCCGACCAGGGCGAGCCCGATCGACACGCGCTGCTTCTGGCCGCCAGAGAGCTTGCCGAAGTAACTGCGGGCGTGGTCGCGCAGGTCGAGTTGCTCCAGCAGGACGTCGACGTCGGCCGGGTCCGGGTAAAAGGAGGCGAACAGCTCCAGCGCCTCGCGCACCCGCAGTTTCGCCGGCAGCCGGCTTTCCTGCAGCTGGACGCCGACGCGACGGGTCAGCGCCGCGCGGTCAGTCGCGGGGTTCAGGCCGAGCACCGACAGCTCGCCGGCGTCGGCCTGGCGGAGGCCTTCGATGCATTCGACCGTGGTGGTCTTCCCGGCGCCGTTCGTGCCGAGGATGCCGAAGATTTCGCCGCGTTCGACGGAGAACGAAACGCCGTCGACCGCGACCCGGTTGCCGTAGCGCTTGCGGAGGTCGGTGACTTCGATGAGGGCCATGGCGACAACGCTACGAACTCGCGGCCGCCCGCAGAATCCTGCTGAATCCCCAGCTCAAGTAGGGTTTTGCTGACGCCGGGGTAGAGCTGGGCCCACCCTCGCCGGGGGCCTTCGGGCAGTGCGCGGACGCGGGCCGATCGGCGAGGATCACGGGGGAAGGAGGTGCCGATGGCCTACCTGCGTGCGGTCGGCCGGGCGTTCGCGCTCGCCGCGTTCGGTTTGCTGAGCTGGCTCGACGTGCTGCTCGAGCTGCTCACGTTCGGGCTGCTGTGCCTCGGCCTGGTCTTCTTCCTCGGCCCCGCGATCGAATGGGCCCGGCACCGCTCGGCGACGGCGCGGGTGCTGGCCGGGCGCTGGTGCGGCGTCGAAATCGAGCCGCCGTACCTGCCCGAGCCGCCGGAACCCGAACGGGAGCGCGACGGCTGGTACCGCGACGGCAACACGCTCTACAAGCGCGCGTTCTGGATCCGCTGGAGCCGTCGCCTCACGTGGGTGATGGAGGACCCGGCGGCGCAGCGCGAGTTCGGCTGGCAGCTGGTGAACCCGCCGGTCACGCTGCTGCTTCCGGTCTTCGCGCTGCTCGGCGGGCCACTGGCGCTGCGCGGTTACGGCCACTGGACGCGGTGGTGGCTCGGCCGCCGGCCCGGCAGGGTGACGAAGATCGGCGCTCTGCGGTGGATGCACCAGCGGCTGGAGTCGCTCGGGCACCAGCTGGGGACCTTCGCGCTTTCGGTGGTGCTCACGGCGTTCGCGGTGTGGCCGGTGGCCCTGCTGCTCGTGGCCCCGCCGATGGCGGCGCCGGTGGTGCGGTGGAGCCGGACCATCGCGAACACCCTGCGCCGCGAGGTCGGCACCTGGACGGGCGTGCGGATCCCGACCCCGTACCTGCCGCCGCCACCCTTGCCGACACCGCGGCCCGACGGGCTCTTCCAGGTGGGCAAGCAGCTGTACGAAGAGCCGTGGTGGCCGGTGCAGCTTTCGCGGACGCGGTGGGTGATGCGCGACCGGGCTACGTGGCGCGACGTGCTGGCGGCCGTCGTGCTGCCACCGGTGACGGCGCTGCTGGCGCTGCCGACGGCCGTGCTGGTGTTCGGCGGTTTCCTCGGCCTGATCGACCTGTGGATCTGGCGGCCGATCATGGCGACGTGGAACGTCACCTGGCCGTGGTTCTTCGGCGTACCGCCGGACACCGCGCACGCGCTCTTGCTGACCCCGATCGCGCTCGCCGCATTCGTCCTCGGGCTCGTCCCGACGACGTTCCTGGCGAAGCAGGCGGCCCGCTTCGCGCGGTTGCTGCTGGGCCCGACCGAGGCGTCCCGGCTCGCCCAGCGGGTCGACCGGCTGAAGCAGACGCGCACGGACGTCACGATCGCGCAGGCCGCGGAGCTGCGGCGGATCGAGCGCGACCTGCACGACGGGATCCAGTCGCGGCTGGTCGCGATGGGGATGAAGCTCGGCGCCGTCGAAGCGTTGGTGGACCACGATCCGGCGGCCGCGAAGAAGCTCGCGGCCGAGCTGCGCTCGGCGTCGGCCGAGGCCCTGACCGAACTGCGGGTGCTGATCCGCGGCATCCACCCGCCGGTGCTGTCCGAACGCGGGCTGCTGGACGCGGTGCGCGCGATCGCGCTGGACAGCCCGCTGAAGGCGGAGGTCACCGGCTCGCTGCCCGGGCGCGTCGAAGAACCGGTGGAGGCGTGTGTGTACTTCGCGGTGTCGGAGTTGCTGGGCAACGCGGCAAAACACGGCTCGCGCCGCGCGACCATCACCGTCTCCTTCGAGGACGACCTGCTGACGCTGGTGGTGCTCGACGACGGCCCCGGCGGCGCGAACCCGGCGCGCGGCTCGGGCCTGCGCGGGATCGAGCGCCGGCTCGGCGGTTTCGACGGTAGGTTGACGCTGACCAGCCCGACCGGCGGGCCGACGAGCGCGACGGTGGAGGTCCCGTGTCAGATCGACCCCGGGCCGTCATCGCCGAAGACCAGTACCTCCTCCGAGACGGCCTGACGCACCTGCTGACCGCCCACGGCTTCGACATCGTCGCCGCGGTGGGCACCGGCCCGGAGCTGGAGTCGGCGTTGCGTGCCCACCGGCCGGACGTGTCCATTGTGGACGTCCGGATGCCGCCGACGAACACGGACGAAGGCATCCAGGTGGCCCTGGCGGTCCGCCGCGAAATACCCGCGTTGCCGATCTTGGTGCTGTCCCAGCACGTCGAGCAGCTGTACGCCCGCGAGCTGCTGGCCGACGGCACCGGAGCGATCGGCTACCTGCTGAAGGACCGCGTGTTCAACGCGGACCAGTTCATCGACGCGGTCCGCCGGGTAGCCGCCGGCGGCACGGTGATGGACCCCGAGGTGATCGCCAAACTGGTGGCGGGCAACGCATCCGACCCGCTGGCCGCTCTGACGGCGCGCGAGCGTGAGGTCCTGGGCTTGATGGCAGAGGGCTGTTCGAACGCGGCGATCGCGTCCCGGCTGCACTTCAGCGAAGGAGCGGTCGGCAAGCACACGGCGAACATCTTCGCCAAGCTGGCCATCACGGCCTCGGACGACACGAACCGCCGAGTGCTGGCGGTGCTCGCCTACCTCGGCGCGAGCTGATGTATGCGATGTGGCGACTAAGCCTTCATCGTATTGTCGCGCCGAAGTCTGATGAGCCGTGCCCTTTCCTCGAGCCACGCGATCCTTGCTTGACCGCTGACATCGGCGGGTCCGAAGAGCAACGCGAATACCGGTTCGGCAAGGTGGATCGGACGACGGCCGAGTTCCATGCCAGACGGGATAGAACCTGCCGGGACCCAGGTCTTCGAGTTCTGTGGCGTGGCCGGTTCGGTACTTGAGCTCGATCCGCTGACCTGCAAACGGTAATTCCGAGTCTGCGGGGTCGCTGCTACGGCCCGCCACGGTTTTCCGGACGACTCGCACTCAGCGATGGCAGAGCGCATCGCCCAGCCAAGCAGATGCTGCGCATCGGCGATGATCCCGGCACGCCGTTGGGGGTCTTGCTTGGTCTTGGCGAAGTCCAGCATCGCCTGCACATTGGTCAGGCTTGCGTCGGTCAGATGTTTGGCTGAGTTGGTCATCATCACTACAAGCTGGTCCGTGGCGGCCAGCCCGGGCTCCCGGGAATGGCCGCCACGGCGTTGGGGGAGCTCAGGCGCGGGAGACCCGGGTCATCTCCTCGCGGTCCACCACCTTGATGCGCTCGCGGCCGTCCGCCTCGCCCAGTGACTTCTCGTGGGCGTCCAGCTTTCCCCAGCCTTCCCACGTTGTGAACGGGATTCCGCGCGTCGCCAGGAGGTCGAGGATCGCGTCCGGGGAGTCGTACTTCGGGGCCGTCAGGGTGTCCGCGTCGGTCAGCAGGCTGGCGATCGTCTCCGCCGCGTCGCCCTTCGTGTGGCCGATCAGGCCGATCGGGCCGCGCTTGATCCAGCCCGTCACGTAGACGCCCGGGAGCTGGTTCTCGTCCAGGTCCAGCACGCGGCCCGCCTGGTTCGGGACCACGCCGTTCACGTGGTCGAACGGGAGTTCCGGCAGGTGCGACGACAGGTAACCCACCGCGCGGTACACCGCCTGGACGTCCCAGTCGTGGAACTCGCCCGTGCCGCGGACGTTGCCGTCGCCCGTCAGCTCGGTGCGTTCCGTGCGGAGGCCGACGACACGACCGTCGGCGCCCAGGACCTCCGAAGGCGAGTGGAAGAAGTGCAGGTGCAGCCGGCGCGGGCGCGTTCCCGGGTCGCGGATCGCCCACTCCTGCAACGTCTTCACGACCATGTCGATCTGCTTCGACGCCCGCAGCGCGGCGACGCTGCCCTCGTCGAACTCGATGTCCTCCGGGTACACGAGGACCTCGACGTTCGGCGAGTGGTCCAGCTCGCGCAGCTCCAGCGGCGTGAACTTCGCCTGGGCCGGGCCGCGGCGGCCGAACACGTGGACGTCGGTCACCGGGCTCGCCTTGAGGCCCTGGTAGACGTTGTCCGGGATGTCCGTGGTCAGCAGCTCGTCGGCCGTCTTCGCGAGGATGCGCGCGACGTCCAGGGCCACGTTGCCGACGCCCAGCACGGCGACCGAAGACGCCTCGAGCGGCCAGGTGCGCGGGACGTCCGGGTGGCCGTCGTACCAGGAGACGAAGTCGGCGGCGCCGTAGCTGCCGTCGAGGTCGACACCCGGGATGTCGAGGGCGCGGTCGGCGGACGCGCCCGTCGAGAAGATCACCGCGTCGTAGAACTCGCGCAGCTCGTCCAGCTTGATGTCGGTGCCGTAGTCGATGTTGCCCAGCAGCCGGATGTTCGGCTTGTCCAGCACCTTGTGCAGCGCGGTCACGATGCCCTTGATGCGCGGGTGGTCGGGCGCGACGCCGTAGCGGATCAGGCCGAACGGCGCAGGCATCCGTTCGAACAGGTCGATCGTCACCTCGGCGTCGGACTTGTCCAGGATGTCGGCGGCGTAGATGCCGGCGGGACCAGCGCCCACGACGGCTACGCGAAGGGATCGGCTCACACCCTCCACCGTAAGTTAGGTTGCCCTAACCTAAAATGTGATTTGCGGTACGGTCCAGCCAGTGGGAGCCGGTAAGCTCGCGGCCATGCGCGTCTTGGTCGTCGACAACTACGACAGCTTCGTTTACAACCTGGTCCAGTACCTGGCCCAGCTCGGCGCCGACTGCACCGTCTGGCGCAACGACGTCGTGGACCTCGACCGCGTCCCGGAATTCGACGCCGTGCTCGTCTCGCCCGGTCCCGGAACCCCCGAACGCGCTGGTCAGAGCATGGACGTCATCCGCAAGTGCGCCGAGACGTCGACCCCGATGCTCGGCGTCTGCCTCGGCCACCAGGCACTCGGTGTCGTTTACGGCGCCACCGTCGACCGCGCGCCCGAGCTGTTGCACGGCAAAACGAGCCAGGTGCGCCACTCCGGCGTCGGCGTCCTGAAGGGCCTGCCGGAAGAGTTCACGGCCACCCGGTACCACTCCTTGACCGTGCTGCCGGAGACGATCCCGGACGACGTCTTCGAGGTCACCGGCCGCACCGAATCCGGCATCGTGATGGGCATGCGCCACCGCGAGCTGCCGCTGGAAGGCGTCCAGTTCCACCCGGAGTCCGTGCTCACCGAGGGCGGTCACCGGATGCTGGCCAACTGGATGGCCGCGGCCGGCCACCCCGTCGACGCCGAGCGCGTCGCCGAGCTGGAGCGAGCGACGAAGGCGCTGCAGAAGGCCGCCGTTGCGTGATCCGGCTCGAGGGGGTCGGTAAGCGGTACGGGCGCGGGGACTTCGTCCTCCACGACGTCGACCTCACCGTCGAGCCCGCGCGGGTCGTGGGCATCCTCGGCACCAACGGCTCCGGCAAGTCGACGCTGCTGCGGATCATGGCCGGTGTCTCGCACGCCACCACCGGCACCGTCACCGGAAGCCCGCGGATCGGGTACCTGCCGGACCGCTTCCCGGCCGGCCAGCGCATGGGCGCGCGGGCCTACCTGCGGCACATGGGACGCATCCGCGGGCTCACCGACCTCTCGGCGATCGACCCGCTGCTCGAGCGGCTCGCCCTGGTCGGCGGCCCGACGTCACCGCTGCGGACGCTGTCCAAGGGCAACGCGCAGAAGGTCGGGCTCGCGCAGGCCGTGCTGGTGCGGCCGGACCTGCTGGTCCTCGACGAGCCGTGGTCGGGGCTCGACGTCGCCACGCACGCGATCCTCGGCGAGCTCGTCGAGGAGACCCGGGCGCGCGGCGCGAGCGTCGTGTTCACCGACCACCGGCCGCAGGTGGTGCACGACCACGCCGACGTCGTGCACCTGATGGCCGCCGGCCGGCTGACCGCGGAAGACACCGAGCCGACCACGCGGATCGTGCTGCGCGGGCACGGCACCGACTGGACGGACGAGCCCGGCGTGCGGCACGCCGTCGCCGAGGGCGCCCTGGTCGTGCTCACCGTCGAGGCCGGTTCGGCCGACGCCGTGCTGCTGCGCGCGCTGAAGGACGGCTGGTCGGTCCGGGAGGTCGCGCCGTGCTCGCGTTGACGCGGTATTACGTGGCACTGCTGGGACATTCGCAGCGGTACCTGCCCGCGCTGCTGGCCTACCTCGCGCTCTGCGTGATCCTCTACGCCGACCCGCACTCGCCGCCGCTGCCGTTGTTCGGGGTGAGCGCCGGCGGACTGCTGGTCGTGTCGTGCTGGCTGACCATCGCGCTGCTCGACATCGAAGACCCGGTGCAGCGCCTGGTCACCTTGAGCCACGCGCGGCAGTGGCGGCGGCTGATCACCGGCGCCGTCCTCACCGTGCTGGGGTGCTCGCTGATCCTGACGGTGATCACCGAGGCGTGGTCGGCGCTCAAGTCGTTCAAGGTCCAGCCGGCCGCGCTGGGTGTCGGGCTGCTGGCCCACATCGCGTGCGCGCTGCTGGGCATCGCGATCGCCCTGCCGTGCTCACGGCTGCTGGTGCACCGGATCGGCTGGACGGTGCTGGCCGCCGTGATCACCCTGGTCGTCGTGCTGCTGGCGAAGATTCCGCTGGTCCACCCCCTGCTGCACGCCTTAACCGACGAGGAACCGGTCGGCGGCCCGCTGGTGCTGGCGGTGGTGACGTCGGTGGTGGTGCTGGCCGCGAGTTTCCTGGTCGTCTCGCGGCTCGTGCAGCGCCGTTCCTGAGTGCAATTTGCAATCTTCAATTCCCGGACGAGGCTTCCCGGGGGTCGTCGAACACGACTAAGGTTCGGGTTCTCTCCGGTTCTGGGTGAAGGGAGACCGGGTGACGGCTGGGATCGTAGCGATCACCGTGCCAAACTCCGATGGCGAGCTTCGAGACCTCGCCGCCTGGTTGCGAGGTGAAGACGAGCTTCGCGGCCGGGTCCAGCTCTTCGACGCCGTTGTCGTCGGCGTGACCAGCACCTCCGCCGTCGTCTTCTGCCGGTCCTTGTTCGCCTGGCTGCGTCGCTGCCAGGCCCGCGTGTCCCTGAGGATCAAGCGCTCGGGCGCGGCCGAAGAACTCGAAATCGACTGCGGCGCCGGCAGTGACGCCGAGCAGGTTCTCGGCGCCGTCCAAGGATTTCTCGACAAAGCCTGAAACGAAAGAAGGCCCGCACGGTTCACACCGTGCGGGCCTTCTTCAAGTGGCTGTCAGGGCCCGGTGGTGGGCGTCGGGAACCCGGTCGGGAAGCCGTTGCCCTCCGACACGGCCACCGTCACGGCCTGATCCTTGTCGATCTGGCTGCCGGCCTGGACGCTCTGCTTGGTGATCGTGCCTTCCGGCTTGTTGCTGGTCCGGTCGGACTGCTGCTTGAGGTTCTGGGTCCAGCCCATGCTCTGCAGCTTCGACTGGGCCTCGTCGACCGTCATCCCGACCAGGTTCGGCATCTCGATCTTGGTGTCGGTCTGCTCCGGACCGGTCGACACCGTCAGCGTGACCAGGCTGCCGACGGCCAGCTGGCCACCGTTCGGGTTCTGGGTGATGACGCTGTCCTTCGGGACCGTGTCCGAAGCCTGGTCGACCTTCTTGGTCTTGAAGCCGAGGCCTCTCAGAGCCGCGTCGGCCTGCGAGTACGGCTTGCCCGTGAAGTCCTGAACCTGCTTCAGTTCCTTGGACTTCGCGATCGTGATCTTGACGCTCGTGCCCTCGTCGACCTCGGACGCCGCGGTCGGGGTCTGGTTCTGCACCAGGCCGGCCTGGTTCGGGTCGTCGACCTCGGTCTCCGTGACGTCCGGGTTCAGCGTGAGCTTCGCGTCGGTGAGCGCCTGCTGCGCCTGGTCACGCGTCTTGCCCTTGAGGTCCGGCACGCTGGCCTTGCCCGGCGCGACACCCACGTACAACGTGATCTTCGCGTCGGTGCTGACCGGCGTCCCGACGGCCGGGTCGATCTTGACGACCTTGTTGATGTCGTCCTGACCGCACTGCGGGCTGCCGTCGGTCGGCTGGACGTTGCAGGTGACGTTCTTGGTCGTGAACGACTGGAACCCCTTGCCCCGCAGCTGCTCCTGGGCCTGGGGGACCGTCTGGTGCAGCACGTCCGGGATCTCCACCGCGGTCGGGCTGCTCTTGAACGAGCCCGACAGCCACATGATCAGCAGCACCGCGCCCAGCACGAACACCGCCGCCAGCACCGCCAGGAGCGTCCGGCGGCGGCGCTTGGCCTTCGGGTCTTCGTCGTCCGGCTCGGCGTACTCCTCGTAGCGCTGCGGCTGACGGCGATCGGCGTTCATCACCTGCGTGCGCTCGTCTTCGGACATCACCATCGGCGCGGCCGGGCGCTGGCCCGAAAGCGTGCGCACCAGGTCCGAGCGCATCTCGGCGGCCGACTGGTAGCGGTTCGCCGGGCCCTTCGCCAGCGCCTTCAGCACGACGGCGTCGAGCTCGGGCGCGACCGCCGGGTTGACCGACGACGGCGGGTTCGGGTCCTCCCGAACGTGCTGGTAGGCCACCGCGACCGGGGAGTCACCGGTGAACGGCGGCTCGCCGGTGATCAGTTCGTACAGCACGCAGCCGGCGGCGTAGACGTCGGAACGGGCGTCGACCGACTCACCGCGGGCCTGCTCCGGCGACAGGTACTGCGCCGTGCCGATCACCGCGGCGGTCTGGGTCATGGCGGACTGGCCGTCGTGCATCGCGCGCGCGATGCCGAAGTCCATCACCTTGACCGCGCCGTTCTTCGTGATCATCACGTTGGCCGGCTTGACGTCGCGGTGCACGATGCCGTGGCGGTGGGAGAAGTCGAGCGCCGCGCAGACGTCGGCCATGACCTCCATTGCGCGCTTCTGCGACATGGGGCCTTCGGTCTTGACGATGTCGCGCAGCGTCCGGCCTTCGACGTACTCCATGACGATGTACGGCAGCGGCCCGAACTCGGTGTTCGTCTCGCCCGTGTCGTAGACCGCCACGATCGCCGGGTGGTTCAGCGCGGCGGCGTTCTGCGCCTCACGACGGAAGCGCTCCTGGAACTGCGGATCCCTGGCGAGGTCGGCACGGAGGATCTTGATCGCCACTTCCCGGCCGAGTCGCACGTCGTGCCCGTGATGGACCTCGGACATGCCTCCGTAGCCGAGCGTCTCGCCCAGCTCGTACCGGTTGGAGAGCAGTCTGGGTGTGCTCATCTCTGGATGCCGTTCCATTCCGTCCAAGGTGTGGTCATGATGCCTTGCTGGCCATCGTCGGTCGTGCCGGGAGTATCCGCCGGGTAAGCGCTCGAAGCGGGCGGTTCCTCCGCGGGCGGCTGTCTGCCCGGGACCACCTGGCTCGTCGTCTGGCCGTTGTGCTGCGGCGAGCCGGAACTGCCGATCATCTTGGCGATCAGCACGATGCCCGCCACCAGGACGACGAGCAGGATCGCCGCCAGCAGCGCCCACCAGCCCCACTGCGGCTTCTTGCGGGTGACCGGCACCATGACCGGCCCCATCGCGGGCCGTGACGGCGGCCCGATGACGGGCATCGGGTTCATCGCGGGCGACGGCGGCCCGATCGGCATGTGCGGCGGCTGCTGCTGCGGAATCTGCTGCGACACCGGCTGTTGCTGAACGGGTTGCTGCTGAACGGGTTGCTGCTGGATCGGCTGCTGCCCGGTCGAGTAGGACGCGTTGACCAGCCCGGACGGCGCCGGCAGCGGCAGCCCGGCGCGCACCGCGGCGACGGCGGCCGCGAACTCGCCGCCGCTGTTGTAGCGCTGCCGCGGGTCCTTCACCAGGGTCGCCTCGATCACCGCGCGCGCGGCGGGCGGGACGTCCGGCGGCAACGGCGGCGCCATGTCGCGGATGTGCATCATGGCGACGGTCACGGCGTTCTCGGACAGGAACGGCCGGTGCCCGGCGAGGCACTCGTAGCCGCACACCGCGAGCGAGTAGACGTCGGACGCCGGCTCGGCCGGGTGCCCGAGCGCCTGCTCCGGCGCGATGTAGTGCGCCGTGCCCATGACCATGCCGGACCGGGTGACCGGGGCCGCGTCGGCCGCCTTCGCGACGCCGAAGTCGGTGATCTTCACCTGGCCCGCGGGGGTCACCAGGATGTTGCCCGGCTTGACGTCGCGGTGGACCAGGCCCCGCTCGTGGGCGGCCTGCAGCGCGTTGCCCGCCTGCTCCAGCATGTCGAGCGTGAACTCCGCCGACAGCCGGCCGTGCTTGGCGAGCAACCCGGCCAGCGGGTCGCCGTCGACGAGCTCCATCACCAGGTACGCGATCGACAGGTCGCCGTCGAAGATGGTCTCGCCGTAGTCGTGCACCGCGGCGATGCCGGGGTGGTTCAGGGACGCCGTCATCCGCGCTTCCGTGCGGAAGCGGTGGAGGAACTCGGCGTCGCCGGACAGCTCGGACTTGAGGATCTTGACGGCGACGGTCCGGTCGAGCCGGGTGTCGCTGGCCTGCCAGACCTCACCCATCCCGCCGACGGCGATCCGGCTCGTCAGCTTGTAGCGCTCGGCCAGCAGGTGACCGGAGGACAGCATGCGCTATCCACCCCCGAGTTTCGCGTTGATCGCCGCGCGGCCGATTTCGGCGGCGACCGAGCCGCCGGTGGCCGCGAGCCCGCGGTTACCACCGTCTTCGACGATCACGGCGACCGCGATCTTCGGGTCGTTCGCCGGGGCGAACGCGGTGTACCAGGCGTGCGGGGCGGTGTTCTTGGAGTCCGTGCCGTGCTCGGCGGTGCCGGTCTTCGACGCGATCTGGATGTCCGGGCGCTTGCCGCCGCCCTTGGTGAAGCCCTCGGAAGCGATCATCATGTCCTTGAGGATCGCGGCGTTCGACGACGACAGCGCCGGTGTGCCGGTGAGCTCGGTGGGGCTGTAGTCCTCGATGGTGGACAGGTCCGGTGCCAGGACCGACTGGACCAGCTGCGGTTTCATCGCCATCCCGTTGTTGGCCACGGTCGCGGCGAGCAGGCAGTCCTGCAGCGGGGTGAGCCGCACGTCGCGCTGGCCGATGCCACTCTGGTACAGCGCGCCCTGGGAGTCCAGCGGCCCGACGGTGGACGGCGCGACCTTCATCGGCACGGTCAGGTCCGTCTGCCCGATGCCGTAGTTGCTCGCGGTCTTCTTCATCTTGTCGGCACCGAGCTGACCGGCGAACTCCGCGAACGGCACGTTGCAGGAGTGCGCGAGCGCGTCCTTGAACGTGGCGCCCGGGCAGGCTTCGCCGGCGTAGTTCTCCAGGGTGATGGTCGTGTTCGGCAGTTTCGTGTTCGGTGCCGGGTTGACCGGGGTGTCCGGGCCCTTGCCGTCCTCGAGCGCGGCCGCGGCGGTGACCAGCTTGAACGTCGAGCCCGGCGGGTAGGTCTCCGAGATCGCCCGGTTCAGCATGGGGTTCTTGTCGTTCTTGATGTTCGCGTTCCAGGCGTCGATCTGCGTCTTCGACGTGTGGGAGGCGAGCAGGTTCGGGTCGTAGGACGGCGTCGAGACCATCGCCAGGATCCGGCCGGTGCTGGGCTCCAGCGCGACGACGGCGCCGGTGTAGCCCCGCTGCGTCATCAGGTCGTAGGCGGCCTTCTGGACGGCCGGGTCGATGGTCAGCCGGACGTTGCCGCCACTCGGGTCGCGGCCGGTGACCATGTCCGACAGCCGCCGGACGAACAGCCGCGGGTCCGAGCCGTTCAGCACGTCGTCCTCGGCGCGCTCGAGACCGCCGGAGCCGTAGTTGATCGAGTAGTAGCCGGTGACCGGCGCGTACATCGGGCCGTCGACGTAGGACCGGATGTACTTGTACTTGTCGTTCGACGGGTCGACCTTCGCCAGCACCTCGCCGTTCGCCTGCGACACGATCTGGCCGCGGCGGCGCGCGAACTCGTCGTAGAGCACGCGGGCGTTGCGGGAGTCGGTGCGGTAGTCGTCGGCCTTCACCACCTGGATGTAGGTGGCGTTCGCCAGCAGCAGGACGACCATCACGAGCATCGCCATGCCGACCTTGCGGAGCGGGGTGTTCATGCCTGAGCGCCTCCGTTCGCCGACGGCGGGCGCTGCACGAGCACGGTGTGCGCCTCGGCGATCGGTGCCTGCGGCTGCTGGGGCTTCGGACGGGTGCCGGGCCTGCGGGCGGCGTCGGAGATCCGGAGCAGCAGGGCGACCAGGATGTAGTTCGCCAGCAGCGACGAACCACCCTTCGACAGGAACGGGGCGGTGATACCGGTCTCCGGGATGAGTTTCGTGACCCCGCCGACGACGACGAAGATCTGCATGACCATGGTGAACGCCAGCCCGCCGCCGAGCAGCTTGCCGAACGTGTCGCGCACGGCGAGCGCGCTCCGCATGCCGCGCATCGCCACCAGCAGGTACAGCATCAGGACCGCGGCCAGCCCGATGAAGCCGAGCTCTTCGCCGATCGACGCGGTGATGAAGTCGGTGGCGGCCTCGGGCACCATGTCCGGCCGGCCCGCGCCGAGGCCGGTGCCGCCGACACCGCCGGTGCCGAGCCCGAACAGGCCCTGGGCGAGCTGGTAGCCGCCGCCGGGGTCGTCGTAGGTGGCCAGCGGGTCCATCCAGTTGGCGACGCGCTGCTGCACGTGCCCGAAGAGGTTGTAGGCGATCACGCAGCCGACGACGAAGAAGCTCAGCCCGAGCACGACCCAGATGGCCCGCTCGGTCGCCACGTAGAGCATCACCAGGATGACGCTGAAGAACAGCAGCGACGTGCCGAGGTCCTTCTCGAAGACCAGGACGCCGATGCAGACGACGGCGGCGATCAGGATCGGGCCGAGATCGCGGGCCCGCGGCAGCTCGACCCCGAGGAACTTCTTGCCCGCCACCATGAACAGGTCGCGCTTCGACACCAGGAACGAGGCGAAGAAGATCATCAGCAGGATCTTCGCGAACTCGCCCGGCTGGATCGAGAAGAACGGCAGCTTCAGCCACACCTTGGCGCCGTTGACCTCGGACAGGCTCGACGGCAGCATCGCCGGCAGCGCCAGCGCGACGATGCCGATCAGGCCGGCGGTGTAGCCGTAGCGGGTCAGCGTGCGGTGGTCGCTGACGACCACCAGCACCACGATGAACAGCGCCAGCGAAACGACCGTGAACAGCACCTGCTTGGTGACGTCCGGCGAGAAGTCCTTGCCGTTCTGCAGCGCCTTCTCGGCCTGGGCCAGGTCGATCCGGTGGATCATGACCAGGCCGATGCCGTTGAGCAGCGCGACGCAGGGGAGCAGCACCGGGTCCGCGTACGGCGCCCACTTGCGCACCGCGAGGTGCGCCCCGGTCAGCACGCCCAGGTAGGCGAGCCCGAGCCAGAGGATCGACGCGGTGAGTTCCTGCTCCTGGTTCGCCTCCACCAGGACCAACGCGATGGTCACGATGAAGGCCGCGAACCCCAGCAGCACCAGTTCGGTGTTGCGCCGGGTCGGGACGTCACGCGGCGGGTTCGTCTGGAACTGCGCCGCGAGCGGCTCGGCGGTGTTCGCGGCAGGCTGGCCCATCAGTTACCGCCTCCCGTCGTCGGTGCCGTCGAACTCGGCGTCGAGCAGTCCCTCCCCGCAGGCTGGTTCGCCGACGACGGAGCAGTGGAACCGGCCGGTGCCGACGGAGTCGTCGTCGGCGTGACCGAAGGCGTCGGCGTCGGGGACGGCTGGGTCCCCGCCGGCGCGCAGTTGTTCAAGCGCTTGTGCAGCTGCAGGAAGTCGTCGATGTACTTCCGGGCGTCGTCGAGGCTGTCCTTCTTGACGCCGTTCTGCACCGCCAGCCGCGCGTCCTCCTGGAGCTGGTTGACGCGCAGCTTGTCCGTGCACACCTGGTTCGGCGGGCACGAGCCCTGCTCGTAGGTGTGCAGGTCGATGCCGAGGATGCTGCCGGGGACGCCGCGGTAGATCACGACCTCCTGGTCCGCACCTTCGCCGACATAGTACTGACTCAGCACGAAGTAGCGGGTGGCGATGGCGGCCGCGGCGAGCACCACGAGCACGACCAGCGCGCCGGCCAGCCAGCGGAACCGCTTCCGGCGCTTGGCCTTGGGGTCCACGGTGGGCTGCGGCAGCTCCGGACGCGGCTGCGGCGGGGGCTGGGTCAGCGCCCTGGCCCGCGCCGCGGGGGAGTCGCCCTGGTGCCGCTCGTCGCTGCCGTCCCCGGCGGCGCCGCCCACGATGGGCGCGTCCTCACCGAAGTCGACGTCGACGACGTCGGCGATGATCACCGTGACGTTGTCGGTACCGCCGCCCTTGAGGGCCAGCTCGATCATCCGGTCCGCGCACTGCTGCGGGTCCTTGATCTGCACGGCCTCCGCGAGCGTCTCGTCGCTGACCATCCCGGACAGGCCGTCCGAGCAGATCAGGTACCGGTCACCGGGGCGCGCTTCGCGCACGGTGAGACTCGGCTCGACCTCGTGCCCGGTCAGCGCCTTCAGCAGCAGCGACCGCTGGGGGTGCACCGCCGCTTCCTCGGGCGTGATCCGGCCCTGTTCGAGCAGTTCGTTGACGAAGCTGTCGTCGCGCGTGATCTGCGCGAACTGACCACCCCGCAACAGGTAGGCGCGGGAGTCGCCGACGTGCACCAGGCCCAGCCGGTTCCCGGCGAACAGGACGGCGGTGAGCGTGGTGCCCATCCCGTCGAGGTCGGGGTCCTGCGACACGAGCTCGGCGATCGCGGCGTTGCCGTTCGCCACCGCCTCGCGCAGCTGGGCGAGGAGGTCGTCACCCGGCTCGTCGTCGTCGAGCGGGGCGAGGGAGGCGATGACGACCTTGCTGGCCACTTCGCCCGCCGCATGCCCACCCATGCCGTCGGCGAGCGCGAGCAGGCGAGGGCCGGCGTACACGGAGTCCTGGTTGCTCGAACGCACCAGGCCCCGGTCGCTGCGGGCTGCATAGCGGAGGACGAGAGTCATGGGCGAAGCTCGATCACCGTCTTGCCGATCCGGATGGGGACTCCGAGCGGGACCCGGAGGGGTGCAGTGACCTTAGCCCGGTCGAGATAGGTCCCGTTCGTCGAGCCCAGATCTTCCACGTACCAGTCCTCACCGCGCTGGGCGATCCGTGCGTGCCGGGTCGACGCGTAGTCGTCGTCGAGCACCAGCGTCGAGTCGTCGGCGCGGCCGATCAGGATCGGCCTGCCGTCCAGCGCGATGCGGGTCCCGGCGAGCGCGCCGTGGGTCACCAGCAGCTGCTGCGGAGACTTCCCGCCGCGCGGCTTCTTCTCCTTCTTGCGGCCGAAGGTCGGCACCTGGACACGCATGCCGGACGCCGCGTAGAGGTCCGAGCGGACGACTCTGAGCGCGGCGAACACGAAGAGCCAGAGCAGCACGAGGAAGCCCACCCTGGTGAGTTGTACGACCAGCTCTGGCACTTGGTGTGTCCGCTCCCGACTCTTCCGTGCAGCCGCGACGCGGGTACGCCGCGGTCCCCCCGCACGTCAATTCTGCGGGAACAGTATTTCGCGCCCGGAGTCAGCCCTGTGTACGGAACACCAGGGACGAATGCCCCACCCGGATGACGTCACCGTCCGCGAGCTGCCAGGTCTGCACCGGAGTGCCGTTCACGGTCGTGCCGTTCGTCGACCCGATGTCGGCGAGCGTCGCGCTCTGCCCGTCCCAGGTGATCTCCAGGTGCCGGCGCGAGACGCCGGTGTCGGGCAGCCGGAAGTCGGCGTCCTGGCCGCGGCCCACGACGTTGCCACCCTGCTTCAGGGAGTACGTCCGGTTCGAGCCGTCGTCCAGCTGCAGGCTCGCGGCGAGCTGACGCCCGGCGGCGGGCTGGCCGTAGCCGCCCTGCTGCTGCGCGTACGGGTCGCCGGCTGGCTGGCCGTACGCCTGCTGCTGGCCGTACTGGTCGTAACCGCCCTGCTGCTGGCCGCCGTACTGGTCGTACCCGGGCGCCTGCTGCTGGCCGCCGTACTGGTCGTAACCACCCTGCTGGTAGCCGCCCTGCTCGTAGCCACCCTGCTGGGGCTGGCCGTACCCGCCCTGGTCGTAGCCACCGCCCTGGGGCTGGGCGTACCCACCTTGGTCGTAACCACCCTGCGGAGGCTGGGCGTAACCCTGGTCGTACCCGGGCTGCTGCTGGGCGTAACCCTGGTCGTAGGCCCCACCCTGCTGCGGCTGGCCGTACTGGTCGTAGCCGCCCTGCTGCTGGCCATAACCCTGGTCGTACCCGGGCTGCTGGCCACCCTGCTGTCCGTAGCCGTATTGGCCCTGCTGGCCGTACGGGTCACCCTGGTCGTATTGGCCGTAGCCGGGGGGCTGGCTCATTGCTGGGTCTCCTGCGTTGCTGGGTCGTGCCGACCGTGGTGAACCGGCGCCTGCGGGGCGGGCGTCGGGATCGACGGACGAACGGGTCTTGAACTGTCCAGTATGCAGCGCCTCGTTGCGCTCGAGTGATACGACGACGTCACCATAGGTGTCCAGGCCTTCGGCGGCGAGGTGTTCGGCCACCGCCTTCGCCAGCACCTGGGTGACGCGTTGCTCGTCACCGGCCATGCGCTCGTGGTCAGCCGTCCCCAAGGACACGATGTAGTGATTCGGGGCGAGCTGCCGACCGCCTGCCAGCTCACGAACGTTCTCCTCACTCTCCCGCTCGAGCGCGATCGCCACTTCCTGCGTGACGACGTTGCCACCGAACATGCGCGCGAAAGTGTTCCCCACCAGGTTCTCGAGTCGCCTGTCGAATCGCTCAGCGCGGCCCACCGGGGAAAACCTCCTCACACGTGTACTTCCGCTCCGATCCTATCCGGGTGAGCGAGCCTCGACACGGCCCCCGGTGAAACCCGTGCGAACGACCTGCTAGTCTTCTCCTCGCTGCCGCAAGGAAGCACTCGGGCGAGTGGCGGAATGGCAGACGCGCACGGTTCAGGTCCGTGTGTCCGAAAGGACGTGAGGGTTCAACTCCCTCCTCGCCCACGCTGTTCAGAGGCCCCGACGCTAGCGCGTCGGGGCCTCTTCCCGTTGGCCTTATTCCTCCCGGGGGGCCGAGCCCCCCGGACCCCCCACGGTGCCTCTGGTTCCGGTTCCAGCGTGGTTTCGGAGGGGGTGGGGGGTGGTGAATATCACCCGTTTGGCTCTGCGTGGTGTTCGCTTACGGCTTAGGTCGGGGTGTATTTAGGCCGTTGTCTTCTTGATCCAGTCTGCTAGGACGTCTGTCCTTGAGGTGGTTTCTATGCCTGCGTGGGGGCAGCCTGGGCCGGTTGCTTCCAGGGCTACCAAGCCCGCTTCGGTGAAGTACGGGGCTCCTGAGTCGTATGTGCAGGCGCTTGTGGTGATTGCCGGGGCTGCGCCGCGGACTCCCAGTGTTGTCGGGGCGACTGTTGCGATGGCTACCGTGCCCTGTTGCATTCGGGTTGCCGGTTTGGGGTTTGTGCTGGTCAGGCTGCCCCAGCCGGCCAGCGTCAGTTGGTCGCCTACCTTGGGGAGTGCTCGGTTGAGTTGTAGCGGCTTTACCGTGGTTACTGGGGTGTCCAGGTGGGCTAGGGCTACGTCGTTTTCTTTGGCCTGGATTACTTCTGTCACCTTGCGGGCTACGCCTGATTCGGTGGCTTCGTCCGTCAGGTCCAGGGTTGCCGTGGTGGGGTAGGGGACCTTGCCCGAGACGCGGTTGCGGTTGGCGTCGTGAAAGCAGTGGCCCGTGGTCAAGAGCCAGCCGGGGGCGACCAGCGCGCCCGTGCAGTAGCTGCTGTACGTCGAGCCGTCCGGGCGGGGGATCTTCGTCATCGCGAGCTTCGCGACGAACCCGAACTGCCCCTGGGGGACGTCCGTGCCGTGGGCGATCCCTGGCGCGGCCAAGGCGGCAGGGGCGGCGGTCGTGGTCAGGACAACAGCGGCTAGCAGGGCGCGCAGGCGCATTCTTCCCCTTCGTCGAGGTGATGATCGACGTTCGAGGTTATTGCCGCCGCCCCGCTGGGGGGAATTCCCTGGCCGGGGGGGGGCCCCGGGGGCCCCCCCGGGCGCCCCCCCGGCGGGGGGGCCCGGGGGGGGGCGGGCCCAGCCAACCCCGCCCCACCGCCCCCCGC
>NZ_JBICSQ010000039.1:47854-78959 GCF_043197175.1 Amycolatopsis sp. NPDC049252
TTATGGCCGCCGCCCCGGTGGGGGGAATGCCCGGGCCGGGCGTCACCCGGTGGACCACCGGGTGACGCCCGGATGGAGGTCAGCCCGTGTGCGAAGCGATCCAATCCGCGACGACGTCCGCGCGCGAGGTCGTCTCGAGCTGGTTGTGGGGGCAGTCCGGGCCGGTCGACTCCACCGAGACCAGCTGGCCACCGGAGCCGGCCGCGACGAAGTACGGCGCACCCGAGTCGTACACGCAGGCGCTCGTCGTCGACGTCGGCGCGACCCCCTGGACGCCCAGGTTGGCCGTCGTGACCTGGCCGACCTTCACCGTGCCCTGCTGAAGCTTCGTCGACGGCGTCGGGTTGGTGGCGGTGAGGCTGCCCCAGCCGGCGAGCGTCAGCAGCTGGCCGACCGACGGCGTCACCCGGTTGACCGTCAGCGGCGTGATGCCGGTGACGTCGGCGTCGAGGGTGGCGATCGCGATGTCGTTCGCGGCGGACTGGTAGACGGTCACCACGTTGCGCGTTACGCCCGGCGTGCCCTGGTCGACCGTGCCGAGCAGCACCGACGTCGGGTACGGCACCGGGCCGGAGACGCGGTTGCGGTTGGCGTCGTGGAAGCAGTGCCCGGCGGTGATGATCCAGTGGGACGCGATCAACGCGCCGGAGCAGGCGCTGTTGTACCTGGTGCCGTCGGGCTTCGGGATGTTCGTCATCGTGAGCTTCGCGGCGAACTGGAACTGGCCCGCCGGGACGTCGGAACCGTTGGCCACGGCCGACGCCGGTCCCGCGGTGGCGAGGCCGGCGGCGAGGGTCAGAAGGGCAGCGGAAAGCACAGCGCGAACGCGCATCGGTGGATCCCCCTTGTCACGCACCGGCGGCTCGCGCCGGTGATCACCTTCGAGCGTAGCGACGGCCCGGGAGTCGGAAATGCGCTGCTTGGAGTAACAAAACGGCCCCCGGCGCGGTGCCGGGGGCCGTTTTGCCGGGAATCAGCCGATGTGCGAAGCGATCCAGTCCGCGACGACGTCGACACGCGCCGTCGTCTCGACCTGGTCGTGGGGGCAGTCCGGGCCGTCGCTCTCGATGGAGACCAGGCGGCCGCCGTTCTTGCCCGTCGGCACGAAGTACGGGGCGCCCGAGTCGTAGGTGCACGCGCTCGTCGTCGACGTAGGGGCGACGCCCTGCACGCCGGTGTACAGCGGGTCGACCGTCGCGACCTTCATCAGGCCCTGCTGCAGCTTCGTGCCCGGCGTCGGGTCGACCGACGTCAGGCTGCCCCAGCCGGCGAGCACGACCTTCTGGCCCACGACGGGCGCCTTGCGGTTGACCGACAGCGGCTCGATGCCGAAGACCGGCTGGTCGAGCTCGGCGATCGCGATGTCGTTGCTCGGCGACTGGTACACCGTGACGACGTTGCGGGTGACCCCCGGCTTGTCGACGGTGGTGGTGCCCAGCAGCACGGACGTCGGGTACGGAACCGGGCCGGAGACCGGGTTGCGGGCCGCGTCGTGGAAGCAGTGGCCGGCGGTGATGATCCACTTCTTGGCGATCAGCGAACCCGAGCACGCGCTGTTGTACTTCGTGCCGTCGGTCCGCGGGATGTCCGTCATGGTCAGCTTCGCGGCGAACTTGAACGTTCCCTGCGGAACGTCGGCGCCGTTGGCCACGGCCGATGCCGGAGCGGCGGTGACGACCGCCGCGGCGAGCGCGAAGAGACTTGCGGAAAGCAGTGCGCGAATGCGCATTCTCAGGCCCCCCTGGTTGGGCCGGCTTCCGGCCGGCGATGGGGGCGAGGGTAGCGAAACCCGGTGTGGCGGTGGCGGGAATCCCCCCCACCGCCGGGGGAAGTCAGTTCACGCCGACCAGGTCGACGACGAAGACGAGGGTCTCGCCGGGCTTGATGACGCCGCCCGCGCCGCGCTCGCCGTAGGCCAGGTGCGGCGGGATGACGAGCTTGCGCCGTCCGCCGATCTTCATCCCGGCGACACCCTGGTCCCAGCCGGAGATGACCTGGCCGGCGCCGAGGCCGAAGCGCAGCGGTTCGCCGCGGTTCCAGGAAGCGTCGAACTCTTCGCCGGTCGAGTGCGAGACACCGACGTAGTGCACGGTGACGGACTTGCCGGGAGTGGCCTCCGCACCGTCGCCGACCGTGATGTCGGTGATCTCGAGGTCGGCCGGCGGGGTGCCGTCCGGGCGGTCGATTTGGGGCTTTTCCAAGGTCATGGCAGCCACCGTACCCACGCGCGCGAGGCTGCGCCGTTCGGACTACGCCCAAGGACTGAAAAACGCGAAAAGTCTTCACACTTGTCCTACCGGTGGGTAGCGTGCGCTTCGTCACTCTCCTGGAACGAGGGAGCCCTGATGCGACGTGGCATCCGCACCTTGACCTTGACGGCACTGGCGGGCCTGGTCGCCGGGCTCACTCAGGTCGCCGTCACCGCTCCGGCCGCCGAAGCGGCCGCCGCACCCAACGACTACTGCGGCGGGCAGTGCAGCGACATCCTGCCGCCCGGCGAAAACGGCAGCGCCACCCTCGCGGACATCCTGGCGCACAAGGTGCTCGGCACCCGCCCGGCGCACGCGGCCGACCAGCTCGGCAAGTACTCCTCGCTGGCCGGCGGCTACCAGACGCTGACCACCGGGGCGATCAACCAGTACTTCAACGACTCGTCGTTCGGCGTCGCGCCCGACCAGGTCGCCAGCACGATCCAGCCGCGCTCCGACGTGACGATCGTGCGCGACAAGTCCCTCGGCGTCCCGCACATCACCGGCACCACGCGCGCCGGCACCGAGTTCGGCGCCGGGTACGCGGCCGGGCAGGACCGGCTGTGGCTGATGGACGTCCTGCGCCACGCCGCCCGCGGCCAGGTCTCGTCGTTCGCCGGCGGCGCCCAGGCCAACCGGGAGCTGGAGCAGAGCTTCTTCGCGAACGCGCCCTACACCGAAGCCGAGCTGCAGCAGCAGATCGACCACGTCGCGGCGAGCGGCCCGCGCGGCGCGCAGGGCCTCGCCGACGCGCAGGCGTACGTCGACGGCATCAACAAGTACATCACCGACGCCCACAACGGCCGCTACTTCCCGGGCGAGTACGTGCTGACCGGGCACGTCGACGCGATCACCAACGCCGGCACCATCGACCCGTTCAAGCTGACCGACCTGGTCGCGCTCGCGTCGCTGGTCGGCGCCGAGTTCGGCGCCGGTGGCGGCGGCGAGGTGCAGAACGCCGTCGCGAAGCTGGCGCTGCAGGAGCAGTACGGCGCCGTGCAGGGGGAGAAGGTCTGGCAGAGCCTGCGGTCCGAGGACGACCCCGAGGCCGTCAAGACGCTGCACGACGGGCAGACGTTCCCGTACGGCAAGACCCCGGCCAACCCGGTCGGGCAGGCCCCGCCGGACAAGGGTTCGGTGAGTCCCCAGCAGCTGGTGTTCGACCAGACCGGCTCGGCGTCGACGGCGACTCCGTCCACTGTGGACGTCCCGGCGCCGGCCGCGCAGGAGCCCGCCCGCGGGATGTTCGACAACGGCGTGTTGCCGGGCGACATGCTGACCGACAAGCACGGCATGTCGAACGCGCTGGTCGTGTCCGGTTCGAAGACCGCCAGCGGCCACCCGGTCGCCGTCTTCGGCCCGCAGACCGGGTACTTCGCGCCGCAGCTGCTCCTGCTGCAGGAACTGCAGGGCCCGGGCATCAGCGCCCGCGGCGCGGCCTTCGCCGGGCTGAGCATGTACGTGCTGCTGGGCCGCGGCCAGGACTACTCGTGGAGCGCGACGACGTCGGCGCAGGACATCATCGACACGTACGCGCTGAACCTGTGCGACCCGAGCGGCAAGGCGCCGACGAAGGACTCGAACTACTACACCTACCAGGGCCAGTGCCTGCCGATGGACACCGTGGAGGTCAAGGACTCCTGGAGCCCGACGGTCGCCGACGGCACCGCGGCCGGCTCGTACACCCTGCGCGCCTACCGCACGAAGTACGGCCCGGTGACCAGCCGGGCGACGGTCGGCGGCAAACCCGTGGCCTACGCGCAGCTGCGGTCCTCGCTCTTCCACGAGGCCGACTCGCTGATCGGCTTCCAGGAGCTGAACGACCCGGGCTACGTCAAGTCCGCGGCGGACTTCCAGAAGGCCGCAGCCGACATCAACTTCACGTTCAACTGGTTCTACGCCGATTCGAAGGACATCGCGTACTTCAACTCCGGCGCCAACCCGGCCCGTCAGTCCAATGTGGACCCGAGTATGCCGGTGTGGGGTGACCAGGGGCACGACTGGATCGGCTGGAACCCGGCCGGCAACGTCGCGACCTACACCCCGGCGTCGCAGCACCCGCAGTCGGTCAACCAGGACTACTACGTCAGCTGGAACAACGCGCAGGCCAACGGCTACGCGGCAGCGGGCGCCGACAAGTCGGCCGTGCACCGCGTCGACCTGCTCGACACGCGCGTCAAGACGATGATCCTCACCGGCACCAAGGTCACCCGGGTCAACCTGACCCAGGCGATGGAGGACGCCGCGCTGGCCGACCTGCGTGCCGAACGGGTCCTGCCGCTGCTGCTGCAGGTGCTCGACAAGACGCCGACCACCGGGGCGGCCGCCGACGCCGAGGCGAAGCTGAAGACGTGGATGGCCAACGGCCACCAGCGGACGGAAACCACGCCCGGCAGCAAGGCGTACGCCGACGCCGACGCGATCCGGATCTTCGACGCATGGTGGCCGCTGCTGGTCCAGGCCGAGTTCAAGCCGGGCCTGGGCGACAACGCCTACAACGCGATGACGGGCGTGCTGGGCATCAACGAAAGCCCGTCCGGCTTCCAGAACGGCAACGGCCAGCACACCGGCCAGCCGCACAAGGGCTCGTCGTTCCAGTTCGGCTGGTGGGGTTACGTCAGCAAGGACATCCGGCAGGTGCTCGGCCAGCCGGTGGCCGGCCCGCTCGGCAGCACGTTCTGCGGCGGCGGCAACGTCACCACGTGCCGCCAGGCGCTCGTCGACTCGCTGACCACCGCCGCGGGCCAGGCCGCGAACACCGTCTACCCCGGTGACGCGAACTGCTCCGCGGGCGACCAGTGGTGCGCCGACACCATCGTGCACAACCCGCTGGGCGGCATCACGCAGGACAAGATCAGCTGGCAGAACCGCCCGACGTTCCAGCAGGTCGTCGAGTACACCGCGCACCGCGGCGACAACATCGCCAACCTCGCGCCGGGGAAGACGGTCAGCGCCACCAGCGCCGAGACCGGTTTCTACCCGTCCCCGGCGTCGAACGCGATCGACGGCAACGCCTCGACCCGCTGGGCCAGCGACTGGAGCGACAACCAGGCGATCACCGTCGACCTCGGCTCGGTCCAGCCGGTTTCCCGGGTGGCACTCAGCTGGGAATCGGCGTACGGCAAGGGGTACAAGATCCAGACCTCGGCGGACGCCGTGAACTGGACGGACGCCGCGGTCGTCACCGACGGGGACGGCGGCCAGGACAACCTGTCCTTCGCCCCGACGCAGGCCCGGTTCGTGAAACTGCAGGGCGTCCAGCGCGGCACCAAGTACGGCTACTCGCTCTACGAGTTCGAGGTGTACGCGCACTGAGACCAGGTCGGCCCGCCCGCGGACGCGCGGGCGGGCCGGCCGTCTTCGTCACAGTGACCGGCGGGATGACCTGCGGTTACGGTGATCGCATGGACGACTGGACGCCCCGCACCAAGGCCATCGCCGCCGGCCGGCCGCACGGTCCCGGTGAGCCGCTCAACACCCCGCTCGTCGCCACCAGCACCTACCAGGCCGGTGGCGACTTCGTCTACGCGCGCAGTGACGGCACGCCGACCTGGCACGCGCTCGAGGAGACCATCGGGGCGCTCGAAGGCGGCCACGCGACGGCGTTCGCGTCCGGCGTCGCCACCCTGTCCGCGGTCCTGGACCTGCTGCCGGTCGGGTCGCGGGTGGTCGTTCCGACGTTCAGCTACGCCGTGACGCGCGGGGTGCTCACCCACGCGCAGAAGCTCGGCAAGCTCGCCGTCACCGAGCTCGAGCCGACCGACACCGCGGCCTGGGTCGCCGAGGCCGCGACGTCCGACCTGGTCTGGCTGGAGTCGCCGACCAACCCGACGCTCGACGTCATGGACATCAAGACCATCGCCGCCGCCGCGCGCGGCCGGGTCGTCGTCGACAACACCTTCGCGACGCCGTTGCAGCAGCGGCCGCTGGAACTCGGCGCCGACGTCGTCGTGCACAGCGCGACCAAGCTGATCGGCGGGCACAGCGACCTGCTGCTGGGGATCACCGTGGCCAAGGACCCGGCCGTCGCGGCCGAGCTGCGCGGCGCGCGGACCCGCGTCGGGTCGACGCCGGGCGCGCTGGAGGCGTGGCTCGCGCTGCGTGGCCTGCGGACGATGCCGGTGCGGCTCGCCGAGCAGTCCCGCACGGCCGCGCTGCTGGCCGGGCGCCTCGACGGGCACCCGGCGGTGACGCGGGTGCGCTACCCGGGGTTCGGGATGATGGTCGCGTTCGAACTGGCCGACGCCGAAGCGGCCGACAAGCTCTGCTCGACGGTCCGGCTGATTCGCCCGGCCACCAGCCTCGGCGGCGTCGAAAGCCTGGTCGAACGGCGGGCGTGGCTGCCGGGTGAGGAGCGCGTGCCGCCGGGGTTGGTGCGGTTCAGCGTCGGCCTCGAGGACCCGGAGGACCTCTGGCGCGATCTGTCCATCGCCCTCGCGGAGTAACACCAACGGACGAATCCTCGATAGTCGCGGCATCGCAGTTCAACGCCGTTGGGAGCCATCGTGGGTAGAACGCTGAACCGAGTCGCGGGGATCGTTTCCGCGGGCGCGCTGATCACCTTCGCCGCCGCTCCGGCCGCACTGGCGGAGGACACGGACCCCACCACGACGTCGACCACGGAGACGAGCACCACCTCCGAGACGACCACGACGACGGCCCCACCGACGTCGGAGACCACCACGGCACCCCCGGCCACGGAGACGACCACCGGGACGACCTCCGCGCCGGGCACGACCCGCGTCACGAAAACGGAGACCACGACCACGACGTCGGGCGACGCCGAGCCGCCGGCCGACGACTACCAGGACAACACCGGCCACGGCGTCGTCGGCGTCGGCGGCGAAGGCAGCCTGACCATCAACTGCGCGGCCGGCGCGCCCGGGGACGTGGCGACCCAGTACCTGAGCATCACCGGTGGTCCGGACCAGGACGGGGCCGACGGCCGGATCTGGCACTACTCCGTGCGGGTCGACCAGCTCCCGCCGGGCACGACCACCGGCAAGTTCAGCTGGACCTGCGGCGGTGTCGAGGGCGAGGGCACCGTCGACTTCGAGCAGGCGCCGCCGACGGAGACCAGCACCACGACCCCGCCGACCAGCACCACCACGACCCCGCCGACCAGCAGCAGCACCACCACCAGCGCGCCGACCACGACCAGCACGCCGTCGAGCACCGCGCCGATCACGACGAGCACGTCGACCACCGGCAGCAGCAGCACCACCGCTCCCGGCAACGCCGCACCGAAGGCCCAGGTCAAGGTCGCGCCCAAGGGCGGGGTCGAGACGGGCTTCGGCGGCACGGCCTGGTGACCGTCCGCCTGGCGGCCGTCGCGGTCGCTCTCGCGCTGGCTTTGGCCGGTTGCGGCTCCGCGACGGAACCACCCAAAGCGGCCGCGCCGGTTCCGTCGTCGGTGCCGGTGACCGCGCCGTTCAAGGGCCTGCGCCCGACGGCGGTGAAGATCCCGAAGATCGGGGCCGACTCCAGCCTGATCTCCGTCGGCCTCAAGACCGACGGCTCGATTTCCGTGCCGTCGGTGCACAAGCCGATGCAGGCCGCCTGGTACCAGCTCTCGCCGGTGCCCGGCGACGTCGGCCCGGCGGTCGTGCTCGGGCACGTCGACGGCGACAAGCAGCCCGGCATCTTCTACAAGCTCAAGGACCTCGCGCCCGGTGACGAGGTGGACGTCGATCGCAGCGACGGCAAGAAGCTGAAGTTCGTCGTGGACCACGTCACGCAGGTTCCGAAGGAGACGTTCCCGCGTGACGCGGTGTACGGCAACAGCGACAAGCCGGAACTGCGGCTGATCACGTGCGGCGGCGTGTTCGACCACGCCGCGCACAGCTACAAGGACAACATCATCGTCTACGCGAACCTAGCCAACGCCTGAGCCCTTGTAGGGGAACGACTTCGGCGCGACCGCCGACGGGTCGACCCACTTGCGCATGCCGGCGTCGCAGGCGGCGTAACCCCAGTTGATCAGCTGGTCCTGCAGCCGTTCCGTGGTACGCGTCAGCCGGGTGCTGGTCTCGGCCAGCGCGCGGGTCTGTGCGACGGGTGCGACCAGCGCGTCCGGCAGCTCGAAGTGCTCGATGTCGCTGTAGGTCGCCCAGTAGGTTCCGGCATACGTCTTGTCCTCGTAGGACTTCAGAAGCGTGCCGGTGCGCAGCTCGCGGACCTGGTTGTCCATCACGGTCAGCACGCGCAGCAGCTGCATCGGCCAGTTGCGCTTCGGGTTGTCCTCGTGCTTCATCTTCTTGCCGGCGTCGCTGACCAGGACGACCGCCCGCTGGTTCTCGATCGGGTCCAGGCCGAGGTTGTCGTACACCCCGGCGTCGCTCAGCACGATCTTGCGGTCCGGCTGGTGCGGGTCGGGGAGCACGACCGGCGAGAGCAACGGCGGGAACGCCGACGACGCGGCGACGGCGGTGGCCAGCGGGATCTGCCCGTGCGGACCGGCCTGGCGGAAGAACCACCACAGCGAGCCGTCCTGCAGGCTGGTCGCGGTGAACACGAAGTGCGGTCCGGCCGGGTCGAGCTGGTCGAGCCGGCAGTCGCCGAAGAGGTGCCTCGCGTAGACGCGCGCGAGCTCTTCGCCCGCGCTACGCCACGGGATGAACATCGCCTTGAGCGTCACCGGGATGTCGAGATTGGTCCGGGCCAGTTTCCGGATCGGCTCCACGACGAGCTTGGCGAAGTTGTCCGCGATGCCGTCGTCCCCGAACGAAAGCTGGTGCCACGAGTGGGCCAGGACGCCGGCCGCGATCGAGCCGCCGGACACGCTGGAGACGGTCGTCAGTTTCGGCAGCCAGCCGAGTTCGTTGAGCCGCCAGAGTGCGCCGGTGTGGAAGAGCATCGCGCGGTAGCCGCCGCCGGAGAGAGCCAGGCCGACACCTTCGCGTTCCGTCGATTCCACCCGGTCGAGTGTAGGGGCCTCACCGCAACAACGGCGTGAGCAGTGGCCGCTGTTCGGCCGGGACGTACTCGGCGTAGTTGTCGTACAACGCTTGTTTGGCCAGGTGAGCGGCCCCGGCGCCGTCCGACGCGCGGACCGCGTCGAGCACCTCGGCGTGGTGCGTGAGCCAGGTGCGCATCAGCGACGTCCGGTTGCTGGCGTGCTCCAGTTTGTCCTCGATGAGTTCGAGCACGACCCCGCGGACGACCTCTTCGCTGACCACCAGCAGCGGGTTCCGCGAGATCCGCGCGATGACCTCGTGGAACGCGACGTCCGCGCGGCTGAACTCGGCGTACCCGTGCGAGACGCCTTCGCGCATCGCCTCGAGGGCTTCGGCCAGTCCGGCCAGGTCGTCGTCGGTGCGCAGCTCCGCGGCCAGCAGGTGGGCCGAGCCGTCGAGGATCATCCGGAACTGCAGCAGCTCCGCGAGCCCGACGTGGTCGGCGCGCGCGAGCCGGTGCATCGAGCGGTGCAAGGCCACCGGAGACGCGGCCAAGACCTCCGGCCCCCGCGGATCGCCGGGCCGTGACCGGATCATTTCGGCGGCCTGCAGCACACGCAGGGCTTCGCGGATCGTCGACCGGCCGACACCGAACTGGATCATCAGCTCACGCTCGCTGGGCAGGCGTTCGCCCGGCTTGAGCGCACCGCTGACCACGGCCTGCTCGATCTGCTCGACGACCCGCTCGTACGCGCGGACCGGAGCCACCGGTTCGAACCGCATCCCTTGACCTCGACGTCCGTCGCGTGCAGGCTACTGGTCAGACCAGTGTACCCACCTGGAGGCCAGATGAAAGCCCGGATTCCCGTGCTGGCAGCGGCGCTGCTGCTCGTGGTGTCCGGCTGCTCGGCCGGCTCGTCGGCGAGCGTTTCCGCTGGGCCGGACACGCTTTCCGTCGGGTTCACGGCAGAGCCGGCGAACTTCGACTTCACCAAGACCGACGGTGCCGCGATCCCGCAGGCGTTGCTCTACAACGTCTACGAAGGCCTGGTGAAGCTCGATCCGCAGGGTCGCGTGGTGCCGCTGCTCGCGAAGTCGTGGACGATCAGCCCGGACCGGAAGACCTACGACTTCCAGCTGCAGCCGGGCGTCAAGTTCAGCAACGGCGCGCCGTTCACCGCCGAGGACGTCAAGTTCTCGCTGCTGCGCGTGAAGACGGACTGGACGATCTCGATCAAGTCCACAATGGACGTCGTCGACCACGTCGACGTCGTGGCGCCGGACCACGCGCGGGTCGTGCTCTCGAAGCCGTCGAACGGCTGGCTGTTCAGCCTCACCAGCCGGCTCGGCGCGATGTTCAGCCCCACCGGCGTGGCCGACCTGGCGAACAAGCCGATCGGCACCGGGCCGTACGTCGTGGCCGCCCGCAAGCGCGGTGACTCCGTCGTGCTCAAGGCGAATCCCGGGTACTGGGGCCGGAAACCGGCGTACCGGACAGTTGTACTGAAGTACATCAAGGACCCGACCGCGCTGAACAACGCGCTGTACAGCAACGGTATCGATGTCATCTCGGCGATCACCGCGCCCGACTCGATCCCGCAGTTCCAGGCCGACGACCGGTTCCAGGTGGTCCAGGGCACGTCCAACAGCGAGGTCACGCTGGCGTTCAACAACAAACGCGCGCCGCTGACCGACCCGCGGGTGCGCCAGGCGCTGACCTACGCGATCGACCGGAAGGCGCTGCTCGACACGGCGTGGGCCGGGCGCGGCACGCTGATCGGCAGCATGGTCCCGCCGACCGACCCCTGGTACGAGGACCTGTCGAACGTCCACCCGTTCGATCCGGCGAAGGCGAAAGCGCTGCTGAGCGAGGCCGGCGCGACGAACCTGAACCTGCGGATGCGGATCCCGAACCTCCCGTACGCCGTCTCGGCCGCGCAAGTCGTCCAGTCGCAGCTGGCCGACGTCGGCGTCCGGGCGACGATCGAGCCACTCGACTTCCCGGCCGTCTGGCTGAAGCAGGTCTTCACCGACCACGACTACGACCTGTCGATCATCCAGCACGTCGAGGCCCGTGACATCACGACGTTCGGCAAGCCGACCTACTACTGGGGCTACGACAACAAGCGCGTCCAGCAGTTGCTCGCCGGGGCCGACAGCGGAACGCCGGAGCAGCAGGTCGCGGACATGAAACTGGTCGCCAAGCAGCTCAACGCCGACGCGGCCGCGGACTGGCTCTTCCTGTTCCCCAACGTGATCGTGGCGAAGGCGAAGGTCGGCGGGTTCGCCGCGAACCAGGTCAGCGAGTCGTTCGACCTGACCGGATTGGCGCCGCGATGACCGCCAAGGTACTGCGCCGGGTGGCGATCTTCGTGGTCAGCGTGCTGGTCGCGTCGATCGTGGTGTTTCTCTTCATGGCCGTGCTACCGGGTGATCCGGCGCAGGTCGCGCTCGGTGTCAACGCGACGCCGGAGCTGCTCGCCAAGACCCGCGCCGAGTTCGGCATCGACCGGCCGCTGGTCACGCAGTACTTCGACTGGATCTCCGGTGTGCTGCACGGCGACTTCGGCCGCTCGTACGTCACCCGCGACACCATCGGCCCGCAGCTGCTCGACCGCCTCGGCGTCACGCTCTGGCTGGTCGGCGCCGGGATGCTGGTGGCGCTGATCATCGCCATCCCCGCCGGGACGTTCGCCGCGGTCAAGCACCGGAAGGCGTCCGGTGCCGGCGTTTCCGGGCTGTCGCAGATCGGCGTCGCGATCCCGGCGTTCCTGGCCGGGATCATCCTGGTGCAGATCTTCGCGGTGCAGCTGCGCTGGCTGCCGTCCGGTGGGTGGACGCCGCCGGACCAGGACTTCGGTGAGTTCTTCCGCGGCCTGGTCCTCCCGGCGTTGTCCCTCGGCCTGGTGCAGGGCGCGGTGCTCACGCGCTATGTGCGCTCGGCCGTGCTCGACACGCTCGGTCAGGACTACTTGCGCACCGCGCGGTCGAAGGGCTTGATGCCAGGACAGGCTTTGGTGCGCCACGGCCTGCGCAACGCGTCCGTCCCGGTCGTCACGGTGCTCGGGCTGCAGCTCGCGACGCTGCTGATCGGCGCGGTGGTCGTCGAGCGCGTGTTCGTGCTGCCGGGGCTGGGCTCGATGCTGCTGGACGCGGTCGCGTCGCGCGATCTGCTGACCGTGCAGGGGATCGTGCTCGTGCTGGTGGTCGGCGTGCTGCTGGTCAACTTCGTCGTCGACGTCCTCTACACCGTGCTCGACCCGCGATTGCGAGGTTCGTGATGCGCAATCTCGTGCTCGGCGGGGTGCTCGTCGGCCTGGTCGTGCTGGCCGCCGTGCTCTCGTTCTTCTGGACGCCCTTCGACCCGGTAAAGGTCGACGCGGCCCACCGGCTGCTCGGCTCCGGAGGCGCTCACTGGTTCGGTACCGACAAGTTCGGGCGTGACCTGCTCAGCCAGATCATGGTCGGCGCGCGGACCACGCTGTACGTCGGCGTGGTCGCGGTCGGCATCGCCGCGGTGATCGGGACGCCGCTCGGGATCCTGGCCGGGATGTCGCCGCGGTGGCTCGGCGAGTTCGTCATGCGGGTCAACGACCTGGTGCTCGCGTTCCCCGCGCTGTTGCTGGCGATCATGTTCGGCGCGGTGTTCGGCGCGGACACGCTGACCGCGATGGTCGCGATCGGCATCGCGACGATCCCGTCGTTCGCGCGGATCGCCCGGTCCGGGACGCTGCAGGTGATGAGCACCGAGTTCGTGCTCGCCGCCCGCGCCGGCGGCCGGTCGCGGCTGACCATCGCGGTGCGGCACGTGCTGCCGAACATCTCCGGCCTGCTGATCGTGCAGGCGTCGGTGTCGTTCGCGATCGCCGTGCTGGCCGAGGCGGCCCTGTCGTTCCTCGGGTTCGGCACGCGGCCGCCGACGCCGTCGTGGGGCCGGATGCTGCAGGAGTCCCAGGAACTACTGACGGTCCAGCCGCGGCTGGCGCTGGTGCCGGGTATCGCGATCGCCGTCGCCGTCCTCGGGTTCAACCTCCTCGGTGACGGTTTGCGCGACCGCCTCGATCCTCGATTGGCGGCCCGCGTATGACTCTCTCCGTCACGGGGCTCAGCGTCTCCTCGCTCATTCGCGACGTTTCCTTCGAGATCGGCGCGGGTGAGCGCGTCGGCCTGATCGGCGAGTCCGGCTCCGGGAAGTCGTTGACGGCGCTGGCGATCATGGGCCTGCTTCCCGAGGAGCTGCACGCGTCCGGCTCGGTGCGGCTCGGTGACCGGGAGCTGCTGGGAATGTCCGAAAAGGACCTTTCCCGGCTGCGCGGTGACGAGCTGGCGATGGTGTTCCAGGAGCCGATGACGGCGTTGAACCCGGCGATGCGGGTGGGCCGTCAGGTCACCGAGCCGGGCCGGATCCACGGCCGTCGCCACCGCGCTGAGGAACTCCTCGCTGCCGTCGGGCTGCCCGGCACGGCCCGCGCGTACCCGCACCAGCTGTCCGGCGGCCAGCGGCAACGCGTTGTCCTCGCGATGGCCTTGGCCAACGAGCCGTCGCTGCTGATCTGCGACGAGCCGACGACCGCCCTCGACGTCACCGTGCAGGCCCAGATCCTCGCGCTCATCAAGACGTCCCTTTCCCGTGAAAGCGCCCTGCTGTTCATCACGCACGACCTCGCGGTGGTGGCGTCGGTGTGCGAGCGCGTGCTGGTGATGCTCGACGGCGAGATCGTCGAAGCGGGCTCGACGCGCGAAGTCCTGACGTCGCCGAAGCACGAGTACACGCGCAAGCTGCTGGACGCGTCGGACCTGGAGGCGCGCCGATGATCATCGAAGTCCGCGACCTGGAACGGCGGTACGCCCGCCGGGACGTCCACGCGCTGCGTGGTGTCAGCTTCGACGTCGAGGCCGGGCAGCGGTTCGGCATCGTCGGCGAGTCCGGTTCGGGGAAGTCCACGCTGGTCCGGTTGCTGGCGGCGCTCGACAAGCCGACCGCCGGCACGGTGTCGTTCCAAAGTCGGCGTATCGACAACCTGCCGGAGCGGAAACTCGGCTTCCTGCGGTCCGAACTACAGATCGTCTTCCAGGACCCGATGGGTTCCCTCGACCCGCGGATGCGCGTGCGGGACATCATTTCCGAGCCGCTCGGCCATCGCGATCCGGACCGGGTCGCGGAGTTGCTCGCCGCGGTTGGCCTGCCCGCGGACGCGGCGGGCCGGTACCCGCACCAGTTCTCCGGCGGGCAGCGGCAGCGGATCTCCATCGGGCGTGCGCTGGCGCCGAACCCTCGTGTGCTCATCGCGGACGAGCCGGTCAGCGCCCTCGACGTCTCGGTCCGCGGCCAGATCCTCGACTTGCTCGCTTCGCTCGTTGAACAGTTTTCCCTGACGCTGATCTTCGTGTCGCACGACCTCGGTGTCGTCCGGCACGTCTGTGACCGCGTCGCGGTGATGCGCCGCGGCGAGATCGTCGAACTCGGCGACGTCGGGCAGGTCTACGACGCGCCGCAGCACGAGTACACCCGGGAACTCCTGGCCGCCGCGCCGAACCTGCGCGCGGAACTGGCCCGGCTGAGCGGAGGCGAGGATGCCTGACTACCCGGACGGCCTGCCGATCGGCGCGGGCTGGATGTCCACTGTGGACACGTCGGACGTCGTGTTCCCGTACGACGGGAGTGTCATCGGCACCGCGCCCGTCGGCACGCCGGAGCTGGCTACGCGCGCTGTCGACGCGGCTGTCGCCGTCGCGCGCGAAGTGGCGTCGTTGCCTTCGCGGACTCGTCGCACCCTGCTGAACGACGTCGCCGCCGCTTTGACCGCCAGGCGTGAGGAGTTCGAGAACCTGCTCGTGCTGGAGACCGGCAAGCCCCTGGTCGACTGCCGGATCGAGGTCGCCCGCACCATCGTCACCTGGGAAGCCGCCGCCGAAGAGGTGTCGCGCCTGCACGGCGAGACCGTCCCTTTGGATCTGCTGCCCTCGGGTGACGGGTTGGTCGGGTTCTGGAAGCGCAAGCCGATCGGCGTGGTCGTCGGCATCACGGGCTTCAACTACCCGCTGCTGCTGGCGTCGCACAAGATCGCCCCGGCGATCGCCGCGGGCTGCCCGGTGATCGTCAAACCCGCACCGCAGACGCCACTGGCCACCCTGTGGCTCGTGCACTTGATCCGGGAGATCGCGCCCGTTCCGGCCATGGTCCAGCTGGTCACCGGTGACGCCGCGGTGGGTGCGGCGCTGACGACCGACCGCCGGATCGGCGCGGTCTCGTTCACCGGCTCGGCCGCGGTCGGCCACCGCATCGCCCGCGACGCGGCCCCGACCAAAACGCTGCTGGAGCTGGGTTCGAACGCCGCCCTCGTCGTCGCCGAAGACGCGGACCTGGACGCGGCCGCGGACGCCGTCCTGCGCGGCGGGTTCTACGCGTCCGGCCAGGCGTGCATCTCGGTGCAGCGGGTCCTGGTCGTAGCGTCGGTGGCGTCCGAGTTCACCGAACGCGTGCTGGCGCGGCTCGACGAGGTCGTCACCGGCGACCCCCGCGACGAGAAGACGCGGGTGTCCGCGCTGATCGACCCCGCGTCCACCGACCGCGTCGCCACGTGGATCGAGAAGTCCGGTGCTCGCCAGGTCGGCGGCGGTGTCGAAGGCACCGTGCTGCGCCCGACCGTCCTGCTCGACGTCCCGGACGGCGTCGAGGCCTGGGACGAGGAGATCTTCGGTCCGGTCGTCTGCCTGCGCACGGTGTCCGATGTGGACGAAGCCTTCGCCGCGGTCAACGCGTCCCGCTACGGCCTCCACGCCAGCGTCTACAGCCGGTCGTTGAAGACGGCGTTCCGTGCGCTCGACGAGCTGGACGTCGGCGGCGTGGTGGTCAACGAGGTGCCCGGGTTCCGCTCGGACACCATGCCGTACGGCGGGGTGAAGGACTCCGGCATCGGCCGCGAGGGCCCGCGCTTCGCCGTCGAAGAGCTGACCGTGACGAGGATGGCGGTGCTGCGGCCGTGAACTACGAGAACTTGTTCCGCTTGGACGGACGCCGTGCCGTGGTGCTCGGCGGCGGCAGCGGGATCGGCCGCGAGGCCGCGCGAGCCCTGGCCGCCCACGGCGCCTCAGTAGTGGTCGCGGACCGAAACATCGAAGCGGCGCGCGAAACCGGTGTCGGCGAGGCGTACGAGATCGACCTCCTCGAATCCGGCGCCGTGGACCGCGCGGCGAGTGACCTCGGGCCGCTCGACGTCGTCGTGCTGACCGCCGCGACCAATGTCCGCAAGCGCTTGCTCGACTACACCCGCGACGAGTTCGACCGGGTCATCGCGCTCAACCTCGGGGTGACGTTCGAGGTCGTCCGGGCGTTCGGCGCCGACATGGTCGCGCGCGGGCGGGGGAGCATCATCGGCTTCTCGTCGATCCGCGGCACGACCGTCGAGCCTGGTCAGGGCCCGTACGCGGCCACGAAAGCCGGGCTCGTCCAGCTGTTCCGGACGGCCGCCGCGGAGTTCGGCCCGGCCGGCGTCCGGGTCAACGCGATCGCCCCCGGTGTCGTCGAGACCCCGCTGACCGCGCAGATCAAGGCGAACCCCGAGTGGTACGACGCGTACGCGCAGAAAGGCGCGCTGGGCCGCTGGGCGCGTCCCGACGAGCTCGCCGGCGCCGTCGTCTACCTCGCTTCGGACGCCTCGACGTTCGTCACCGGCTCCGTGTTGGCTGTGGACGGCGGCTGGACCGCCGTCGACGGCCGCTTCGAACCGCCTGCTTCGTGAAGGAGGGCTCATGACCGAGCTGCCCGACCTGACCGCCGTCGAACTCGTCGCGCAGTACCGCGCGAAGACGCTCTCGCCGGTCGAGGTGACCGAAGCCGTCCTGGCGCGGATCGAGGCGCGGGAACCCGAGCTGCATGCGTTGTACGCGTACGACCCTTCAGCCGCGCGTGACGACGCGAAGGGCGCCGAAGCGCGTTGGCACGCGGGCGAACCGCTGGGCCCGATCGACGGCGTTCCGCTGACGCTCAAGGAGAACATCGCGACCCGCGGCACCCCGGTCCCGCTGGGCACGGCGGCGACCGCGCTCGTCCCCGCGGCCGACGACGCCCCGGCCGCCGCGCGGATTCGCGAGTCCGGCGGTGTCCTGCTGGCCAAGACGACGATGCCGGACTACGGGATGCTGACGTCCGGCCTGTCGAGCTTCCACACGACGGCGCGCAACCCGTGGCAGACATCCGCGAGCCCCGGTGGGTCGAGCGCGGGTGCCGGCGCGGCCGGCGCGGCGGGGTACGGCCCGCTGCACGTCGGCACCGACATCGGCGGCTCGATCCGGCTGCCCGCGGGCTGGTGCGGGCTGGTCGGGTTGAAGCCGAGTTTCGGCCGCGTGCCGGTCGACCCGCCGTTCCTCGGCCGCGTCGCCGGGCCGATGACCCGCACGGTCGCCGACACGGCGTTGCTGATGAGCGTCCTGTCCGCGCCCGATCCGCGTGACCACCTGAGCCTGCCGCCCACCGACCTGCCGTGGTCTTCGCTCGACGGTTCGCTCGAAGGCCTGCGCGTCGGCCTGCAGCTCGACTCCGGCCCCGGCCTCCCGGTCGACCCGGCCACCCGCGACGCCGTCACCGCGGCGGCCCGCGCGTTCGAGGCCGCGGGCGCGGTCGTCGAGCCGGTCGGGCCGTTCCTCACCCGCGAGATGCTCAGCGGCCTGGACACGTTCTGGCGCACCCGCGCCTGGGCCGACATGACGTCGTTGCCGCTCGACCGGCGCGCGAAGGTGCTGCCCTACATCGCGGAGTGGGCGGCGGGCGGCGCGAACCTGTCCGGGGTGGACGTCTACCGCGGCTTCGCGCAGATCGACACGATCAGCGTCGCGACCCTGCGCGCGACTTCGCCGTTCGACGTCGTGCTGTCGCCGACCTGCCCGGTCGCGGCGCCGCCCGCGGAGTGGGCGTCCCCGACGAACGACCCGGCCCGGCCGTTCGAGCACATCGGGTTCACCGTGCCCTACAACATGTCCGGCCAGCCCGCGGTGTCCGTGAACTGCGGTTACACCGACGACGGCCGGCCGATCGGCCTCCAGATCAGCGGCCGCCGGTTCGACGACGTCGGTGTCCTGCGCGCCGCCGCGGCGTACGAAGCGATCCGCCCGCCGCAGCGGCCCTGGCCGATCGGTTAAAGACGAGGGAAGAAGATCCGGGCCCGCGGCGAAGTGGTGGTGAAACTGTCGCCGACGGGAAGGATCTCCATGACAGAGGCAGCCACATGACGGCGGCCCCGGTGCTCGGCACCGAGCTGTTCACCGAGGTGCACGACCGGCACTTCGCGGCGATCTACCGGTACGTCGCCGGGCGCCTCGGTGCCCAGGTCGCGGAGGACGTCGCCGCCGAGACGTTCCTCGTCGCCTTCGACCGCCGGAAGACGTTCGACGCCACCCGCGGCGACCTGCGCGCCTGGCTGTTCGGCATCGCGACGAACCTCGTGTCCCGGCACCGCCGCAAGGAAGCCCGGCACTACCGCGCGCTCGCGCGGCTCGAGACACCCCGGCCCGCCGAGGGCCACGAAAACCGCGTTCTCGACGCCGGCCGGCTGGGAAAAGCGTTGTCACGGCTGACCGCGGGGGAGCGTGACGTCCTGCTGCTGGTCGCCCTCGCCGACCTCGGCTACGCGGAAGTCGCCGAGGCTCTCGGCATCTCCCCGGGCACGGTCGGCTCCCGGCTCAGCCGCGCCCGCAAGAAGCTCACCCCCGTACTCGCCCAGGAGGCGCGTGATGAATGACCTGCAGACGCTGCGTGCGGCGCTGACCCCCGACGAGCCCGCCCAGGACGTCGTCGAGCGCAGCCGGCACCGGCTGCAGAACCACATGCTCACCGGCCGTCGCAAGCGCACCGGCCTGATCGCCGTCGGCGTGGGCGTGCTCGCCGCCGCGGTCGCGGCCGGCGTCGTGGTGGCCACCCTGCCCGGCACTCCCGCCCAAGCCCCGTCGCAGGCGGTGGCCCCGGCCGTCACCGGCCAGCAGGTCCTGCTGGCGGCGGCCACCGTGGCCGAGCACGCCCCGGCGGGCACCGGCAAGTACTGGCACATCAGGACCGCCTCGGACAAGCAGGTCTACGAGTACTGGTTCACTTCCGACGGCCACATGTGGTTCCGCGGTGCGAAGACCGCCGGCAAGGTCATGCCGCTGGGGCTGTACCCGTTGCGGCTGGCGGCCGCCGAGGTGACCTTCGAGCAGCTCCGGACCTTGCCCACCGACCCGGCGGCGCTGCGGGACTGGCTCGTGAACGCGATCGCGCACAGCGGCGCCCGGACGAGCGCGGGCCCGCTGACCGCGAGCGACCGGGAACGGGAGCTGCTGCTGTCGATGGTCTCGCTGGTGTCGACCCTCCCCGCGCCGCCGGCCGTGCGAGCAGCGGCCTTCCGCTCGATCGCGGCGTACCCCGGCGTCCAGGACCTGGGCTCCGTCCCGGGCGGGCGGGGCTTCCTGCTGCCCAGGGACTACCGCCTGGTCGTCGACCCCGCGACCGGCCGCATCAACCGGACGTCGATGTACGTCTCCGCGGACGGCGCCATCTACCAGGTCGCCGACCCGCAGGGCGCGCAGGTCGGTGCCGAGTGGACGGACTCGCTGCCGAACTGAACCGCACCGGTGGCCGGGCCGCTCGCCCGGCCACCGGCGTCAGGCCTTGACCGCCTCGGCGAGCGCGAGCACCCGACGCGCGTTGTCGACGTGCAGGTTCTCGATCATCCGGCCGTCCACCGTCACCACGCCGCTGCCGGCCTTCTCGAACGCCTCGATGATCCGGCGCGACCGGTCGACCTCCTCTTCGGACGGCGCGAAGATCCGGTTGCACGGCTCCACCTGGGACGGGTGGATGAGCGTCTTGCCGTCGAAGCCGTACTGCCGGCCCTGGACGCACTCCTCTTCGAACCCGGACAGGTCCTTCACGTCGTTGTAGACGCCGTCGAGGATCACCTTGCCGGTCGCGCGCGCGGCCAGCAGGCACAGCGAAAGCCCGCCCAGCAGCGGGCCGCGGCCCGGGACGAACTCCGCGTGCAGCTCCTTGGCGAGGTCGTTCGTGCCCATCACCAGCACGGTCAGCCGTTCGGACGCCGCCGCGATCTCCTCGGCGTGCAGCATCGCGACCGGCGTCTCGACCATCGCCCAGATCTTCGTGTGCTCCGGGGCGCCGCCCAGCTCCAGCGCGCGCTCGATGTTGTGCACTTCGGACGCCGAGTTCACCTTCGGCACGACCACCGCGGCGGGGCCTGCGGCCGCGGCCGCGCGCAGATCGGCGTCGTGCCACTCGGTGTCCAGGCCGTTGACGCGGATCGTCACTTCCCGCGAACCGTAGTTCCCGACGGCCGCGCACACCCGCTCGCGCGCGGCTTCCTTGGCGTCCGGCGCGACGGCGTCCTCGAGGTCGAGGATCAGCGCGTCCGCCGGGATGGTCTTGGCCTTCTCCAGCGCGCGCTCGTTGGCGCCCGGCATGTAGAGGACGGAACGTCTCGGCTTCAGCTCGGTCATCCGAGGATCTCCTTGGTGGCGGCGTCGTAGGCGGCCGCGAGTTCGGGGTCGTCCGCCGCGAGGGCGTCGGCCAGTTCGGCGACCACGTGGCACTGCTTCACCGACGCGTCGTCCTGCATCTTCCCGTCGATCATCACCGCGCCGGTGCCGTCGCCCATCTCGGCGATCACCTTGCGCGCCCAGGCCACATCGGACGGTGCGGGCGAGAACACCTTCTTCGCGATGTCGATCTGCACGGGGTGCAGGCTCCAGGCGCCGACGCAGCCGAGCAGGAACGCGTTCCGGAACTGGTCCTCGCACGCGACGACGTCGCGGATGTCCCCGAACGGCCCGTAGTACGGCAGGATCCCGTGCATCGCGCACGCGTCGACCATCCGCGCGACCGTGTAGTGCCAGAGATCCTGCTGGTACGTCGTCCGGCCTTCGGTCAGGTCGTCGCCCGTCGGGTCGGTGCGCACCAGATAGCCCGGGTGCCCGCCGCCGACGCGCGTGGTCTTCATCCGGCGGCTCGCGGCCAGGTCGGCCGGCCCGAGCGAGATGCCCTGCATCCGCGGGCTCGCGCCGGCGATCTCCTCCACATTGGCCACGCCGCTCGCCGTCTCGAGGATCGCGTGCACCAGCAACGGCTTCGTCAGCCCGGCGCGCGCTTCGAGCTGGGCCAGCAGCCGGTCGACGTAGTGGATGTCCTGCGCGCCCTCGACCTTCGGCACCATGATCACGTCGAGCTTGTCGCCGATCTCGGTGACGAGCGTCACCAGGTCGTCGAGCACCCACGGCGAGTCCAGGCTGTTGATCCGGGTCCACAGCTGCGTCTTCCCGAAGTCGTTCGCCTTGGCGATGGCGACGAGCCCGGCGCGCGCGGCCTCCTTGCGGTCGGCGCGCACGGCGTCTTCGAGGTTCCCGAGCAGGACATCGACCTTCTTCGCGATGTCCGGCGCCTTCGCGGCCATCTTCTCGTTGCTCGGGTCGAAGAAGTGGATCATCCGGGACGGCGTCACCGGGATCTCCCGCACGGGGGCGGGCGCGCCCAGGGCGAGCGGGGCGAAGAAGTCCTTCGGGGAGCGCATCGGTCCTCCACGGCGACGACTAAGTGACTGATCGGTAACTTTAGTCGCGGGCGCCCGTGTTCCGCTGCGGCGTAGCTCACCGCCGTGTGGGTGACGGTGGACAACCGCAGCTCAGCGCCCTGCGTCCACTGTGGATTCTTCATCGGTTGGGCCGAACGGGCTAGTCGGGCGGGTTTGCCGAATCCTGCCGCGGGTAGTCGGTCGCAGGCGGACGGTAGTGCCACTCACCTCGCGATCACTCGGTTGGCCGCACCGTTCGACCGAAGTCCCATGACCGCCTACCGACCGGTCATCGACCGCTGGGCGCCGCCGATCGCAGCCACTCGCACTACCCGGCGACGCCGCGCCGCCGCGCTGTTAGACAAGTGAGGTGCCGGTTTTCACCGGTCACGACGCGGTGCAGTTCAGAAGGAGGCGGACACGTGGCGGCTACACCTCAGAACACCGATCGCTCGACGGTCGCCGGTGGCGCGAAGCGCAGCCGGTCGATGCCGAGCCGGGTGGTGCCGCCGATCGAGCTCCCCGCGAGCGTCGACGAACTCGCCCGCACCGCCGCCGCCCAGCTGGGCTGGAACGGCGTCGTCCTTCCCGAGATCACGATCCTGGGCCGCAAGGTCTGCGTGGTCGCCAAGCTTCGCACCGACGTGCACGCCGAACGCATCGCGATGGGTGCCGGCCCGGTGGCCGATCGGGCCACTGTCGACACCTGGACCTGGCCGGAGCTGGCCGGAACCGCCCCCGCCCCGGCCGCCGAGATCATCGGCGTCCTGGCCGTCGCGCGCCACTGGCGCACCGCGATGGCCTCCGCGGTTCCGTTCGCCCGCTACGGCGAGGCCGCGATGGTGCTGCCGTCGCCGGCCGTGCTGACCGAGGACTACGTCGGCAACTGCCTGCCGCGGGCCCGCGCGTACGGCCTCGCGATCGTCACCGCCGACCCCAACTCGGTCGTCGACCTCGACCTCGAGGGCCGCACCGAGCGCGTCGTGCTGGCGGAGGACCCGGTTTCCCGCCTGGTGAACGAGATCGTCTACGACCACCTGCTCCGCACCGCCGAAGCCCCCGCCGAGCTCGACTGACGGTCCTGGTCGATCCCTACTAGGGTCGGGCTCATGCGAGTCGTCATTGCTGGTGGACACGGTCAGATCGCGTTGAGGCTCGAGCGGCTGCTCGCCGCACGAGGTGACGAAGGGGTCGGGATCATCCGGAATCCCGCCCACACGGCGGATCTCGAAGCCGCCGGTGCCCAGGCCGTCGTGCTCGACCTGGAGAACTCCGATGTGGACACCGTCGCCGAGGTGCTGAAGGGCGCCGACGCCGCGGTGTTCGCCGCGGGCGCCGGCCCGGGCAGCGGGTCCGCGCGCAAAGCCACTGTGGACCACGGCGCCGCGGCTCTCTTAGCCGACGCGGCCTCGCAGGCCGGTGTGCGGCGGCACATCCAGATCGGCTCCATGGGTGCCGACAACCCGGAGAACCCCGACGTCACCGAGGACTTCCGCGTCTACCTGCGTGCCAAGCGCGCGGCCGAGGACGACCTCAAGGCGCGCGACCTCGACTGGACGATCCTCCGGCCGGGCGCGCTGACCGACGACCCCGGCACCGGCCGGGTCCTGCTGGCCGACAAGACCGGCCGCGGCTCGGTGCCGCGTGACGACGTCGCCGCGGTGCTCGTCGCACTGCTCGACGCGCCCGCGACCGCGCGTCGCACCCTGGAACTGATTTCGGGCGAAACCGCGATCGACGAGGCGATTTCAGCACTGTGAACCAAGAATCCAGAGAGATCGCCGTTTTCAGCGGCAGTGCGCACCCCGAGCTGGCCGAGGAGATCTGCGAGCAGCTCGGCGTGCCGCTGCGGCCCGTCGAGATCGAGCGCTTCGCGAACGACTGTCTCGGCGTCCAGCTGCAGGCGAACTGCCGCGAGCGGGACGTCTTCATCATCCAGCCGCTCGTGCGTCCGGTGCAGGAGCACCTCGTCGAGCTGCTGCTGATGCTCGACGCCGCGCGCGGCGCCTCGGCGTCCCGGATCACCGCCGTGATGCCGCACTACTCGTACGCGCGCTCGGACAAGAAGGACGCGCCGCGCATCTCCATCGGCGGCCGCCTGGTCGCCGACCTGCTGGTGGCCGCCGGCGCGAACCGCGTTCTCGCGATGACCCTGCACTCGCCGCAGGTACACGGGTTCTTCAGCGTCCCCGTCGACCACCTGCACGCGCTGCAGGAGCTGGCCAAGCACTTCCGGCAGTACGACCTTTCGCGCACCACCGTCGTCTCACCCGACCTGGGCAACGCGAAGGAGGCGTCGCACTTCGCGCGGCTCCTCGGCGTCCAGGTCGCGGCCGGCGCGAAGGAGCGCTTCCCCGACGACCGCGTCCAGATCACCTCGGTGATCGGCGAGATCACCGGCCGCGACGTGATCGTCCTCGACGACGAGATCGCCAAGGGCAGCACGGTTCTCGAACTGCTCGACAGGCTCGCCGAGCTGCGCCCGCGCTCGATCCGCGTCGCCTGCACGCACGGCCTGTTCGCGGCGAAGGCCATCGAGCGCATCGGCGACCGGCCCGAGGTGCTGGAGATCGTCTGCACCAACACCGTCCCGGTCCACGAAGAGGACCGCACCGAAAAGCTGAAGATCCTCTCGATCGCCCCGGCGATGGCCGAGGCGATCCGCCGGATCCACAACGGCGAATCGGTGTCCGCGCTCTTCTAACCGACCGGGCCGAGCACGCGGTCCAGGTAGGTGTTCGTGAAGACGCCGTTCGGATCGGTTTCCTTGCGCACGCGCAGGAAGTCGTCGAAGTGCGGGTAGCGCGAGCGGAGGACGCCGGCGTCGAGGTCGTGCATCTTGCCCCAGTGCGGGCGGCCGCCGACCGCGCCGGCGATCTTCTCGAACGCGCCGAAGTACTCGCGGTACGGCATGCCGGTGAACTGGTGGATCGCGATGTAGGCCGAGTCGCGGCCCTGCGCGGTCGAGAGCCAGATGTCGTCGGCGGCCGCGACGCGGACCTCGACCGGGAACATCACCGGGTCCCGCAGCTTCGGCACCAGCGCGCGCAGCTCGGCGAGGACTTCGTGCACTGATTCACGTGGAACCGCGTATTCCGTCTCGGTGAACCGGACGTTGCGCGCGGTGACGAAAACGCGGTGGGAGAGGTCGCTGTACTCGCGCGCGGAAAGCATGTTCGACGCGAAGCTGTTGAGCGAGGGCACGAGCCGCGGCATCAGCCGGCCCGTCCGGCAGAGCCCGCCGAACGCGACGTTCTCCATGATCTCGTAGTCGACGAACTGGCGGACCCGGCTCAGCGGCTCCGCCGTCTCACAGCGGTTGTTGCGCTTGACCAGCGCGTTCTTGCCGTAGGGGAACCAGTAGAACTCGAAGTGCTCGTTGTCCGCGGCGAAGTCGTCAAAGCCTTCGAGGACCTGCTCCAGCGGCTCCGGACGTTCCTGCGCCCGCAGCACGAACGACGGCTCGCACTTCAGCGTCACGGTGGTGATCACGCCGAGCGCGCCGAGGCCGACGCGGGCGGCGGAGAAGAGGTCCGGGCGTTCGCCGGCCGAGCAGGTGACGACCGAGCCGTCGCCCAGGACGAGTTCGAGCGCCACGATCTGGGTGGCGATGCCGCCGAGGCGCGCGCCGGTGCCGTGCGTGCCGGTCGAAATCGCGCCGGCGATGGTCTGCGCGTCGATGTCGCCGAGGTTGGTCATGGCGAGCCCGAGGGTGTCGAGCGCGGCGTTGAGCTGCTTGATCGTGGTGCCCGCGCGGACGGTGACGTGCCCGGTTTCGAGGTCGGCCCGCTCGATGCCGGTCCACCCGCGCAGGTCGAGCGCGTCGGAGTCGGCGACGGCGATCGCGGTGAAGGAGTGGCCGCTGCCCCAGGGGCGCACGGTCCGGCCGGCCGCGGCGATGCTCGCGACGGTCGCCGCGATCTCAGCCGTGCTCCGCGGCTGGTGAACGTGCTGCGGCGAGGCGGACGCCGTGCCCGCCCAGTTGGTCCACCGGGTCATGCGCGCCCCCTCCATCGGTCGAATGTCCGAGACAGTATGTGAACAGTATTCGCGTTTCAAGCTTTGTTGTCGTACTTTAGACCTCGTGACCAGTGCGACGGTGTACGACTTGGCGACCAAGGACCTCGATCCACCCTTGGCCGTCGTCGACTTGGCTGCCTTCGACGCGAACGCCGACGACCTCCACCGGCGCGCGGCCGGCAAGCCGATCCGCGTGGTGAGCAAGTCGGTCCGCTGCCGGGCGCTCCTGGAGCGTGTCCTCGCGATGCCGGGCTTCGAAGGCCTGATGTGCTACTCGCTGGCCGAGGCCATCTGGCACGTCGAGCAGGGCACGACCGACGACGTCGTCGTCGCCTACCCGACCGCGGACCACGACGCCCTCCGCCGCCTGGCCGCGTCCGACAAGGCCCGCGCGTCGATCACGATCATGGTCGACTCGCCCGAGCACCTGGACCTGGTGGACGCCGCCCTCGGCCACGGCCACCCGGAAATCCGGGTTTGCCTGGAACTGGACGCGTCGTGGCGCCCGGTCCCGGGCATCCACGTCGGCACCCGGCGATCGCCGATCTTCACCGCGAAGCAGGCCTCGACGTTCGCGCGTCAGGTCGTGGCCCGACCGGGCTTCACCCTGGTGGGCGTCATGGCGTACGAAGGCCAGATCGCCGGCCTCGGCGACGCGGCGGGCCGCCGCGTCAACCAGCTGGTGGTCGGCTGGATGCAGCGACGTTCGGCGGCCGAGCTGGCCCGCCGCCGCGGCGCCGCGGTCCGCGCGGTCCGCGAGGTGACGAACCTGGAGTTCGTCAACGGCGGCGGCACGGGCAGCATCGAGTCGACGGGCGCGGACGCGGTGGTCACGGAGATCGCGGCCGGCTCGGGCCTGATCGGCCCGACCCTCTTCGACGCGTACACGCGCTTCAAGCCCCGCCCGGCGGCGCTGTTCGCGCTACCGGTGGTCCGCCGCCCCACGCGCAAGATCGCCACGCTGTACTCCGGCGGCTACATCGCCTCCGGCCCGACGGGCCCGTCCCGCCAACCGACGCCCTACCTGCCGACGGGCCTGAAATTCCTCGGTTTCGAAGGCGCGGGCGAAGTCCAGTCCCCGGTGACGGGAAGGGCCGCCCGAACCCTGCAGCTGGGCGACCGCGTCTGGCTCCGGCACGCCAAGGCGGGCGAGCTGGCCGAGCGTTTCACGCACTACCACCTGGTGCTGGGCGACCGGGTGGAGCGCACGGTCCCGACGTACCGCGGCGAGCACCAGAACTTCGGCTGACCAAGGCCGCACCGACGCGGGCCCGGCGACCCGGGTACCGCGTCCGCGGGCGGGAACACCGATTTCGGCCCCGGGCCCGGTTTTGTCCCCCACCCCGGACGGGCGAATCCTGCTCCCCAACCGCCACTCCGCCGGAACCTGTCCAGACTCCGGATAGGCGAGCATCCCGGATCGACCGCGGCCCACAGCACCTGCTCCACGGGCAAGAAAGCGGGCCCGCCGGCCGATCGCCGGACTCACGAGCGGAGGTCGGCGAGACTCGATCGCCGATCAGGCCCCCGTGTACAGCAGGCCCCGAAAACCGAGAAACCTGCTTCCACCAGGACCCGGCCCGGAAAGCAGCCCCCGCCACTCCCAGGGGGGCGTCCCCAGGTCCAGTCTATCGGCGCCCCCGGACGAACCCGGCCCAGAACGGACCAGGCCCCAGGGTTGTCCACAACTGGGGAAGCCTGTGGACAACTTCTGGGGACAACTACGCCTGCTTCTCCCCGAACCGCGCCGCCAGGTAGCCCTTCACCACGTACTTCGCCTCCGCCACGAACTTCTCGTCGCCGCTCGGCTCCTTGCGGAACGCCAGCTTGAGGAGCGCGTCCGCGACCTCGTTGGCGATCGTGATCGCGAAGCGGAGGTCCTCCACCGGGCGGTCGACCTGGGAGGCCAGGAGGTCCGTCAGGGAATCGACGATCACCGCGTTGTTGTCGCGGGTCTCGTCGAGCAGCTGGCGGTCGATGATGTCGCCGAAGTGGACCTTCGAGAAGCCCGGGACCGAGCGGTGCATCTCCAGGTAGATGTCGAGGATCGAGTCCACGACGTCCCACCAGTGCTCGGGGCCCAGCTGCTTGAGGCGCTCGTTGACCGCGCCGACGAACCGTTCGAGGTTGCGGGCGGTAAGCGCTTGCACGACGGCGCGCTTGTCGGGGAAGAACTGGTACAGCGAACCGACGGCGACCCCTGCTCGTTTGGCGATCAGGGTGGTCGTCAGCGCGTCGTAGCCGAGCTCGTCGATCAGCGCCGCGCTCGCGTCGAGCATCTGCTCGACCCGTTTCGCGCTGCGTTGCTGGACCGGCTGCCGGCGTAGGGGGGTCGCTTCTGCCGGCACCTTCGCGGCCTGGATGTCGGACACGGCACTCCTCCTCGTCTGATCTGGGACTTTATCGCGCCGACGGGCTTCCCCACGGACGAGTGAAGACCTAGTATATGAGAACTTTTCATGTTCACCCGTATGGGTGGCCTGACGAAGGGGTCAGCAGCCGGTGCAGAACCCGAACTTCCCGCCCGACTTCCTTTGGGGTGTTTCGACCTCGGCGTTCCAGATCGAAGGCGCCACCACCGAGGGTGGGCGCGGACCGTCCATCTGGGACACGTTCACCGCGACCGAAGGCAAGATCGCCCGCGGTGAAGAAGCCAAAGTAGCCGCCGACCACTACCACCGCTACCCCGAAGACATCGCGCTGATGGCGGAACTCGGCGTCGGCGCCTACCGGATGTCCATCGCCTGGCCCCGCATCCAGCCCGACGGGAAGGGTGCGCCCAACCCCGAGGGTCTCGGGTTCTACGACAAGCTCATCGACGCCGTGTGCGAAGCCGGCATCGCGCCCGCCGTCACGCTCTACCACTGGGACACCCCGCAAGCCGTCGAAGACGAGGGCGGCTGGCTCACCCGGGGTACCGCTGAGCGCTTCGCCGAGTACGCCCACATTCTCGGAGAACGTTTCGCCGATCGGGTGAAGCTGTGGATTCCGCTGAACGAGCCGATGGTCATGTCGATCTTCGGTTACGCGATCGGCGAGTACGCACCCGGACAGACCCTCCTGCTCGACGCCGTTCCGACCGCGCACCACCAGAACCTCGCGCACGGCCTGGCCGTCCAGGCGCTGCGCGCGGCCGGTGCCACGAACATCGGCACGGCCAACAACCACTCGCCGATCTGGCCCGTCGCCGACAGTGTGGAGGACGACGCGGCCGCCGAGTGGCTCGACGCGCTGCTCAATCGGCTTTACGCGGATCCCGTTCTGCTCGGCACCTACCCCGAACAGCTCCACGAGCACCTCCCCGCCGGGTTCGCCGACGACCTGCCGGCCATCGCCCAGCCGCTCGACTTCTACGGCGTCAACTACTACGAGCCACAGGGCGTCGCGGCGCCCAGCCCGGGCAACCCGCTGCCGTTCGACCTTCGTCCGATCGAGGGTTACCCGATGACGACCAACGACTCGCCGATCGTCCCGCACGCGCTTCGCGAGCTGCTGCTGGACTTCCACCGGCGCTACCGCGACAAGCTGCCGCCGATCCAGATCACCGAGAACGGCTGCAGTTTCGCCGACGTCGTCGCCGAGGACGGCGCCGTGCACGACCCCGAGCGGATCGACTTCCTGCACAGCCACCTCGTCGCGCTGCGCGAGGCGATGGACGCCGGCGTCGACGTCCGGGGTTACTTCTGCTGGTCCCTGATGGACAATTTCGAATGGTCCAAGGGCTACGCGCCGCGCTTCGGCCTGGTGCACGTCGACTACGAGACCCTGCGGCGCACGCCGAAGGACTCGTTCCACTGGTACCGGAAGCTGGTGCAGGATGAGTAGTGAGACGACTGAGGCCACGGCCCTGCCGGAAGCCCTCGCCGAGCCGGTCGTGCGGGTGCGGCCCGGCTGGATGAGCCTGCTGTTCTTCGCGAACATCGCGCTCTGGCTGGGGATCTACGCCCCGATCCAGGTGCTGCTGCCGCAGCAGGCCGAGATGCTGGACCAGGTCAACAAGGAGTTCGTGCTCGGCATCGTGATGGGGGCCGGCGCGGTCGTGGCGCTGGTCGTCAACCCGGCGGTCGGGCTGCTGTCGGACCGGACGTGCTCCCGGTTCGGCCGCCGCCACCCGTGGACGGTCGTCGGTGCGATCGTCGCCGCCGTCGGGCTGCTGGTGCTGGCGTTCGCGCCGAACGTCGCGCTGCTGATCACCGGCTGGTGCCTGGTGCAGGCCGGGCTCAACGGCATGCTCGCCACCCTGATGTCGGCCATCGCCGACCGCGTCCCGGTCGGGCAGCGCGCGCAGGTCGGCGGGCTCGTCGGCATCGCGCAGATGCTCGGCACGGTGCTGGGCGCGGTGGTCGTCGTCGTGATGCTCGGCATCGCCGGGCTGCCGCTCGCCTACGCGGTCTGCGCGGGGATCGTCCTGGTCGGAGCCGCTTTCTTCGTGCTCCGGACGCCGGACGCGCGGCTGCCGGTCGAGCACCGCCCGTCGTCCGCGGCGGGTGAGGTGCTGCGCAACCTCTGGGTCTCGCCGCGGCGGCACCCGGACTTCGCGTGGGCCTGGTCGTGCCACTTCATGATCAACCTCGGCAACGCGTTCGGCACGCTCTACCTGTTGTTCTTCCTGAAGGACGCGGTGCACTACCCGGACCCGGACACGGGCCTGCTGATCATGATGGGGCTGTACGGCGTCGCGCTCGTCATCGGCGCGGTGCTCGCCGGGCACTTCTCCGACAAGTCCGGACGGCGTAAGCCGTACGTCCTTGCGGCCTCCGGGGTGATGGCGTTGGCCGCTTTGCTGCTGGTGATCTGGCAGAGCTGGCCGGTCGCGCTCGCCGCGTCCCCGCTGCTGGGCGTCGGCTTCGGTGCGTACATGGCCGTGGCGCTCGCGATGCTGACGCAGGTGCTGCCGACGGCGCAGGACCGCGCGAAGGACCTGGGCGTCATCAACATCGCGAATTCGCTGCCGCAGGTGGTGGCCCCGCTGCTGACGCCGCTCGTGCTCGCGTACCTCGGTGGCTACTCGGGACTCTTCGCCGCTTCGGCCGTCGCGACCCTGCTGGCCGCGGTACTGGTCCTGCGGGTGAAGGCGGTCCGGTAGGGGACCTGGACGTGGAACCGCGGGCCGGTGCCGGTCGGGGGAGGGGAGTGCAACGGCACCGGCCCGCGGAATTCGGGGCCGCACGTACGGGGCGGGGCACGCAGCGGACCAACGAGGTGATCACGCTGCGGTTGATGATCAATCTAGCGGGCGATTACCGCCCGGGCTAGGGCTAACGCGTATTTTTTTCGATTAATCGCGGAGACGGCCGGGGGGTTGGCCGAGGACTGGTTCGCACTGCTCGGGGGTGCGGGCGAAACACACCACCGCCCAACCCCCCAGCCCGCGCGGGGGCCCAGGGGC
>NZ_JBICSQ010000040.1:0-77401 GCF_043197175.1 Amycolatopsis sp. NPDC049252
GTTGTTTACAGCGGTGGGCTCTGCCGAGCCCCGGGGGGGGCGCCCCCGGCCGCCGCGCCCGCCTTGCCACCGGCGGCCGCGGCCCCGGCGGCGGCCGCACCGGCCGCCGCCGCGGTGGCCGCGCTCGCCTTGGCCGCGCCGATCGTCGCGAGGTAACCCAGCGCGGCGCCGCCCAGGACGATCGGGGCGATGATCGCGCGCAGGCCGCCGTTGACGTCGGCCAGCTCCGCGGCCAGCGCCCGGCAGTTGTCGCACTCGTCGAGGTGGCTCTCGACCTGGGCGCGTTCCCGCTTGGACAGCCCGTCGCGGGTCCACGCGCCGAGCCGCTCGGCGCAGGCGCGGCAGCGTTCCTCGGCGTTCTCCTGCAGGTGGACCTGCAGGTACGCCTGCCGCAGCCCTTCACGGGCGCGGTAGGCGAGCGCGGAGACGCCGTTCGCGGTCAGCCCCAGCAGCGGCGCGACCTCGGCCGGGCTCTGCTGCTCGATCTCGGTGTGCCAGAGCACGGCCTGCCAGCGTTCGGGCAGCCGCGCGAACGCCTTCGCGGCCATCGTCCGTTCGAGCCCGGCGACGGCGGTGTCGGAGAACGGGACGGTGAGCGCCTCGGCGGAGACGTCGGCCATGTCCTCGTTGAGGTCGACCCGGCGCTCCTTGCGCGTTCGGTCGTACGCAGTGTGGCGAAGGGCGGTCAGCAGGTACGCCCGGAAGGCGGTGTCCGGCCCCTTGCCACCACGGAGCGTGTCCAGCACTTTCGCGAAGGCCTCGGACACCAGGTCGTCGGCCTCGGAGCTCGAGCGGGCCAGCTGACGGGCGAGGTTGTGCGCCGCGCCGGTGTGGCGTTCGTACAGACCGCCGTACGACGCGATCTTCCCGGCGCGGACCTCCGCGATCAGCTCGGCGTCACTCTTTCCGCTGAGATCGGCGGGAATGGTGGACACGGCACTCCTCGGTCGGCTAAGGCCTGGACCTGCCATTACAGGCGGGCCCGGGTCACGAGGCAAGTGTGACTGACCCGGTCGGAACGGTCACGTCGTGGTGGGGGTGAAGACACCGACGGCGCAAGAAAATCACCCGCCCCTCACCGGGCCCGGAGAAAAGCTTCTTAACAAAACTGGTGAGTACGCCGTCACGGGGTACTCCGCCGTGCGTCCTCACCGTGAAGCACCGAGCAAGATCGACAAGTTCGACGAATGGGGCGGGTGGCCAGTGGATGTTCCGGCAACCGGTACGCGATCCGGCCCCGGTGACGTTCCGTCCACCGCCGAGCGCGACCGCTCCCTCCGCGCGCTGCGGGGGCGCTGGCGCACGGCGAGCCTCGCCGCGGGCTGGCGCTTCCCCAGCGACTGGGCGCTGCCCGAGGTCGACGCCGTCTGCGCGGCGGTGATGAACAAGGGCCGCGTCGAGGCCGCCGAAATCGCGCTGGCCGGGCTGGCCAGGGCCCGCGCGGCGGCCGGTGCCGGACTCGCCGAAACCCTCGCCGACCTGGCCGCGTTGCACGCGGTGCTCGACCACGCCGGTGACGGGTTCGTCTCGCCCGACGTCGACGCGACGCCGTCCCGCCTGCTCCGGATGACGGCGCTGGCCTGGGCGGACGTCGCCACCGACCAGCTCGTGCACACCGAGGTCACCGACCCGCTGACCGGCCTGCCCTCGGCCGCCTACCTGCGGACGCGGCTGGTCGAGGTCTACCAGGCCGCCACGGCGCGCGAGCGGCCGGCGGCCGAGGAACACATGTTGCTGGTCGTCTCGCTGGACCTCAGCACCGTCGCCGGTTTCCCGCGGCTGACCGGGATGATCCTGGTCGCGGACGCGCTGCGGGCGGTGTTCGACACCGGCCAGAGCGTCGCCTCGCTCGGGCCGTCCGTGGTCGCCGCGCTGGTGCCGCGGGACGACAAGGTCGCGTCCCACGGGGTCGCGCTGCGAAGGGCGTTGCACGAGCGGTTGTCGGTCGACGCGCAGCTGGCGGACGCCGGCCAGCCGCGCGTCTCGGCGGTGCGGTTGCCCACCACCCACGAATTGGCCTGCGACCTGCTGGCCCGGCTCGCGCGGGTGTAGAAAAGCCGGAAAGTCCGGTTCCGCCCGGACCCTTCTGACCTGAACCCGGGCCGCCATGATTTCCTGGTGAGGTGACCAGGACCGTTTCCACCGAGATCGACGGCGAAGTCGCGGCCAGATCCACGCACCGCCTGGCCCTGCGCAAGTCCATCGCCCGCCTGTCCGTGCGCCCGCGGTCGATCTTGATCCTGTCGGTGATCCCGCTGGTCGCGATCGGGTACGGCATCTGGGGCTGGCAGCACGACTGGGTGCTCGGCGTCGACAGCGCGGTCTACCGCGCGGGTGCGCTCACGCTGCTGCACGGCGATTCCCTCTACGACGCGAACACCCTGGCCAACGAGCCGTGGTGGGCGCTGCTGCCGTTCACCTACCCGCCGACGGCGGCGCTGATCTTCGTGCCGCTCGCGGCGTTCCCGACGCAGATCTCCTGGGGCCTGATCACCGCGATCTCGCTGATGGCGATGGCACTGTCGATCCGGATCGCGATCGGCGCCCTGCCCCGCCCGGCCGACGACGGACCGCGCTGGTGGGCCTCGCCCGCCCGCTCGACCATCGTGTTCTTCCTGGTCTTCCTCGGCCTCGAGCCGGTGTGGCGGACGATCTTCCTCGGCCAGATCAACCTGATCCTGATGGCCATGATCCTGCTGGACATGCTGGTCATCGGCGCGCGGGGGAGCCGCTGGGGCGGCGTGCTGGTCGGCGTCGCGGCGGCGATCAAGCTGACGCCGCTGGTCTTCCTCGGCCACCTGTTCATCACCGGCCGCCGCAAGGACGCGCTGCGCGGGCTGGCGACGTTCGTGCTGCTCCAGGGCCTGATGTTCCTGATCAACGCGCACGACGCGGCCAAGTACTGGACCGTCACGCTGCCCGACACCGGCCGGATCGGGCCGGTGCACTGGGCGGGCAACCAGTCGCTGAACGCCCTGATGAACCGGGCCACCGACCTCGCGCCGTGGGCGTCGAAGGCGGCGATGGGCATCGGCTTCCTGCTCGCCATCCCGGCGTTGTGGCTGCTCATGCGGTTCCACCGCAAGGGCCAGGCGCTGGCCGCGCTGCTGGTCACCGCGTTCTGGACGCTGCTGATCTCGCCGATCTCCTGGACCCACCACTGGGTGTGGGTGGTCCCGCTGATCGTGCTGCTGGTCTCGCGCCTGCCGAAGACGACCCCGGCGACGGCGTGGAAGCGCTGGGTCGGGACGTTCCTCGCGGCGTTCGTGTTCGTCAGCTGCGTGCTGCTGATCCTGCCCAACGGGCGCAACGTCGAGCTGCACTGGACGGTGTGGCAGAACGTCCTGGGTGACGCGTACATCCTGATGCCGGTCGTCCTCGCCCTCGCCCTGGCGCTGCGCTGGGGGCTGCAGCGGCGGGCCCGGAAGAAGGCGGCGGCCGGCGAGCATGTCGACGTCCCCACCGGCGTCTGAGGCCCGCACCGGCCGGGTTCTCGCCGGGGGGATCGCGCTTCTCGTTCTCGTCCTCGGCGTCGTCGCCTGGCTGGCCGGCTGGCACCTGGGCGCGGACAGCGCGGTGTACCGGGCCGGCGCGCTGACCCTGGTCCACGGCGACCCGCTCTACACGCGTGACGTGCTGACCGCGCTGCCGGACTGGGTGCGGCTGCCGTTCACCTACACCCCGGCCGCCGCGCCGCTGTTCCTGCCGCTCGCGCTGGTGCCGTCGGGCCTGGTCTGGGGCGTGGTCGCGGTTTTGTCGGTGGTCGCCCTTATGGTCGTGATCACGGTGGTTTCGTCGTCGCCGGGGCGCTCACTCGCGTGGTGGGCGCTGCCGGCGGGAACGGCCGCCGCTCTGGCGCTGGAACCGGTGTGGAAGACGCTGTTCCTGGGCCAGATCAACTTGATACTGATGGCGTTCGTGGTGCTGGACGTCCTGGTGCTCTCGGCGCGGCAGTCGCGCTGGGCGGGCGTGCTGATCGGCGTGGCGGCGGCGATCAAGCTCACCCCGCTGATCTTCGTGCCGCACCTGTTCTTCACCGGCCGGTGGAAGGACGGGCTGCGCGCGCTGGGCACGTTCGCCGTACTGGAAGCGGTGATGTTCGCGGTCATCCCGGTCGACGCGCTGCGGTTCTGGCGGGATTCGGCGACCGACCCGAGCCGGGTCGGATCGGTGCACTGGATCTTCAACCAGTCGCTCAACGGGCTGGTCAACCGTGCTTCCCACCTCGCGCCCTGGTCGCTGGCGGTGGCGGTCGGGGTGGCGGCGGTGCTGGCCGTGCCCGCGGTGTGGCTGGTGGTGCGGCTGCACCGGCGCGGTGAGGACGCGGCCGCCCTGCTCGTCACGGCGTTCTACGGCCTGCTGCTCTCGCCGGTGTCGTGGTCGCACCACTGGGTCTGGGCCGTGCCGTTGATCACGCTGCTGCTGGTGAAGGGCAGGCGCTGGGCCGCGGCGGCTGTCGCGGTGCTGTTCGCCTCGCAGGTGGTGATGCTGGTGCCCAACGGCGGTGACACGGAGTTCGGCTGGGGCCTGGGCTGGTCGGTCCTCGGCAACGTCTACGTGCTCGCCGCGGCGGCCGGGATCGTCGTGCTGGCGGCGCGTGAGGTTCGCCTGGTCCGGCGGTCACCGCAGGTGGTCACCGTTTAGTCGTTTAGGCTGAGCGCGCTATGGACAAACACACCGGTCTGCCCGTCGTGGGCATGGTGGGCGGCGGGCAGCTCGCCCGGATGACCCACCAGGCGGCGATCTCCCTCGGCCAGTCCCTGCGCGTGCTCGCCGCGGGTGCGAACGAAGCGGCGGGGCTCGTCGCGGGCGACGTCGTGCTGGGTCACCACACCGATCTCGAGGCGCTGCGCGCGTTCGCGGCCTCGGTCGACGTGCTCACGTTCGACCACGAGCACGTGCCCGGCGAGCACCTGCTGACGCTGGCGATGGAGGGTCACACCATCCGCCCGGCGCCGTCCGCGCTCGGCTTCGCGCAGAACAAGCTGGTGATGCGCGAGATGATGGCCGGCATGGGCGTGCCGGGCCCCGCCTTCGCCGAAGTGTCCTCTGTGGACGACGTGGTGAAGTTCGGCGGCGCGCACGGCTGGCCGGTGGTGCTCAAGGCGTCCAGCGGCGGTTACGACGGCCGCGGCGTCTGGATGCTGGACACGGCCCAGCAGGCCCGGGAGACCGTGCCGGGGCTGCTGGAAGCGGGCACCCCGCTGCTGGTCGAGGAGAAGGTGGCGATGCGGCGGGAGCTGGCCGCGCTCGTCGCCCGCTCGCCCTTCGGCCAGGGTGCGGCGTACCCGGTGGTCGAGACCGTGCAGTCCGGTGGCATCAACACCGAGGTCCTCGCCCCGGCGCCGGGCCTGTCGGACGAGCGGGTCCACGAGGCGCAGGATCTCGCGCTGCGCGTCGCGGCGACGCTGGACGTCACCGGGCTGCTGGCGGTCGAGCTGTTCGAGACCGACACCGGCCTGCTGGTGAACGAGCTCGCGATGCGGCCGCACAACTCCGGCCACTGGACGATGGACGGCTCGCGCACGTCCCAGTTCGAGCAGCACCTGCGCGCCGTGCTCGACTACCCGCTGGGCCGCACCGACATGGTCGCGCCCGCGTGTGTCATGGCGAACGTGCTGGGCGCGTCGGAGCTGCCCGGGATGGGGCCGGACGAGCGGCTGCACCACCTGTTTGCGCGGTACCCGGAGGCGCGGGTGCACCTGTACGGCAAGCAGGAGCGGCCGGGCCGCAAGCTCGGGCACGTGAACTTCACCGGCGACCGCATGGAGGACCTGCGCAACCGGGCCCTGCTGTCGGCGCACTGGCTGTCCCACGCCGTCTGGCTCGACGGCCACGAGATTCACTAGGAGATCAGGTATGGCGCCGCAGGTGGGCGTGATCATGGGCAGCGACTCGGACTGGCCGGTGCTGGAAGCGGCCGGCGCGGCGCTGGACGAGTTCGGCGTCGAGTACGAGGTCGGCGTCTACTCGGCGCACCGGACCCCGCAGCGCATGCTGGACTACGCGACGTCGGCGGTGGCCCGCGGCGTCCGGGTGATCATCGCGGGCGCGGGCGGCGCGGCCCACCTCCCGGGCATGGTCGCCTCGGCGACCGTCCTGCCGGTGATCGGCGTCCCGGTCCCGCTGAAGTACCTGGACGGCCTGGACTCGCTGCTGTCGATCGTCCAGATGCCGGCGGGCGTCCCGGTGGCCACGGTCTCGGTCGGCGGCGCGCGCAACGCGGGCCTGCTGGCGGTCCGCATCCTCGCCGCGTCCGACGAAGGCCTGCGGTCGAAGATGGCGACGTTCCAGCGCGACCTGGAGAAGCTGGTCCTGGACAAGGACGCGGCCCTGCGCGAGAAGACCGGCCACTGACCGGTCACCACGGCACGGTCTCGCCGTTGCGGTCCAGGTACTCGAGGCCGGGCTTGCCCTGCTTCGCCAGGAGCACGTCGACGATCAGCGGAACGCTCTCCTCCATGGTGAACGGCGCGTCCGGGCCACCGAGGGCCGTGCGGATCCAGCCGGGGGCCACGACGACGAGTGCGCGCTCGGCCTCGGACGGCCGGGCCGCGAAGCTGCGCATGAGCATGTTCAGCGCGGCCTTGCTGGCCCGGTAGACCTCGCGCGAGCCGGCCGTGTTGTTCGTGATGCTGCCCTGGCCGGACGACATCGCGCCGATGAGCCCGTCCGGCGGCACGAGGTCCCCGAGCGCCTCGATGACGCGCATCGGGCTGAGCGCGTTGGTGACCATCACGTCGACGAAGTCGGTGGTCGAGACCTCGCCGATCGGCGTCTGCGGGTTGTTGGTGGTCCCGGCGTTGACGAAGAGCACGTCGAGCCGCCGGTCCGCGAGCCGCTCGCGCAGTGGCGGCAGCTGATCGGGTTCGGTGATGTCGAGGTGCTCGATCTCGACGCGCCCGTCCGCGCGGTCCGCCAGGTCGTGCAGGGGTGTCCGGGCGGTGGTGTCCCGGACGGTGCCGATGACGTGCCACCCCCGGTCGGCGAGTTCGGCGGCGATCGCGTGGCCGAGGCCGCGCGACGCCCCCACGATCAGAGCGGTGGGGTTGGTCATTTCGTCTCCTTGGGTTCGGTCCCAGTCTCACCGCGATGACGTCGTTACGGCGTGTTCGCCGGGGTGATTTGTAGGATTGCCTCGACGTGAGGAGCATTGATGGCCGAATCCGTCGTTGCGTCGCCCGACGATGTGCGTCTCCTGCGGGCGCTCCAGGTCGCGCCGCGGGCGTCGTTCGCCTCGATTGCGGGCGTGCTCGGGGTCACCGAAGCCGCGGTCGGGCGGCGCTACCGGCGGCTGCGGGCCGACGGGGTTGTCCGGGTGGCGGGCATTGTCGATCCGGGAGCACTGGGCCAGAGCAAGTGGCTGGTGCGGCTGCGCTGCCGTCCCGGCAGCGGCGCGGCGATCGCCGACGCGCTCGCGAAGCGCGAAGACGTCAGCTGGGTGGCGCTCGGCGCCGCCGGCTCGGAGGTCACCTGCGCGGTCCGGTCGCGGACCCAGGACGAGCGCGACGACCTGCTCGGCCGGCAGCTCCCGCGCACGGCGGCCGTGCTGGACATCCACGCGTCCGCGATGCTGCGCCAGTTCATCGGCGGCCGTGGCCACTACTGGGCCGCCCTGCGCGGCACGCTGACGCCGGAGCAGGAAGCCGCGCTGGGCAGCGAGGGCGCGCCGTTCACGGAAGCCCCGGTGGTGGCCCGCGAGCCGGTGCACCTCACCTCCGAAGACGAGCAGCTGCTCGCCGTGCTCGCCGAGGACGGCCGCGCGAGCCTGGTCGACCTCGCCGCGGCGGCGGACCTCACGCCCGGGCGGGCGTCCCGGCGCCTGCAGACGCTGCTGGAGCGGCGCGTCGTCCACATCGACGTCGAGATCGCCGCGACGGCGCTGGGCTACCACGCCCGGGCGAACCTGTGGCTGCGCGTGCACCCGTCGGCGATCAAGAGCGTCGGGCGCGCGCTGGCCCAGCTGCCCGAAGTCGCCTTCGCCGCGGCGGTGTCGGGCCCGCACAACCTCCACGCGGTCGCGGCCCTCCGGGGCCTGGACGAACTGTTCGAGTTCACCTCCGACCAGGTCGGCTCGCTGCCGGGCCTGCAGAGCATGGAGGTCTCCCCGCTGCTCCGGCACGTGAAGCAGGCGGGCACCTTCCTCTCCGGCGACCGCCTAGCTTGAAAGCTGGTCGCGCAGCTGCCGTTTGAGCACCTTTCCCGCGGCCGACACCGGGATCTGCTCGACGACGTGGATTTCCCGCAACCGCTTGTAGGGCACGACCTTCTCGTTGATCGCGGCCATCAGCTCGTCCGCGTCCAGGTCTCCGCGCGGCACCACGAACGCCACCGGCAGCTCGCCGACCTCGGTGTCCGGGCGGCCGACCACCGCGGCCGCCGCGACGCCCGGCATCGTGATCAGCAGCTCCTCCAGCTCGCGGGGGAAGACGTTGTACCCCTTGTACAGCAGCATGTCCTTCTTGCGGTCCACGATGGACAGATAACCGTCCTCGTCGAGGATGCCGATGTCGCCGGTGTGGAGCCAGCCGTCGACCAGCGCGGCCGCCGTCTCCTCCGGTCGGTTGCGGTAGCCCTGCATGATCTGCGGGCCGCGCAGGCAGACCTCGCCGCGCTCACCCGCCGGAACCGGGTCCTCGCCGCCCTCGGCCGGGACGACCTTGACCTCCGTGTCGAAGATCGGGACGCCCACCGAGCCGACCTTGCGGGTGCCCGAGCGGTACGTCGGGGAGATCACCGCGCCCATCGTCGCCTCGGTGAGGCCGTAGCCCTCGGCGACCACGACACCCGGGAAGCGCTCGCGCAGCGCGTTGATCATCGCGTGGTTCATCGGCGCCGCGCCGGAGCCGATCGACCGCACCGAAGACAGGTCCGCGGTGTGGAACGACGGCGTGGCGAGCAGCGCGGCGAACAGTGCGGGCGCGCCGCCGAGGCCGGTGACCCGCAGCCGCTCGGCGTCGGCGATGTAGGCGGCCGGGTCGAAGCGCGCGTGGAGCACCGTCGTCGTGCCGGCGACGACCGCCGCGTTCATCCCGCCGATGATGCCCATCGCGTGGAACCACGGGGTCAGGTTGATCGCGACGCCGGTGCCGAGCCGCGACGGCCACTCGTCCTCGCTGCCGATCTGGTCGATCGTGACCTCGCCGTTCGCGTCGAGCGCCGGCACCGAGCCGGAGCCCCAGCACGAGTGCTGGAGCGTGTTGACCACGACGTTCCGGTGGGTCAGCCGCACGCCCTTCGACCGGCCGGTGGTGCCGCCGGTGTAGGCGAGGTGCGCGAGGTCTTCGTGGACGTCGATGGCGACGTCGGGGCGCGTTTCCGGCTGTCCGGCGTGGAACGCTTCGAACTCGACCTGGTCGTCGAGCAGGTCGCCCGCCGGGGCGACGACGACGGCGAACTTCGCCGGGATCCGGTCGGCGACGCTCGCCAGCGCGCCCGCGACCGGCCCGAACGTCACGACGGCCGCGGCCTCGCAGTCGGCGAGCTGGAACGCGAGGTCGTCCGGCGGGAGCAGCGGGTTGGTCGGGCTGAAGGTCGCCCCGGCCAGGAGCGTGCCGTAGTAGGCGATCGGGAAGGCCAGGCAGTTGGGCAGGTGCAGGGCCACCACGTCGCCGCGGCCGATGCCGCGCTCGCGCAAGGCGTTCGCGAACCGGCAGGCGGCCCGGTAGGTCTCGGCGAAGGTGAGGCTGTGGCCGTCCTGGGCGAAGGCGGTCCGGTCGCCCCAGCGCGCGGCACCCGCGGCGAGGATCGAGCCGACCGGGACTTCGGGGTAGTCGAGGGAGGTGGGCAGACCGGGCGGCGTCGTCGGCGCGGTGAGCGGCATCACTCGACCATACGAATTCTGCGGTCAAGGACACAAGGACGACGGCGGACGCAGTCAGTGAACGAGCGCTAACATCGACGGAACCCTCCCGACGTCGTAGAGAAGGTGACCGGAGTGACCGACGGCCTGTACCAGCTTGCCGAGGAGCACGAGGAGCTGCGGGCCGCGGTCCGGGCTCTGGCCGAGAAGGAGATCGCGCCGTACGCGGCCGAGGTCGACGAGAACGAGCGTTATCCGATCGAGGCGTACAACGCGCTGGTCAAGTCGGGTTTCAACGCCGTCCACATCGGCGAGGAGTACGACGGCCAGGGTGCGGACGCCGTCGGCGCCTGCATCGTGATCGAAGAGGTCGCCCGGGTCGACGCGTCGGCGTCCCTGATCCCGGCGGTGAACAAGCTGGGCACCCAGCCGATCATCCTGTCGGCCTCGGAAGAGCTGAAGAAGCAGGTTCTGCCCTCGATCGCGTCCGGCGAGGCTTCGGCTTCGTACGCGCTTTCGGAGCGCGAAGCGGGCTCGGACACCGCGTCGATGCGCGCCCGCGCGCGGCTCGACGGTGACCACTGGGTGCTCAACGGCACCAAGTGCTGGATCACCAACGCGGGTGAATCGACCTGGTACACCGTGATGGTCGTGACCGACCCGGACGCGGAGAAGAAGGCCAACGGCATCTCGGCGTTCGTGGTGCACAAGGACGACCCGGGCTTCTCGGTGGGCCCGAAGGAGAAGAAGCTCGGCATCAAGGGCTCCCCGACGCGCGAGATCTACTTCGAGAACTGCACGATCCCGGCGGACCGCATCATCGGCGAGCCCGGCACCGGCCTGAAGACGGCGCTGCGCACGCTCGACCACACCCGCCCGACGATCGGCGCGCAGGCGCTGGGCATCGCCCAGGGCGCGCTGGACGCGGCGATCGCGTACGTCAAGGACCGCAAGCAGTTCGGCAAGGCGATCGCGGAGTTCCAGGGCGTCCAGTTCATGCTGGCCGACATGGGCACCAAGATCGAGGCGGCCCGCCACCTGGTCTACGCCTCGGCGGCGGCGAGCGAGCGCGGCGACAAGCGCGCGGGCTTCATGGCCTCGGCGGCGAAGACGTACGCGTCGGACATCGCGATGGAGGTCACGACGGACGCGGTCCAGCTCTTCGGCGGCGCCGGCTACACCCGCGACTTCCCGGTGGAGCGCATGATGCGCGACGCGAAGATCACCCAGATCTACGAAGGCACCAACCAGATCCAGAAGGTCGTCATGGCCCGCGCCCTGCTCAAGGGCTGACTCCCGGCGAACCCCGAACGCCCCCGGCACGCCCTCGTGCCGGGGGCGTTTTCGTGTCGCCGAGCGCGCGCCGGGAGGGTCACCGGCGCTGGGCTCGATGCCGCTTCAGGAGCGCCGTCATCTTCGCTGGGTCCTTCGCGCCGTTGAGCTCGGCCAGGAGGTCGTCGGGGCACAGTTCGTAGTGGTCGCCCCACCAGCGACGGCCCTTGGTGTCCCAGATCCGGTAGCCGCCCGGTACGCCCCTCGCCACGTAACGCCGCCTGGCCATGCCGGGAGCCAACTGCGCCGCGGCTGGGTCGTCAACGCGGTTTTTGTCATGTTCGTGAGTGTCACTAACCTCACCTTGTGTCACTCATAGCAGGTCAATGGCCGAACGAAAATCACTCACCAGGGGGAGTGTCCGGACAAGTTACTCGCGCGTTAATGAGGGTGGTGATGCAAGTCACTGTCGATTCACAGAGAGGTGAATTGGATGGGCTTGAGGACGCGCAGGTGGCTGGTAGCCGGGATGGCCGTGACAGCCGCGCTCGTACTGGGGGCCACCACGGCCCAAGCAGCGGTCAGAGAACCCACCGGGCCCGTGCAGCCCAACATCCTCACCGCCGCCGTCTACTCGCTCGGGGCGCCGACCATCGCGCCGCCGGGGACGAACGACTGGAACTGCAAGCCGTCCAGCAAGCATCCCAATCCCGTGCTGCTCTCCAACGGGACCACCGCCAACGCCTACGAGAACTGGGCGAACCTGTCGCAGAAGCTCGCCAACGCCGGGTACTGCGTCTTCGCCGGGAACTTCGGCGGGGCACCCGGCAGCTTCCTGCAGACCGTCGGGCCGATCGCCGACACCGCGAAAGCGCTTGCCGCCTTCGGGGACAAGATCCTGAACGCGACCGGGGCGGCGAAACTCGACGTCGTCGGGCACTCGCAGGGCGGGATGAACATCCGGTACTGGATCAAGTACCTCGGTGGCGCCGGCAAGATCAGCCGGCTCGTCGGGCTGTCGCCGTCCAACCACGGCACCGACCTCTTCGGCCTGCTGAGCACGCTCGAAATGATCCCGGGGGTGCCCGCCGCGCTGGGCACCGTGTGCCAGTCGTGCAACGAACAGGCCGTCGGGTCGGCCTTCCTCACCGACCTCAACGCCGGCGGGGAAACCGTCGACGGCATCCAGTACACCGTCATCCAGACCCGCTACGACGACGTCGTGACGCCGTACACCAGCGCGTTCCTGCCGGCGAAACCGAACGTGAAGAACATCCTGCTGCAGAACGTCTGCGGGCTCGACTTCACCGACCACCTCGGCATCACCTACGACCCGGTCGCCCAGGGGCTGGTGCTCAACGCACTCGACCCGGCGCACGCCAAGACGCCGCCCTGCGTGCCGGTGCCGCCGGTGATCAGCTGAGCTTCACCACATGAGACATAACCCACCGCCGGGGCGGATTTTCGTCCCGGCGGTGTCACGCTCGAAGCATGTACTGGCCGGTCCCCGCGTCCTGGACGCCCCGTGACGACGCCGAGCTGGTCGCCGGCTGGCGGCTGTGGCTCGAGCTGGCCGACCGCGCCTGGCCCACGGCCGCGTGGGACGGCACCCCGGCCGGCGCCGTCCGTCAGCTGCGGGACCTGCTCGCGGCCTGCGACGAGATCGAGACGTCCTACCGGGACGCCACCGACGTGCCGTCCGCCGGGTTCCTGCGGCTCGTGCAGGGGCTCGTCGTCACCGCCGGCTCGGCGATCGGGCTCTGGTGGGACGACTTCGACCAGCTCGACGGCGAACGCGCCGCGTTGCTGCACGACGACCTCGCGCGGTTCGGCGAACAGGCGGAGCAGGTGCTGACGCTGCTCGCCGTCCACGGCGGCTGGACCCGCCTCGACGAGGTGCGCCGCCGGTCCGCCTAGGGCTCGGTGAGCGTCGGGTCGGTGCCGCCGCCGTCGACCGGCAGGAACTTCGTGCCGCCCAGGACGTCCACCAACGGCGCGTCCAGCGTCAGCTGCCGGTCCGGCCCCAGCTCCCAGCCGAGTTCGACGACGAGGTCGACGTGCTCGCGGCGCTCGATCCGGTGCGCGACGTCCGGGCCGTCGAGCGACCACGCGCCGTCGATCGCCATCCGCAGCCGCGCGGTGAGGCGGCCCGGGCCCGGGGTGCGCCAGTCGAACCGGTGGACGGCGAACGCGCTGCTCCAGCTCGTCCAGTACTGCCAGCCGGTGCCGTCCGCGCGGAAACCCAGTTCGGTGTACTCGGGGGAGCCGGGATCCAGTGCCGACTCCGACCAATAACCGACCAGCCGCGCATCCATGCGGGCATCGTCCCATCACAGTGGGCGATTAGGCCGCATGGCGCAGCCGATCGGGCTTCGCAATGGGTACCCACCAGGCATGAACCGGACAGCGGCCACGGCCCACAGAGGCGAAAAGACCGATACCGCGCAGTTGCTCGGCCGGGTCGGCATGGCCTGTTACGGCCTGGTCCACCTGGTCCTCGCCTACCTCGCCCTGCAGGTCGCGTTCGGCAGCGGTGAGCAGGCCGATCAGAAGGGCGCCCTGCAGGAGATCGGCTCGAAGGCGTTCGGGCAGGTTCTGCTCTGGGTGCTGGCCCTCGGACTGGTGCTCTTCGGCCTGTGGCAGTTCATGATGGCCGCGGTCGGCTACACGTGGGTCAGCGGCGGCAAGCGGACGCGCAAGCGGATCGGCGCCGGCGCGCGCGGCGTCGTCGTGATCGCGCTGGGCTTCTCCGCCTTCAAGATCGCCATCGGCAGCGGCAGCGGGGGATCGAGCAACCAGACCCAGCAGGAGTTCACGGCCAAGCTGCTGCAGCTCCCGTTCGGCCCGGCGCTGGTGGTCATCGCCGCCGCGGCCGTGCTCGGGGTCGCGATCGCGTCCGGCGTCAAGGGCGTCAAGAAGAAGTTCCTGGAAGACCTCGACATGACCGACCTGCCGGGCAAGTCCAAGCGCTGGGTCACCTGGCTCGGCCAGGCCGGCTACCTCGCCAAGGGCGTCGTGCTGGCGATCGTCGCGATCCTCCTCGCCTACGCCGGGTTCAACGCCGACCCGAACAAGGCCGGCGGGCTGGACGCCGCCCTGAAGACGCTCGCCGCCCAGCCCTTCGGCACCGTGCTGCTGACCGTGGTGGCCCTTGGCCTCGCCGCGTTCGGTGCCTACTGCTTCGGCGCGGCTTGGGCGCACAAGCGCTGACGCGCGCCTCCTCGCGATCGTCCCTGTCGGTTCCCTGTCGATCACCCTCCGGCGCTTCGATCACGGGTGCCGGGTGCCCTACTTTGGGTCGGGTCAGTTGAAATTTCACCGATCGGGAGTGGGACCGGATGTTCGGACGATTCAAGGACGTGGCCCTGTTGCTGGGGAGGATCGGCGTCGCGGTCGTCTTCCTCGCGCACGGGATCCAGAAGTGGAACAACGGCGTCGACGGCACCGCGAAGTTCTTCGCGATGACGGGCATCCCGATGCCGACGGTCGCCGCGATCTTCGCCATGACCGTCGAGATCCTCGGCTCGATCGCGTTCATCGCCGGGTTCCTGCTGCCGCTGGTCGGCGTCGGCTACGTCGTGATTTCGGTCGGTGCGCTGCTTTCGGTGCACATCGACAACGGCCTCACCGGCCAGGGCGGCTACGAGCTGGTCCTGGTGCTCGCGCTCGCCGGGCTCGCCCTGGGCTTCAACGGCGGCCGCATCTCCCTGGACCACCTGCTGTGGGGCCGCAAACGCGCCCGCCGCGAGTCCGAAGTGGGCGAACTCCAGAACGCCTGACCCGTAAAGCCGTGAATGGCCCATTGAGGGACTTCAAGTCCCTCAATGGGCCATTCATGGACATCAGGCGGAGAGGTCGGCGGTTGTGCGCTCGGCGTCGCGGCGGGCGGACAGCTTGGCCGGGTCCGCGTTGCTGACGTGCACCAGGTGGGCGCCGGCCGCGAGGGGGACGAGCAGGCCGTCGAGGATGCCCTCGGGGCCGCTCCAGTCGCGTGTGGACAGTACGCGGTCGTCCGCGCTCAGGCCGAGTTTCGACGCGCGGCCGCGGGCTTCCGCGAGGATCTCGTCCACAGTGGAGTCGAACAGCGCGGCCGTGTCGCCGGGGATCGGGAAGAGCGGCCGGTACTGGTCGCCCGCCATCCGGGACTCGGTCAGGTAGTCGAACGCGCCGCCGCCCGGCGGCTCGTCGAGGCCGCGGCCCATCGGGTCCAGTGTCACGACGGCGGTCGCGGTCGCGCCCGTCGGTTCGGGGTCGTCCGGCCCGACGAACGCCACCCGCGCGCCCGTGCCCTCGGTCACCACTCGGGCACCGCACCACCACGCCCCGAGCAGCACGCCGACGGTCTGCCAGTGCGCGGGGAGCTGCACGGCCACCGCGTCGCCCGGTTCGATGTCGAACTCCTCGGTCAACCAGTTGGCCGTCTTCGCGGCCCAGTTCACGGTCGTCGCCACGGACAGCTCGACGCGGCTGCCGAGCTGGTCGTCGTAGTGGGTGATCAACGGCTTGGCGGGCGAGGCCTGCAGCGGCCGCAGCAGCTCGTCGGTGAGGCTCATGCGCCAAGGCTAAAGCGCGGACCACGTGCCTCGCCGGTTGACACCGGTTCGCCGCCGTGAGTAGCTTTGCTTTGCAAGCAAATATAATAGAGCGACTGGGGAATCCTCATGACCATCCTCGTCACCGGCGCCCGGGGCAACGTCGGCCGCGCCGTGCTCGACGCGCTCGTCGCCGCAGGTCAGGACGTGCGCGCGTCGAGCCGCGACGCCACCACGCTCGACGTCCCGGACGGCGTCGCGAAGGTGAGCGCCGACCTGGAAAGCCCGGAAACGCTCGAAGCCGCGCTCGACGGCATCGGCTCGGTGTTCCTCTACACGCAACGCCAGGGGATCGACGGCTTCGTGAAGGCGGCCGAGGCGGCCGGCGTGCGGCACGTCGTGCTGCTGTCGTCGGCGGCCACGCTGGAACCGCGGTCCGCGCAGAGCCGCATCGCCCGGCTGCACCGCTCGGTCGAGGAAGCGCTTGCCGCGGCGCCGTTCGCCGAGACCGTGCTCAACCCCGGCGCGTTCGCGACGAACACCCTGGGCTGGCGCCAGGACATCGCGGAGGGCGTGATCCGCACGGCCCACCCGGATTCGCGGATCGGCGCCATCCACGAGCGCGACATCGCCGACGTCGCCGCGCGGATCCTGCTCGACGGCTCGCACACCGGAGAAGCGCTCGCGCTCACCGGCCCGGAGCCGATCTCGTTCCGCGAGCAGGCGGCGGTCCTCGCCGACGTCCTCGGCCGGCCGCTCGCCGTCGAGGAGCTGACGCCGGAGCAGGCCGCCGAGCGGATGGTCGCGCTGGGCTTCCCGCCCGAGGTGCCGCCGGAGATCCTGCGCTCCTGGGCGCGGACCACCCGCGAGCCGTCGCTGGTCACCGACGTCGTCCGCGCCGTCACCGGCGCCGCGCCGCGCACCTTCCGCCAGTGGGCCGAGGAGCACCGCGCCGACTTCAGTTGACGCAGGTGACCCCGGGGGAGGCTTGGAGCAGCGGCGCCGCGGCGGGGGCGGCGCCGCTGCCCGAGCCACCGCCCGCGGGGGTCGTCGCGCGCCCGGCCAGTCCGGCCACGAACTCCCGGACCGCGTTCGGGTCGACCTCGACGATGCTCTGACCGTCTTCGCTGCGGCCGTTCGCGGTGATCACCGGGATCGTCGCGAACTCCAGGTCGCCGGACGCGAGGCCCTTCGCCTGCTGCGCGAACTGCAGCAGGTCGAGCCCCGGGTCGAGGGTGAGGGACCGGTGGACGACGTCCACCAGGTTGTTCAGCGTGCCCGGGCTGGTCAGCGTCCCGGCCGAGAGCACCTGGTGCAGCGCGGACGACAGGAACGCCTGCTGCCGCACGATCCGGTCGAGGTCGCCGCGGGGGAGGTTCTTGCGCTGCCGGACGAAGGAAAGCGCTTTGCCGCCCGAGACGGTCTGCTCGCCGCGGCGGAAGTCCGCGCCCGAGTCCTTGTCCTCGGTCGCGTGGTTGAGGCACACCTTGACGCCGCCGAGGGCCTCGGTGAGCAGGTAGAAGCCCAGCAGGTTGACCTCGGCGTAGTGGTCGACGCGCACCTGCGTGAGGTCCTGCACGGCCTGCACCAGGACCCGGCGGCCCTCGGTGTCGGAGTCGCGCTCGATCTTCGCCTGGTCGCGCTCGCCCTGCGCGCGCAACGTCTGGGCGTAGTGCGCCTTCGCGATGCCGTACGCCGAGTTGATCTTGGCCTTGCCCCGGCCGGGGATCTCGGTCCAGGTGTCGCGCGGAACCGAGACGGCGGACGGCTTCGCGCCGTTCTTCGGCACCCGCAGCAGGATCACGGTGTCGGTGTTGACGGCGCCGTTGTTGGCTTCGGTGCGCAGCTCGCGCAGGACCCGCGTCGGCAGCACGTTGCCCTGTGCGTCCGTCCGCGCGTCGCTGCCGACGAGCAGGATGTCGTCCGCGCCGTCGTCGGCGGGCGGCGGCGCGGGCTCGCCCGCCCGCGGGGTGAGCGCGTCGGTCGTCGGGACGTTGCTCTGCAGCTGGTCCTTCGTGACGTAGGCGTAGCCGCTCGCGCCGAGCGCGATCAGGGACACGAGGCCGACGGCGATCCGGCGCGTCACCCGCCCGGCGCGGCGCGCGCGGGACGCCCGGGGAGCGGGCACGGGCACGGGCTCTTCGGGCGGCGGCTGCCGCGGGAACGGCGATGGCTTCCACTGGGCCGTGTCGCTCTGCGTCACCGGTTCTGCGGTCGGCTCCGGCTGTTCCTGGTCGTCATCCACCCCTGGTTCCCTCCCCCCGACCACACTGCGTACTCAGTCTAGTTGACGCAGGGGACGTCGCCCGCCGTGATCGGCGGCGCGGCGGGGGCGGAGCTCGGCGGGGTGGAGGTCTGGACCGGCGGCTTCGACGGCGTCGACGGCGACGTCGACGTCGGCGGTGCGCCACCCGGCCCGGCGGACGGGTTCTTGAAGTCCTTGCCCAGCAGGACGCGCACGTGCCCGGCGGCGACGTCCTTGTCCGGTTCGGCCTGGACCGCGGTGCCCAGGACCTGCTTGACCAGGCCCAGCGCGGTCTCGTCGGCCGGGTTGTACCGGACGACCGTGGTGGTGCGGGTGCTCAGCTTCTGGTCCGCGGGCAGCGTGAAGCCCTTGCCCTGCAGCAACGTGTGGGTCTGGGTCGCCAGCGTCGCCGTGCCCGAGCCGTCGAACAGCTCCACCGTGACGGCGTTCGCGCCGGGCAGCTGCGCCGGCGTCGGGGTCGCCGGGGCGTCGCCGTCGAACGTCAGGCGCGTCACCTCCGCCTGCACCGCGGCCGGGTCGACGCGCAGCACGTCGGCGCCGCCGATCACCGCGTTGCCCTGGGTCGGGATGGTGTGGAACTCGATGTTGCCGCCGGTGAGGCCGCGCATCTGCTCGGCGAACTCGGTCAGGTCCCAGCCCTGCGAGACGACGACGGACTTCTTCACCGCGCTCACCAGGTCGGCGATCTTCGACGGGCTGGTCAGCACGTCGGTCGAGATGACCTTGCGGGCGAGCCCGGAGAGGAACGCCTGCTGTCGGGCGATCCGGTCGAGGTCGGCGTTGGGCAGGTCGTAGCGCTGGCGGACGAACGCGAGCGCCTGCACGCCTTCGATGGTCTGGCGCCCGCCCGGCAGGTCCACCCCGGACTTCTTCTCCTTGACCGGGCCCTTGAGGCAGACCTCGACGCCGCCGATCGACTTGGTGATCTCGTAGAAGCTCGCCAGGTTGACCTCGGCGTAGCGGTCGATCATGCCCGGCTTGCCGATGAACTTCTCGAGCGTGGCGATGAGGTTCTTGCGCCCGGCGACCTTCGCCTGCGCGTCGGCCTGCTTCAGGTCGGTCATGCCCTGCCGCTGCAACGTTTTGTACGTGTCCGTGTACGCGTAGACGAACGCGCTGTTGAGCTTGTGCTTGCCGTACCCGCCGGCCAGCTCCACCCAGGAGTCGCGGGGGAACGAGATCGCGATGGCGTGCTTCCCGTTCTGGGGGATGTGCACCAGGATCATCGTGTCGGTGTTCAGCTCGCCGTCGGAGACGCCGGCGTGCAGCATGTCCAGCACCTCGCGGGGCAGCGGGTTGCCCTGCGCGTCGGTGCGGCTGTCCTGGCCGACCAGGAGGATGTCGATCGCGCCGTCGAGGGGCTTGGCGTGCGCCTCGGTGTCGGCGAAGACGTTCGTGGTGGTCAGGCCGGTGTTCGGGTCGCCGATGAAGTGCCAGCCGTACCAGGTCAGGGCCAGGATCGCGACGGAAAGCAACGACACGACCACCTTGCCGCCGCGGCGGGCGAAGATGGCGACACCGTGGCGACGGCGGCCCGGGACGGGCGGCGCAGGCCAATCGGTCACGCGCTTCCTCCCCTGTGAACCCCGTGCTTCCCCCAGGGCACCCCTGTGCCTCCACCCCAGACTGTACTGAGGGTGTTGTGGGACCTCCGTAGGCTGGGGGCCGGTTGCCCCCGCCGGGGGCCGAGGAAAGGCGGGAAGATGCGGGTCCTGGTCACCGGTGGTGCGGGCTTCATCGGGTCGCACTACGTCCGGCAGGCGCTGAGCGGCGCGTACCCGGCGCTGCGTGACGCCGAGGTTGTCGTGCTGGACAAGCTCACCTACGCCGGCAACGAAGCCAACCTGGCCCCGGTCGCCGCCGACCCGCGGCTGCGGTTCGTCCGCGGCGACATCTGTGACACCGCCCTGGTCGCCGAGGTCATGCGTGGTGTGGACCTCGTGGTGCACTTCGCCGCGGAGTCGCATGTGGACCGCTCGATCCTCGGCGCCGCCGACTTCGTGCTGACGAACGTGCTGGGCACGCAGAACCTGCTGCAGGCGGCGCTGGAGGCCGGGGTCGGCAAGTTCGTCCACGTGTCCACCGACGAGGTGTACGGCTCGATCGAGACCGGCTCCTGGACCGAGGACCGGCTGCTGGAGCCGAACTCGCCGTACTCGGCGTCGAAGGCGTCCTCGGACCTGGTGGCGCGCTCGTTCTTCCGCACCCACGGGCTGCCGGTGTGCATCACCCGGTGTTCCAACAACTACGGTCCGTACCAGTTCCCCGAGAAGGTCGTCCCGCTGTTCGTGACGAACCTGCTCGACGGGCGGAAGGTGCCGCTCTACGGCGACGGGCTCAACGTCCGTGACTGGCTGCACGTGGACGACCACTGCCACGGCATCCAGCTGGTCGCCGACGCCGGCCGGCCGGGCGAGATCTACAACATCGGCGGCGGCACCGAGCTGACGAACCGCGAGCTGACCGAGCGGTTGCTCGCGGCGCTCGGGGCGGGCTGGGACAGCGTCGAGCCGGTCGAGGACCGCAAGGGTCACGACCGCCGGTACTCGGTGGACATCACGAAGATCGGCGAGGAGCTGGGGTACGCTCCGCGCGTGTCCTTCGAGGACGGTCTGGCCGCGACTGTGGCCTGGTACACGGACAATCGCGCGTGGTGGGAGCCCCTGGCGGAGCGGGCCGCGCTCAAGAAGTAGAGGATGTGCTCGTGCGGTTGACGGTGCTCGTGCCCGGTGGTTCCGGACAGCTCGGCCGGGATCTCGCCGCGCTTTCGGGCGAGGACGTGGACGTCGTCGCGCCGGGGTCGGCGGAGCTCGACGTCACGCAGACCGGCCAGGTCCTGGCGGCGGTCGGCGCACTGGCCGACCGCGCGCGCGAGGCGGGCTCGGCACCGGTGGTGATCAACGCGGCGGCCTACACCGCGGTCGACGCGGCGGAGACGGACGAGGAGCGCGCGTTCGCGATCAACGCCGACGGCCCGCGCGTGCTCGCCGCGGCCTGCACGGCCCGCCGGGTGCCGCTGATCCACGTCTCGACGGACTACGTGTTCCCGGGTGATGCCTCCGCGCCGTACGAGCCTTCGGACGAGCTGGGCCCGCGAAGCGCGTACGGCCGCACGAAGGCGGCGGGCGAGGACGCGGTGCTGGGCTCGGGCGCGTCGTCCTGGGTGGTGCGCACCGGCTGGCTGTACGGCAAGTCGGGCACGAACTTCGTGAAGACCATGGCGCGCTTGGAAGCCTCGAACCCGGAACTGTCCGTTGTGGACGACCAGGTCGGCGGTCCCACGTGGACGGCGGACCTGGCGGCGGGCCTGCTGGAGCTGGCGTCCCGCGTGGCTTCGGGCGACGGCCCGGAACAGCGGATCCTGCACTGCACGAACGCGGGCTCGGTCAGCTGGTGCGGCTTCGCCCGCGCCGTCTTCACCCACCTGGGCGCGGACCCGGCGCGAGTCAAGCCGTGCACGACGGAGGAGTTCCCGCGGCCCGCCCCGCGGCCGGCCTATTCGGTGCTGTCACCGGCTTCCTGGAAGGAAGCCTGGCTGACGCCGCTGCGTCCGTGGGAAGAAGCCCTGGACGCCTACTTCGCGGCTCCCTGACGTCCCGGCTCTGGGCCGGGGTCAGTGGCGGCCCGAGGCGAGGCGGTACGCGCCCACCGTCAGTTCCGCGCACGTGTGCCACGTGAAGTTCGCCGCGTGGGCGCGTCTGGCCGAGGACGTCGCCACCCCGTGCGGGTCGGTCACCGCGACGCGCAGGGCCTCCGCCAGGCCGTCCACGTCGCCGTACGGGACCAGGCTCGCGCAGTCGCCCGCCACCTCGCGCAGGGCCGGGATGTCCGTGCACACCACCGGGACGTCCGAGGCCATCGCCTCCAGCACCGGCAGGCCGAAACCCTCGTCGCGTGAGGGCAGCACCAGGGCCGACGCGCCCGCGACCACCGTGCGCAGGTCCACATCGGACAGATAGCCGGTCTGGCGCGTGCGGGACGTCCGGGGGAACGGGCCCGGGCCGGCGAACACCAGGTCCGGCAGGTCCGGGGCGGCGTCGTGCGCGCGGACCAGCCAGTCGAGGCCCTTGCGCGGACCCGCGGCCCCGGCGAACAGCAGGTACTTCCCGGGTAGCCCCAGGCGCGCGCGGCGCTCGTCGTCCGGCGGGCGCGCGGTGAACCACGCCGGGTTGACGCCCAGCGGGGTCACGACGATCTTGTCGCGGTCGACGTCCAGCCGGGTCGCCACCGCGTCGGCCACCGCGGCGGTCGGGGTGCAGATGACGTCCGCCCGGTGGGCGCCGCGGCGCACCAGTTCCGGCAGGTCGCGGTCGCTCGGGGCGAGCTCGGCGGGATTGTCCAAAAAGGCCAGGTCGTGGATCGTGACGACACCCGCCGCGCGGAACCGGCCCGGCAGCACGAAGTTCGTGCCGTGCACGACGTCGGTCGAGCCGGCGAACAGCTCCACCGGCGGGAAGTCCGAGCGCAGCCACGTCATCCGCAGCAGCCGCGCCGCCACCGGCATCCCGCGGGCCCGCACGCCGTGCGGCAGCACGTGCCGGAGCCGCCGCCAGCCGCGCAGCGTGAACGCCACCGCGCGGGTGTCCACCTCGGGGTTCGACGCGAGTTCCTCGCTCAGCGCGGCGGTGTACCGGCCGATTCCGGTGCGCGCGCCGAGCAACGGCGTGCCGTCGAGGAGAACGCGAAGCGGTTTAGCCACGGCGCAACCGTTGCTTCGCGACCTTGACGACCCGGCCGCCGACGCGTCGCGCCAGCTCGGACGGCCCGCCGTCGGCGAGGTATTCGCGGATCAGGTCCGTGTCGCGGCGCAGCATCGCCCGGCCGCGCACCGGCGGCGTCGTCACCAGGTCCGCCGACCCCGGCAGCCGGTCGGCCGCCGGGCGCGGGTCGCGGCAGAACTCCACCAGCGGTTTGAGCGCCTCCGGCCAGGCGAACCGCTGCGCGACGACGGCGATCCGCTCGACGCAGCCGGCGGCGAACTCCTCGTCGTACAAGGACTTCTCGAGCGCGTCGGCCAGTGCGCCGGCGTCTTCGGCCGGGACGACGACCCCGAGCTTCTCGGTGCGCACCAGATCGGCGAACGCGTCACCGTCGGTCGTGACGATCGGCAGCCCGGCCCACAGGTAGTCGAGCACCCGGGTGCGGAACGCGAACGTCGTCTCGACGTGCTCGTAGTGTGTGGTGACCCCGCAGTTCGCGTCGAGCAGCCAGTTCTGGCGCTCGCCGTAGGGCACCCACTGCTCGTTGAAGTAGACATGCTTGTCCGTCAGCCCCAGCGCGTCCGCCAGCCGGATCGTCCGGGCGCCGATGTCCATCTCGGCGACCTCGGGGTTCGGGTGCTTCATCCCGAGGAACACCAGGCGGACGTCCCCGCGGCGGCGGCGCAGCTCGTCGATCGCGCGCACCAGCGTCAGCGGGTCGAACCAGCTGTACACCCCGCCGGCCCAGAGCACGACGTGGTCGGTGCCGCCGATGCCCAGCGAGGACCGCAGGCCGGGCCCGGTCCGGGCAGGCGGCTGCGGCGACAGTCCGAAGGGGACGACCGCGAGCAGCGACTGCGTGGTCGGGTCGGCGTCGTAGAGCCGCGGCGAGAGCCGGCCGAGCGCGGCCAGGTGGCCGAGCCAGAAGTGCCGCTGCCGCTCCGACGCGCAGAGGAAGAAGTCACCGCGTTCGAGCTGGGCGTCGAGGACCTTCGTGACGCCGGCCAGGTCCGCCGCGCGCTTGTCGTCCGCGACGCCCTTGCCCTGCTCCAGCAGCTCGAGGTGCATCGGGTCGTACAGGTCGGCGACGACGATCTTGCCGCTGTGCTCCTTCTTCAGCGACGGCGCCAGTTCGAGCACGTGCCCCTGCAGGACGACGATGTCGGCCCAGGCGATCGGTGCTTCCAGCTCGTGGCGCTTCCCGGCGCCGACCCGGAACGGCGCGGGTGGCGGCGTGGCCAGCGGGTTCGTCGTGACGAGCTGGACGTCGTGCTCGGCGGACAGCGCCAGCGCGATGTTCCAGGCGCGGATCGCCGGGCCGGCCATCCGCTCGGTGAGCGCGTCGCCGGTGATCACGAGGATCTTGCGGCGCTGCCCGAACGCCTTCTCGATGCCGAACGCCTCGACGAGGATGTCGTGCGCGGCGAGGTAGCGCGGCAGCGGGTACGCGGGCTCCAAAGCCTTGCGCAGCAACGGAAGCAGGTCGGCGTCGGTGCGCACGCGGGCGGCCTGCTCGACCGCCCGGGCCTGGCCCAGCGACGGCAGCTGCTCGACGAACTGGTCGATCGCGAGGAGCCCGGCGAGCGTGGTCCGCGGGATCGCGACGTCGCCCGATTCGATCGGGCCGACACCCTGCTCCAGGTCCAGCTGGGTCGCGTCCAGCTCACCGCGGGCGGTGGCCCGGCGGACGGCCAGCGCGAGCGCCGCGGGCAGCGCGCGGGCGAGCGTCTCGTCGGAGAGGTTCTTGTACAGCGAGGCCAGGGCGTTGCGCTCCAGCAGGAAGGTCTCGCGGCCGGTCTCCGGTGCGTCGACCGCGCCCATCGTGCCGTGGTGGCGGTGGTAGGTCAGCGACTCCGGCACGTACCGGACGCGCCAGCCGCGCAGGTTGAGCCGCCAGCCGAGGTCGACGTCCTCGTAGAACATGAAGAACCGCTCGTCGAAGCCGCCGAGCTCGGCGAACACGCCCGCGCGGACGAACAGCGCCGAGCCGGTGCCGAACAGGACGTCCTTCGCGACCTCGTGCTCGGCAGCCGGGACGTCGGCCAGCGGGCTGCCCGCGTGGCGCTTGTAGCCCATGCCGAACCAGGTCAGGCCGCCGTCGACGAAGTCGGTGCCGGTGCCGTCCCAGTCGAGGACCTTGCTGGCCACCGCGGCGACCCGCGGCTGCGCGCGCAGCTCGGCGACGGCGGCGGACACCCAGCCGGGCGCCGGGCGCGCGTCGTTGTTGAGGAAGGCGACGACCGTGCCCTTGGCGTGGCGGGCGCCGAGGTTGCAGCCGCCGGCGAACCCGGTGTTGCGCCCGGCCTCGATCACCCGCGCGCCGGGGACGGCCTCGCGGATGCGCGCGGCGTCGGCGCTGCCCGGGGTGTTCTCGACGCAGATCAGCTCGAGTTCGGGGTAGTCGTGCTCGGCCAGCGCGCGCAGGCAGGTGATCGTGTCGTCGGCGCCGTGGTAGTTCACCAGGATCACCGAGACGAGCGGTTGCTGTTCCCCCTGCGCCAAAGCCAGCTCCTTCGTCGGATTGGGCTCAGCTTAAAGGCCGGCCCATGCCTCCCAGACCGCGCCTCGGCCCAGCGCCGCGCGGCGGCCGATCCGCCGCCGGGCCAGCAGCGTCGCCGGCAACCGCGCGCCGACCTCGGCGAGGACGCGGCAGCGCAGGCCGAACCGGAAGTTCGCCGCGGCCGGGCGGCCCGGCCGCAGCGGCAGCACCGCTGTCAACACGGCGAAGCGGACCAGCTGGTTCAGCGCGACCTGGCGAGGGGCGCAGCGCAGCAGCGTGAGCAGGCGGTTGCGCTCGTTCCAGCGGTGGAACGGCACCGAACCGGGCTTGCTGCTGACGCCGTGGGCGTGCCGGACCCGGGCGTCCGGCACCGCGACGACGTCCCACCCGGCCAGCCGCAGCCGCCACGCCGTGTCGGTGTCCTCGTAATAACAGAAGAACCCGGCCGGGACGCCGCCGACGGCGCGCAGGGCCTCGACGCGCAGCAGCGCCGCCCCACCGCAGAAGCCGAAGACCTCACCCGCGGGCTCGGTGAGGTCGGCGCCGTGACCGTCGGCGGTCAGCCGCACCCCGGCCGACTGCACCGGGCCGCCGGGCAGCACGAGCAGCGACGTCGCCGCGGCCGCCAGTGGTGACTTCTCGAGCGTGTCTTCGAGGGTTTCCAGCCAGCCGGGCTCGGGTTCGGCGTCGTCGTTGAGCCACGCCATCAGCGGCGTCTCGAGTTCTTTGACCGCGACGGCGAGCGCGCCCGCGTAGCCGGTGTTGCGGGGGAGACGGAGGACCCGCGGCTGGCTCGGGTGCGCCGCGAGCAGCTCGGCGGTGCCGTCGTCCGAGGCGTTGTCCACCACGAGCGTCCGATGTGGACGCGTCTGCGCGGCGAGCGCGTCGAGGCAGGCGGCGACGTGCCCGGCACCCCGCCAGGTCACGACTACCACCGTGGTGGCGGGATTCGGCGTCACGTCCCGCACAATAGCCGCGTGCCCGAACTGGTCGTGCTCGCCGAGCAGCTCCTCGCGCCCGTGCCCGGTGGCACCGGGCGCTACACGGCCGAGCTGCTGCCCGCGCTCGCGAAGACCGCGCCACCGGGCTGGACGGTGTCCAGCGTCGTCGCGCGGCACGCCGACGTCGGCGCGGCCGAGCTCGACGGCGTCGAGGGCCCGCGCGTGCTGCGGCTCCCGCCGCGGGCGCTGATCGGCGTCTGGCAGCTGGGGATTCCCTGGTGGCCGGGCGGCGACGCGGTGCACGCGCCGACGCCGTTCGCGCCGCCGCGCGCCCCGGCCGGGCGGACGCTGAGCGTGACCGTGCACGACACCGTGCCCTGGACCCACCCCGAGACGCTCACCGCGCGCGGGGTCAGCTGGCACCGGTCGATGATCGCGCGGGCCGCGCGCCGCGCGTCCGGGCTGGTCGTGCCGACCCGCGCGGTCGCCGACGAGCTGGCGGTGCTGGTCGACGTCGACGTCCCGGTGCGCGTGATCCCGCACGGCGTGCGCGTGCCCCGGGGTTCGGCCGAGGTCGACCTGCCCGCGCGGTACGTGCTGGCGGTGGGCACGATCGAGCCGCGCAAGGGCATCGACGTGCTGGTCGACGCCGTCGCCGCGCTGGACGACACGGTGCTGGTGCTCGCCGGGCAGCCGGGCTGGGGTGACGTCGACCCGGCCGCGCTGGCCGCCGAGCGCGGGCTGCCGCCCGGCCGGCTGCGGGTGCTCGGGAAGGTGCCGGACGCCGAGCTGGCGACCGTGCTGCGGCGGGCGAGCGTGCTGGCCGTGCCGAGCCTCGCCGAGGGCTTCGGGCTGGGGCTGCTGGAGGCGATGGCGGCCGGCGTCCCGGTGGTGCACACCGACGTCCCGGCGCTGGTCGAGGTGGCGGGCGGCGCGGGCATCACGGTGCCGCGCGGGGACGCCGCCGCGTTGACGAAAGCGCTGCGTGAAGTGCTCGGGTCACCCGAGCGGGCGGCGGAGCTCACCCGGTCGGGACGCGAGCGGGCCAAGGCGTTCACCTGGCGTCGCGCCGCGGAAGCCGTTTGGGCGATCCACCGGCGAGCACGTGACTGACGGGTTTGCCAGTTCCCCACCATGACGCAGCGTCGCCGCCGTACCCTACGGGGGTGAGCGATGATCCCCGGGTCCTGATCGACGCGACCGCGGTCCCCGCGGACCGCGGCGGGGTCGGCCGCTACGTGGACTCGCTCGTCGCCGCGCTGGACGCGGACGGGGCGCGCATCACCGTCGTCTGCCAGCCGCGGGACCTGCAGCTTTACGATCGGCTGGCGCCGGGGTCACGCATCGTGCCCGCCTCGCCGTCGACGACCACCCGCACCGCGCGGCTGACCTGGGAGCAGGCGACCCTGCCACGGCTGGTCCGCCGCCTCGGCGCGGACGTCGTCCACTCGCCCCACTACACGATGCCGCTGGCGACGTCGGCCGCGTCGGTCGTCACGCTGCACGACGCGACGTTCTTCACCGACGCCGTCCTGCACTCGTCGGTGAAGGCCCGCTTCTTCCGCGCATGGACGGCGACAGCCCTGCGGCGCGCGACGGTGTGCGTGGTCCCGTCGGCGGCGACGGCCGCGGAACTGGCCCGCGTCAGCCCGGTGCGGCACGCGTCGGTGGAGGTCATCCACCACGGCGTCGACACCGAACGGTTCCACCCGCCGTCCCCGGCGGAGGTCGCGGCCGCCCGCGCGGCCGTCGGCCTGGGGCGGACGCCTTATGTGGCGTTTCTCGGGGCGCTGGAGCCGCGCAAGAACGTCCCGGCGCTGATCCGCGGCTTCGCCCGCGCGGTCGCCGGGCGGGCTGATGCCCCGGCGCTGGTCCTGGCGGGCCAACCGGGCTGGGACACGCAGGTGGAGCGCGCGCTGGACGCCGTCCCGCACCGCCTGCGCGTGATCCGGGCGGGCTACCTGCCGTTCGGCACGCTGGCGGGCTTCCTGGGCGGGGCTTCGCTGGTGGCGTACCCGTCGCTGGGCGAGGGTTTCGGCCTCCCGGTCCTGGAGGCGATGGCGTGCGGCGCGTGTGTGCTGACCACGCGCAGGCTGTCGTTGCCGGAGGTGGGCGGCGACGCGGTGGCGTACTGCGGAGTGGGAGCGGGCGACGTCGCGGCGGCGATCGCGGAGCTGCTGGCCGACCCGGGCCGCCGGTTCGAGCTGGCCACGGCGGCGCAGCAGCGGGCCAAGGAGTTCTCGTGGGCGACGACCGCGGAGCGGCACCGGGAGGCGTACGCCAAGGCCTGGTCCCGCCACCTCCGCACCCGCTGACTTCTTCCACCGTGCTCCTGGCCCGGGGCACCCGCTTCACGCTCGGTGACGCGTGGACAATGGCCGGGTGACTGAGGACTCCCGCTATGGCGATGACGTCGGCGTCGTGACCGTGACCTACTTCTCCGAGGACACCATCGAGCGGTTCCTCGACACCCTCGAGAAGGCCACCGAGCGCGAGGTCAAGGTGGTCGTCGCGGACAACGCCTCCGTCGAAGGTGCTCTCGAGGAGATCACGCGGCGGCGGGCGAACGCGCAGCTGCTCAGCATCGGGGACAACGTCGGTTACGGGACCGCCGCGAACCGCGGGGTCGCCGAGCTCGACGACCGGTACGGCTGGGTCGTCGTCGTCAACCCCGACCTCGAATGGGAGCCCGGCTCGCTCGACGCGCTGCTCGACGCCGCCCAGCGGTGGCCGCGCGGGGGTGCGTTCGGGCCGCTGATCCACGACGTCGGCGGCACCGTCTACCCGTCGGCGCGGCTGCTGCCCTCCTTCGGCCGCGGCATCGGGCACGCGGCGTTCGCCAAGGTCTGGCCGGGCAACCCGTGGACCAGGCAGTACCGGCAGGAGACCGGCACGCCGGTCGAGCGCGTCGCGGGCTGGCTGTCCGGCTCGTGCCAGCTGTTCCGCCGGGAGGCGTTCGACTCCGTCAGCGGCTTCGACACGCGCTACTTCATGTACTTCGAGGACGTCGACCTCGGCGACAGGCTGGCGAAGGCGGGCTGGCAGAACGTCTACGTGCCGTCTTCGAGCGTGACTCACGAAGGCGGGCACTCGACGTCGCAGGCGTCGGAGAAAATGCTGAAGGCGCACCACGACAGCGCCTACCGCTACCTCGCCGACCGCCACCGGAGCCTCGTCTGGAAGCCGGTCCTGGCCGCCGTGAAGCTCGGTCTCAAGCTCCGGTTGAAGCTCGAGACCCGTTAGATCCCGTCGAGCCGGCGCGAGAGGTCGGACTTGCCGTTGTTCTGCGTCACCGTCGGCACCAGGCCGGTGTCCTCCGGATCAGGCTCCTTCAGCGGGCTCGTGATCGGCTCGGCCTGGGGCCGGCGGGCCAGCGGCGTCGTCACCGGGGTCTTCATCGGCGTCGTCGGCGACGGCGTGCTCAGCGGTGCGGTCACCTGCTGGCGACGCCCGCCCGAGCCGCTGGCGATGCCCGAGGCGCCGGAGACCTCCAGCCGCCGGGTCGGCGACTTGCCGGCCAGCGGGTGGTCGTTCTCCTCGATCAGCGACGCCGGCAGCTGCGTGGTCGTGTCGGGGTCCTGGCTTCTGTCGAGGCCGTCGATGGCGGCACGCGGTATCTGCTGCGTGTTCGAGGCGTCCATCGGCGAAATGGCACTGTCCGGTGTCACCACGAACACACCACGCGCCTGGGCTCGTGCGAGCAGGGCGTCCGCCCGATCGCGGGGGTCCATCCCCTCGGCCTCCCGACTGACCCGGGGCCCTCTGGGGAAAGGCCCGCCTGTTTCCTGTCTAGGGTAGGCCCTCCGGGCGACCTCCGTCAGGGTTTCCCGCGGCTTGTCGCTCAGCGGTGCGTGATACAAGAGGAGATTTCCGTGACGTCCGAGGTCGAGATCGACGCCGTCGTGCTGGTCGGGGGCAAGGGCACGCGGTTGCGCCCGCTCACCCTTTCGGCGCCGAAGCCGATGCTCCCGACAGCCGGGACGCCCTACCTGAGCCACCTCTTCTCGCGCATCCGCGAGGCCGGGATCAGGCACGTCGTGCTCGGTACGAGCTACCGTGCGGAGGTGTTCGAGGAGTACTTCGGCGACGGCAAGGCGATCGGGCTGGAGCTCGAGTACGTCGTCGAGGAGGAGCCGCTGGACACCGCGGGCGCCATCCGGAACGTCTACGACAAGCTGCGTGCCGACAACGTGATCGTCTTCAACGGCGACATCATCTCCGGCGCGGACCTCGGCGAGCAGCTGCGGGTGCACCACGACTCCGGCGCCGACGTCACGCTGCACCTGCAGCGCGTCCCGGACCCGAGCCGGTTCGGGTCGGTGCCCACCGACGAAACCGGCCGGGTGCAGGCGTTTCTCGAGAAGACGCCGAACCCGCCGACCGACCAGATCAACGCCGGGTGCTACGTCTTCCGCCGCTCGGTGATCGAGTCGATCCCGACCGGGCGCCGCGTCTCGGTGGAGCGCGAGACGTTCCCCGGACTCCTCGAAAAAGGCGCGCACATCCAGGGATTCGTCGACGCTTCCTACTGGCTGGACGTCGGCACGCCCGAGGCGTTCGTGCGCGGCTCGGCCGACCTGGTCCGGGGCATCGCGCCGAGCTCGGCGCTGCCGGGCCGCGCGGGCGAGTTCCTCGTGCTGGACGGCGCTTCCGTGGCCGAGGACGCCGAGCTGTCCGGTGGTTCGACCATCGGCGTCGCCGCCGTCGTCGGCTCGGGCGCGAAGATCGACGGCTCGGTCCTGTTCGACGGAGCGGCCGTCTCCGAGGGCGCGATCGTCGAGAACTCGGTGCTGGGGCACGGCGCGCGCGTCGGCGCCGGCGCGGTGCTGCGCGGCGTGGTGCTGGGTGACGGCGCGTCCGTCGGCGCCGGGTGCGAGCTGCTCGACGGCGCCCGGATCTGGCCCGACACCGTGCTGCCCGACGGTTCCGTCCGCTTCTCGAGCGACGCGTAGCCGTGTTCTGGCGTCCCGCGTTCGAGGTCGACCTGGGCCGGGTCCTGGGGCCGCTGACGCGCGGGCGCGGGTCGCTCAACATCTTCACCGACGAGCGCGGCATCACCTGGCTGGCGTCGAACACACCCGACGGCCCCGGGACGCTCGCCCTGCGCAAGCTCACCGACGGCCGGATCGAGGCCGCGGCCTGGGGTGCGGGCAAGGACCGGCTGCTCACCGGCGTTCCGGCGCTGCTCGGTGCGAACGACGACGACTCCGGGTTCGTCGCGCACCACGACGTTGTCGCGCGGGCGCGGCGGGAGAACCCCGGCCTGCGGCTGGGTTCGACCGGTGTGGTCTGGGACTGGCTGGTGCTGGCCGTGCTGGAGCAGAAGGTGACCGGCAAGGAGGCGATCCGGTCGTGGGCCGAGCTGTGCCGCCGGTTCGGCGCGCGGGCGCCTGGGCCGGCGCCGGAACGCCTGCGCGTGCCGCCGACGCCGGTGGCGCTGCGGTCGCTTCCGGACTGGCACTGGCACGGTGCGGGCGTCGACATCAAACGCCGGACGACCCTGATCAACGCCGCCCGCGTCGCCCACCAGCTGGAACGCGCGGTCGAGCTGGGCGGGCGCGAGGGCCGGATGCTGCTGCGGCACGTGCCCGGCATCGGCGTCTGGACGGCCGCGGAGATCGCCCAGCGCGCCTGGGGCGACCCGGACGCGGTGAGTTTCGGGGACTACAACATCCCGTCGATGGTGGGCAGCGCGCTGCTGGGCACGAAGCTCGACGACGAGGGAATGGCGGAGCTGCTGGTGCCGTACGCGCCGCAACGGCAGCGGGCGGTCCGCTACCTGGAGGCGGCGGGCCACAAGCGGCCGCGCTTCGGCCCCCGCATCGAACTGCGCGACTACCGCGCCATGTGAGGCCCGTAAGCAGTGAAGGCCACATCAGAGTGCCTCGATGTGGCCTTCACTGCTTTGGGCTACTGCTGCGGGGGATAGCCGCCTTGCTGAGGTGGGTAACCGGGCTGCTGCTGGCCGGGGTAGCCCTGCTGGGGCGGGTAACCGGGCTGTTGCGGGGGATAGCCGGGCTGTTGCGGGGGATAGCCGGGCTGCTGTTGCGGGTAACCCTGGTAGTTCTGCTGGGGCGGGTAGCCCGGCTGCTGCTGCGGGTATCCCGGGTACTGCTGCGGGTAAGGCGGCTGCGTCGGCTTGGCCGCCTTGATCACGAGGACCACGACGGCCACCAGGCCACCGAGCACCACCAGCACGATCAGCAACATGATCAGGCTCACGTCAGCTCTTCCCCTCGTCGAGCGCGGCGCGGACGATCGACAGCGCTTCGGTGCCGTTCAGTCCCAGTTTCCGGGTGAGTTCAGCGTACTCGGCGGCCGCCTGCTGGGCCCGGCGGCGCGTCTGGTCGCCGGAAGCGCCGACGAAGCTGCCCGCGCGCCCACGGGTCTCGATCAGCCCGGCCTCTTCCAGTTCGCGGTAGGCCCGCGCGACGGTGTTCGGCGCCACGCCGAGGTCGACGGCCAGCTGACGCACCGTGGGCAGCTTCGTGCCGACGGCCAGCGAGCGGTCGTTGATCCGCGCCGCGAGCCCGGAGCGGACCTGCTCGAACGGCGGCACCGGGGACGAGCTGTCGAAGGGGACGATCGGCTTCACCAGCTCTGCGGCCCCGCTCCCGGTCCGGGCGGCGGCTGCGGCGGGTAGTAGCCCTGCGGCGGCGGCACCGGCGCGAAGCCCGGCTGCTGCTGCGGGAATCCCTGCGACGGCGGGGGTGTGGAGCCGGCCTGCTGCTGCGGGAAACCTTGCGACGGCGGGGAAGCGGGACCGCCTTGCTGCTGCGGGAAACCTTGCGACGGCGGGGAAGCGGGACCGCCTTGCTGCTGCGGGAAACCTTGCGACGGCGAGGAAGTGGAACCGGCCTGTGGTAATCCCTGCGACGACTGCGGAGTGGAGCCCGCCTGAGGAAACCCTTGCGACGACTGCGATCCCGGCGCGAAACCCGGCTGCGGGAACCCCTGCGAGCCGGGCTGCTGCTGCGGGAACCCCTGCGAGGATGCGGGAGCGAAGGCCTCTTGCTGCGGGAACCCCTGCGAGCCGGGCTGCTGCTGCGGGAACCCCTGCGAGGATGCGGGAGCGAAGGCCTCTTGCTGCGGGAACCCCGGTGAAGGCGGCGGAGCGAAGCCACCCTGCGGCGGGAAACCCTGCTGCGGCGGGAAGTTCGCGCCCGGGAACTGCCCGCCGTTGCGCATCGCCTCTTCGCGGCGCATCTTCGACACCCGCACCGCCACCACGATCACGAACACGATGACCGCGAGGATCAGCAGGCCCACGACGATGTAGCCGAACACCCCGCCGCCGCTGCCGCCGCCGGAATGGAAATGCACCCGCTCGGGGAACTGCGTAGCCATGTGATCCTCCCTCTCCGGAGCCCAGGCTAGTGCCCGGCACCGACAGGAACGGCCGCTTTCACCAGATCGGCGAGATCTTCGGAGCCGGCCGGGAGCGCGTCCACCGGCCACCACCGCAGGTCGTCGGACTCGCTGCTCCGCACCGGGGACGCCCCCGGCGGCGCGTACACGGCGTACCGGACGTCGAAGTGCCGTGTCGGCAGGCCGAGCGAGCAGGTGATCGGGTGGACGTCCAGGTGCACCGGTGCATCCCCGATCCGCAGGCCGGACATGCCGGACTCCTCGGTGGCCTCGCGCAGCGCGGCCCCGGCCAGTGACACGTCCGACGGCTCGCAGTGGCCGCCGAGCTGCAGCCACCGGCCGACCCGCGGGTGCAGCGTGAGCAGCACCCGCGTGCCGGTGTGGTCCAGCAGCACCGCCGACGCCGTGAGGTGCCCGGCTTCGCACGAGCGGCGGCAGGAATCCTCCCGCGCGGCGAGGAACCCGAGGAACGCCTGGCGCAGTGACTCCTGGGAAGCGAGAGCGGGCCGCCACGAACCCAGCGTCGTGACGGCGTCCGCGTGCAGGCTCACAGCTCCAGCAACCCGTCACCCGGCGCGGCCGAGACCCGCGGCTCCGGCTCGGTGAGCGGGACGCCGATCGCGACCGAGCCCAGCGGCTGCCAGCGCTCGTCCAGGCCGAGGACGTCGCGGACGATGTCGGCGGCGAAGATCGTCGACCCGATCCAGCACGAGCCGAGGCCTTCAGCCGCCAGCGCGACCAGCAGGCCCTGCACCGCGGCGCCGCCGGCGACGGTGAACATCGTCTTCTCGCAGTCGTTGCGGCGGGCGTCGGGGTAGGTGTGCGCGCCGTCCGGCACCAGGAACGGGATGACGATTTCCGGGGCCCGGTAAAGGATGTCGCCGCGGCTGAGCCGTTTCGCGACCTGCTCCGGGGTGAATGCGTCGCCGTTGAGGTCGGCCTGCCACGATTCGCGCATCGCGTCGAGCAGTTCCTTGCGCTTCGCGCCATCGCGCAGCCAGACGAACCGCACCGGGTGCGTGTGGTGCGGCGCGGGCGCGGTGAGCGCCGAGCCGACGGCCCGCCGCATCGAGACGGGCGAGACCGGGACGTCGCTGAACTGCCGCACCGACCGCCGCACCGGCACGGCCTCCCGGCGGCCCTGCGCGATCGCTTCGTTGGTGCCCAGCCGGAAGAGGTCCTCTTCGAGCGGCCGGATCAGCGAGCGTGCGTTCGAACCGTCGTCCTCCAGGGCAAGCCCGCGGACGACGGCGACCGGCGTCCCGCCCAGCTTGCCCTTGACCAGGTCGGCGGCCGAGGCCAGCTCGTCGGCGATCGCGACCTCGGTGACGGCCAGTTCGTTGCCCTGGCCGTCGATCGTGCCGCGGTAGGCGTGCAGCACGCGCAGCCCGGACGCGCCGATCGCGTTGTCGGTCTGCCCGACCCGCCAGGCGCGGCCCATGGTGTCGGTGACGACCACGGCGACCTCCACGCCGAGCCGTTCCCGCAGGCCGTTGCGCAGGGCCAGCGCCGAGGCGTCCGGGTCGGCCGGCAGCAGCGCGACCTCGTCACCGGCCACATTGGACGCGTCGATGCCGGACGCCGCCTGGACGATGCCCAGCGGGTTCTCGGTGATCACCGTGCGCGCGATCCGCGCGACGATCCGCACGGCCTCCTGCTCGACGAGCTTGCGGCGCGCGGCGTCCCGGGCCTCCGGGTCGGTGGGCACGCGGACGAGCCTGCCCTCGGCCTTCGAGACGATCTTGCTGGTCACGACCACGACGTCACCCGAGCGCAGCCACGGCGCGGCGGTGACGATCGCGCCGGTCAGGTCGTCGCCGGGGCGGAACTCCGGCAGCCCGGTGACGGGCAGGATCTCCAGCTTGGCGGAGGCGTGGTCAGCGGTGTCAGTCAACGGGGGCTCCAGCGAGTTCGAGCGCCGCGCGGGCCATCGCCGCGGTCGCGTCCACATCGGACATCAGCAGCGGCACGTCGCGGACGGTCACGCCCGGCACGTCGGCCGTCTCGCCCTCGGCGATCAGCCAGCCGTCGAGCACACCGTCGTCCTTGCGCGAGCCGTAGTGCCGGCCCACCGCCTCGGCCGACGTCTCGACGCCGATCGCGGTCAGGCACGCGTCGGCCATCCCGCGCAGCGCCTTCCCGCCGATGATGGGGGACACGCCGACCACGGGGGCCTTGCCGCTGCGCAGCGCGTCCCGGATCCCCGGCACACCCAGCGTGGTGCCGACCGACACCACCGGGTTCGACGGCGCGAACAGCACCGCGTCGGCGCCGGCGATCGCGTCGAGCACGCCCGGCGCGGGCTTGGCCTCGTCGTTGCCGACCGCGACGATCGAGTGCGCCTTCGGCTCGGCGCGGTAGCGCACCCACCACTCCTGGAAGTGGACGGCCTTCTGCTGGCCGTCCTGCTCCGGGTCGTCGATGACGACGTGCGTCTCGACGCGGTCGTCGGACATCGGCAGCAGCCGGACGCCGGGCTGCCAGCGGTCGCACAGGGCCTCGGTCACCGCGGACAGCGGGTAGCCCGCGCGCAGCATCCGGGACCGGATCAGGTGGGTGGCGATGTCCTTGTCGCCGAGCCCGAACCAGTCAGGGTCGGCGCCGTAGGCCGCCAGCTCCTCCTTGACCACCCAGGTCTCACCCGAGTGCCCCCAGCCGCGTTCGGAGTCGATCCCGCCGCCCAGGGTGTACATGCAGGTGTCCAGGTCAGGGCAGATCCGCAGCCCGTGCATCCAGACGTCGTCGCCGGTGTTGACCAGCGCCGTCACCTCGTGCGGCGACTCGCTCGCCCCCTCCGGCGCCATGCCCAGTGCTGCCTTGACTCCCAGCAGGAAACGGGCCCCGCCCACTCCGCCGACCATCACCACGATCTTCACGACGTCGAATCTTCCTCTCCCGCGCTGTGCGAGCCGGGTGCGGGCACCCAGTAGCGGTATCGGTGGTGCGGGGCGTACCCCAGCCCCGAGTAGAGCGCGAGCGCGCCCTCGTTGCCTTCCGCGACCTGCAACACCGCGCGGCCGGCCCCGTGTTCCACGCCCCACGTGCCCAGCGCGCCCATCAGGGCGGACGCGAGCCCGCGGCGCCGGAAGTCCGGCGCGACCTCGAGCCGGCCGACGTGCAGCCAGTCGTCGACCAGCGCGCCGCGGACGACCCCCGCGGTGGCACCGCCGAGCGTCGCGACGCCGTAGCCGACCTTCCCGCCGGTCAGGACCCGCCGCGCGGCGGGGGAGTCCTCGCCGGGCCCGAGCGTCCGCCCCCACCAGGCGTCCGACGGCTCGTCGGACACCGTGACGCCGTCGGCGGCGGGCGCGGCGGCCAGCGGCGCGGTGAGCACGACGACCTCGTGCCCGCGGCGGTGGCGAGTCGCCTGGACCCAGCCTTCGGCGACGATCGCGCGCTCGTTCGGGCTGTCGCGGAGCACCTGCACCATCGGCTGGATCCCCCGATCGTGGGCGAAGTCACACACCGCCCGCAGCGCCTCGGGGACCGGCCTCCCGGCGTCGCCGACGGCGAGCGCGCTGTTCGCGCGGCCGGTGAAGCCGTCGGCCCAGCGCAGGACCCAGTCGCCCAGTGGCTCCTCGGCCGGCGGCGGCCAAGCCCGGCTGCAGCGGATCTCGAGCATTTCGGCAGCGTTCACGGCTAGATTGTCCCTGAGGCGGCGAACCGATTTCCGAAGGAGGCCGGTGCGATGGGCGTCCAGCGCAAGGACGAACGGCACAAGGAAGAGCTGGTGGACGACATCTCCGAGGGCTTCAACCGTGCTGTCGGGGCGAAGCCGGACGAAGAGGGCGCGCCCGCCAAGCCCAAGTTCGTGATCACCGGCGACGCCCGCGCCGTCCCGCCCAAGCGACGTCGCGACCGTTGATCCCCGCCATACCCCGAGTATGGCTAAGGGTTGCCTCACCATCCCGACCGGTGCCCGTGCCGCGTAATGTCGGCGGCGACTGGCTGTTGGCAGAGAAAAGCAGGAGTGCGCAGTGACCTACGTGATCGCCGAGCCCTGCGTCGACGTGCTCGACAAGGCGTGTATCGACGAGTGCCCCGTGGACTGCATCTACGAGGGCGAGCGGATGCTGTACATCCACCCGGACGAGTGCGTCGACTGCGGCGCCTGTGAACCGGTCTGCCCGGTCGAAGCGATCTATTACGAGGACGACGTCCCGGACACCTGGTCGGACTACACCAAGGCCAACGTCGACTTCTTCGACGAGCTGGGCTCGCCGGGCGGCGCGTCGAAGGTCGGCAAGACGGCCCACGACCCGGGCTTCATCAAGGCGCTGCCCCCTCAGGGCGAATGAGCCGCGTAGCGCTGCCCGACTTCCCCTGGGATTCGCTCGCCGAGGTCAAGGCCACGGCCCAGGCGCATCCCGGTGGGGTGGTCGACCTCTCCATCGGCACGCCCGTCGACCCGGTCCCGGCCGGCATCCGCGACGCGCTGGCGTCGGTCTCGGAGATCCCCGGGTACCCGACGACCCACGGCATCCCGGCCCTGCGCGCGGCCGCCATCGCCGCGCTCGGCCGGCGGCACGGCGTCACCGGCATCGAGCCGGACGCCGTGCTGCCGACCATCGGGTCCAAGGAGGCCGTCGCCTGGCTGCCGCGGCTGCTCGGGTTCGGCGAGGGTGACGTCGTGGTCATCCCGGAGCTGGCCTACCCGACCTACGAGGTCGGGGCGCTGCTCGCGGGCGCGTCGATCCTGCGGTCCGACGGCCTGACGGCCTTGGGCCCGCAGAAACCGGCGATGATCTGGATCAACTCGCCGTCCAACCCGACCGGCAAGGTGCTGCCCGTCGAGCACCTGCGCAAGGTCGTCGAGTGGGCGCGCGAGCGTGGCGTCGTCGTGGTCTCCGACGAGTGCTACCTGGCGCTCGGCTGGGAGACCGATCCGCTGTCGGTGCTGCACCCGGACGTTTCCGGCGGCAGCACCGAGGGCCTGATCGCGGTGCACTCGCTGTCGAAGTCGGCGAACCTGGCCAGCTACCGCGCCGGGTTCCTGACCGGCGACCCGCGCCTGATCGCCCAGCTGCTGGAGATCCGCAAGCACGCGGGCATGATCGTGCCGCGCCCGGTCCAGGAGGCCATGGTCGCCGCCCTGACCGACGACGAGGCGCTGATGGCTCAGCGCGAGCGTTACGCCCGCCGCCGGCTCGCGCTGCGGAAGGCGTTGCAGGACAACGGGTTCCGCATCGACCACTCCGAAGCCGGCCTGTACCTCTGGTCCACCCGTGACGAAGACGCCCACCGGACGGTGGCGTGGCTCGCCGACCGCGGCATCCTGGTCGCCCCGGGCACGTTCTACGGCCCCACGGGCGGCCGGCACGTCCGCATCGCGCTGACCGCGACGGACGAGCGCATCGACGCGGCCGTGGAGCGCCTGAGCGCCTAGTAGTCCCGGCCGGTGAAACCCCGGTAGACGAACCGGGTGAGCGCCTCGACCGCCTCTTCGTCGGTCGGCGGCGTCCAGTGCGCCGGTTCCGGGTCGAGCAGCCACATCTGCGCGAAGTTGTCGACGAGCTGGTACATCATCACGATCGACAGGTCCGTGCTCGCCGGCAGCCGCATCCCGGCCGCGGTGACCCGGTCGAGGTGCCCGGCGAGGTCGGCCGCCTGGGACGCGCCGAAGCCGGCCAGCGTCCGGGCGAAGTCGTCGTTCACCATCGCCGCCTGGTTCAGCGCGCGCATCGTCGCCGCGTGCTTCTTGTAGAACTCCCAGTACTGCGTGACGTGCCAGCGCACCGCCGCCGGGTCGCTGAAGTCCGACAGGTGGTCCTCGCCGGCCGCGTTCTCGTCGCCTTCGGCGCCCAGGTCGGCCAGAAGGGCTTCGAGCAGCTCTTCCTTGCTGGCGAAGTGGTTGTAGAACGACCCCGCCGCGCGCCCGGCCTCGGCCGTGATGTCCGTGATCTTGGTGTTCAGGTAGCCCTTCCGCGCGAACACGCGCCGAGCGGCGGCCTTCAGCGCGACCTCGGTCTCGGCGGCCTTCTCCCTGCGGTTCACCCGGCACCTCCTTGACGCAGGACGCTAGCAGTGCCATTCTGAATCCAGATTCACTGAATTTCAATTCACTGGGAGGACGACATGGACACCACGGTGCTGATCGCGGGGGCGGGCCCGACCGGGCTGACACTGGGCATCGAACTGGCGCGGCGCGACGTCGCCGTGCGGATCATCGACAAGGCCGAGACGTACTTCGTGGGCTCGCGCGGCGACGGCATGCAGCCGCGCACGCTGGAGGTCTTCGAGGACCTCGGGGTGCTCGACGCGGTGCTCGCCGCGGGAGCCGCCCCGGTGCCGATGAAGATCCACCTCGGCGGTGAGGTGGTCGGCGAGCGGACGATCTTCGACCCGGTCGAGCCGACACCGTCGAAGCCGTACCCGACCGGCTGGTTCCTCGGCCAGTCGCAGACCGAGGGCATCCTGCGCGACCGGCTGGCCGAGTTCGGCGTGCGCGTCGAACTGGCGACCGCGCTGACCGGCTTCGAGCAGGACGGCGAGGGCGTCACGGCCACGCTGAGCACGGGGGAGACCGTCCGCGCGGCGTACCTGGTCGGCGCCGACGGCGGCAAGAGCTTCGTGCGGAAAGCGCTCGGGATCGCGTTCGAGGGCACCACGGACGAGTCGATCCGGATGCTGCTCGGCGACGTCCGGGCCGAGGGCCTCGACCGCGACTACGGCCACTGGTTCGCGGCGCCGGAGAACCCGATGAGCGGCATGATGTTCAGCCCGCTGCCGGGCACCCCGCACTTTCAGTTCGGCTCACCGCTGGGTGACGGCGACGTGGACGTCGAGACGGCGCTGCCGGCGGTCCAGGCCCGGCTCGACGCGCTGAGCGGTGGCGGCGTCGTGCTGTCCGACCTGGCGTGGTCGACGGTCTGGCGGCCGAACGTCCGCTTGGCGGCCCGGTTCCGCGAGGGCCGGGTGTTCCTGGCCGGCGACGCGGCGCACGTCCACCCGCCGACCGGTGGGCAGGGCCTCAACACCGGCGTCCAGGACGGCTACAACCTGGGCTGGAAGCTCGCGGACGGCTCGCCCGAGCTGCTCGACAGCTACGAGGAGGAGCGCCGGACCGTCGCGGCCCGGGTCCTGGGCGTCTCGACGGGGCTGCTGCGGAAGTACCAGGACGGCGACGAGGACGCCCACAGGCGTGGTGAGGACACCCAGCAGCTGGACATCACCTATCGCGGCGGCCCGCTCTCACCGGCCGGCACGGGCGCGCTGCAACCGGGCGACCGCGCGCCGGACGCCCCGCTGACCGACGCCAACGGCAAGCGCGTCCGGCTGTTCGAGCTGTTCCGCGGCCCGCACGCGACGGAGCTGGTCTTCGGCGACGGCCCCGGGTCCGGCCAGCGCATCCTCCCGCAGGGGAGCGTCGCGACGGGCACGGACCTGGTCGACGACGGCGGCCACGCGTACGCGGCATACGAGGCCGAAGGCGGCCGCAAGGTCCTGATCCGCCCGGACGGTTACGTGTGGTCGATCTCCTGACGAAACCGCCCCCTTTTCGACCGCTCGCCCGGCCCGAAGACGTCACTTTCCTGGGGAAAGATGCGTCTCGGGGGCCCGAAGCCGCAGCTTTCCTGGGGAAAGTGACGGGGTCAGGCGTGCAGGGCCTTGGCGGCGGCGTGGACGGCTTCCCAGGAGGCCCGCCACGTCGCGCGGGCCTCGGCCCGGCGGGCCAGTTCGCGCTCGGCGATGCGACCGGTCTCGTGCCGGGCTGGTGGGGGAAGTCCGTTCGTGGGCAGATCGCGAGGGGGCGGGCGGCGGTCACGCTGCTCGGTCGCGAGTCGCGCTTGGTCGCTCTTCGGCGAGGCGTGACGGGGTCAGGCGTGCAGGGCCTTGGCGGCGGCGTCGACGGCTTCCCAGGAGGCTCGCCACGTCGCGCGGGCTTCGGCCCGGCGGGCCAGTTCGCGCTCGGCGATGCGGCCCGCGACGAAGCCGATCGCGCTGTCGCCGGTGTCCAGGACCGTGCGCATCCGCTCGGCCGCGAGCACCGCGTCCTGGTGGTCGCCCAGTACCGTCTGGAAGTCCTTCGTGGCCTTCAGCAGCTGCGTGATCCGCGCGGCCTGCTTCTTCTTCGCCGACGTCTGGGCCAGCTCGGCGGCGTAGCGCAGCTTCTTGCCGTGGATGCGCAGGGCGTGCAAGTCGTCGTCCGGCGGGTCGGCGGGCAGCGCGCGCACGGCCTTGGCGAGCTTGCGGTGCGGCTTGGCCAGCGCGGCGATCAGGTCACGCCGCGGAACGTCCACAAGGGACGGCGGCACCCGCGTGAGCAGGCTGACCTCGCGCAGCAGCGTCGAGTACCGGGCGCTGGACAGCGCCCGGGTCAGCCGCCGCTTCGCCGTGGCGCGCTCGGAGACGAACCGGGACACCAGCTGACGGCCGGCGGGCTGGTCACGGACCTCGAAGTCCGCGATGACCTCGCGCAGGTGCTCGATCAGGACGTCGTGGTCGCGCACCTCGCCGAGTGACTGGCCGAGCCAGCCCAGCTCGGCCCGCACCGGTTCGGCGCCGTCGCCGACCAGCTCACCCGAGAGCTTGAGCACGCTGCGCATCCGCCGCAGGGCGACGCGCATCTGGTGCAGGTCCTCGGGGTCGGCGCCGGAGCGCGTCCCGGGCTCGTGGGCGAGCAGCGCGCGGATCTCCCGGTCGAGCTTGGCGCGCACGTGGTGGCCCGCCGGATCGGCCGGTCCGGCTTCGATCGGCGCGTCCGGCAGCCCCAGCTCGGCCGGGGTGTGGGGCAACGATTCGGTGGTCACCACATGAATGGTAGGTGAACAAACCGAGCTGCGACGGTCTCAGTTGGCGTGCAGCATCGCGTTCAGCTCGACGCCGGAGCCCGCGCGCGCGACGACCTCGACCGCGCCGGTGCCGGAGTTGCGCCGGAAGACCGCGTTCGAGACGCCGTTGAGCTCGCGGGCCTTGACGACCTTGCCGTCCACGAGGACCTTCGTGCCCGCCGTGACGTACAGCCCGGCCTCGACGACGGTGTCGTCACCCAGCGAGATGCCGACGCCGCCGTTCGCGCCGATCAGGCAGCGCTCGCCCAGCGAGATCGTCTCCTTGCCGCCGCCGGAGAGCGTCCCCATGATCGACGCGCCGCCGCCGACGTCGGAGCCGTCGCCGACCACCACGCCGGCCGAGATCCGGCCCTCGACCATGGACGCGCCGAGCGTGCCGGCGTTGAAGTTGACGAAGCCCTCGTGCATCACGGTCGTGCCGCTCGCCAGGTGGGCGCCGAGGCGGACGCGGTCGGCGTCACCGATCCGGACGCCGGCCGGCATGACGTAGTCGACCATCCGCGGGAACTTGTCGACGCTGTAGACGGTCACCGGACCGCGCGCCCGCAGCCGCAGCCGGGTCGTCTCGAAGCCCTCGACCGGGCACGGGCCGTGGTTGGTCCACACGACGTTGGCCAGCAGGCCGAACATGCCGTCGAGGTTCTGGCCGTGCGGGCGGACCAGCCGGTGGGAGAGCAGGTGCAGCCGCAGGTACATGTCGTGCGTGTCGGCCGGCGCGTCGGCCAGCTTGCCGATCGTCGTGCGGACGGCGACGACCTCGACCCCGCGGTCGGTGTCCGGGCCCAGCAGGCCCGCGGCGGCCTCGCCGAGCAGCTCGGTGGCCTCTTCCGCGCTGAGCCGCTCGGTGCCGGCGGTGCCGCCTCCGGTCAGCTTGGGCTGCGGGAACCAGGTGTCGAGGACCGTCCCGTCGGTAGCGACGGTGGCCAGCCCGACGCCGGTGGCGCCGGTCGTTTCGGGGTTCGGGGTCTGCTCGCTCACGGCCCCAACCGTAGTGGAGTGACCTGGGTCAACCCGCCGTGGGCCGGGCGTCGACCTGCTTCTTCAGCCCGCCGAGGGCCGCGGCGATGTCGACGAGCGCCTGCGTGCAGGCCCCGCCCGGGTTCGCGACCGTGGTGCAGCCCGCGCCGCGGAACGCCCCGATGGCCCGCTCGAGCCCGGCCGCCTCGGTGACCAGCTGCGGGTCCTTGTCGCCCGCGCGCTTGCGGGCCGAACCGGGGACACTGCCGAGTTCGGTGACGTACTTCTCGCAGCCCTTCGGCAGCTGCCGCTGCGGGCTCGCGAAGCACTGGTCGGCGGTCAGCGCGTCCAGCTTCGTCGGGAGCGCGTCCGGCCCGGGTTCGCCACCCTGCTTGGGCGTCGGTCCGGCCTCGGTACCGCAGCCGGACAGGAGCAGGACCAGCAACGCGCCGCCCACGGCGACCGGGAACCTAACCACGCACCCACGGTAGCCCTGCCGGTAGCGTGCCGGTCATGAGCCTCGACCTGCACGCCGACCCTGTCGACCTCACGGCCGCCCTGGTGGATGTCTTCAGCGTCTCGGGCAGCGAAGCCGAGCTCGCGACGCTGGTCCAGGAGGCGTTGCTGAAGCAGGCGCCGCACCTCGAGGTCGTCCGCAACGGTGACGCCGTCCTTGCGCGGACCAACCTCGGCCGCGGATCGCGGGTCGTGCTCGCCGGGCACCTCGACACCGTGCCGGAGAACGGCAACCGGCCGTCGCGGCGTGAAGGCACCGGCGACGACGAGACCCTGCACGGCCTCGGCACGGTCGACATGAAGAGCGGCGACGCGGTGTTCCTGCACCTCGCCGCGACCCTGCCGGAGCCGAAGCACGATATCACGTTCGTCTTCTACGACAACGAAGAGATCGAAGCGGTCAAGAACGGCCTCGGCCGGATCGAGCGCGAGCTGCCGGAGTGGCTGGCCGGCGAGCTGGCGATCGTCGGCGAGCCGTCGAACGGCGTCATCGAGGCCGGCTGCCAGGGCACCATGCGCGTCGAGCTCCGGTTTGCCGGCACGCGCGCGCACACCGCGCGGGCCTGGATGGGCGAGAACGCGATCCACGCACTGGCCGGCCCGCTGCGGCGGCTGGCGGAGTACGAGCCGCGGGTCGTCGACATCGACGGCTTGACCTACCGGGAGGGCCTGCAGGCGACGTCGGTCAGCGGTGGGGTGGCCGGCAACGTCGTCCCGGACGCGGCGGTCCTGACGGTCAACCACCGCTTCGCCCCGGACCGCGACCCGGCGGCGGCGGAGCAGCACCTGCGCGAGGTCTTCGACGGCTACGAACTGTCCGTTGTGGACCTTTCGCCGGGCGCCCTGCCGGGCCTCTCGGCTCCGGCAGCGGCGGAACTGGTGGCCGCGGCGGGCGGCCGGGCGGCGGCGAAGCTGGGCTGGACGGACGTGGCGCGCTTCGCGGCCCTGGGCATGCCGGCGGTGAACTTCGGCCCCGGCGACCCGACGCTGGCGCACACGCAGCAGGAGAACGTCCGCACGGCGGAGATCCGCCAGGTGGCGGACGTGCTCCGCAAGTTCCTGGGCTGAGTGTCGGGCGTCACACCCGAAGGCCCTGAACTGCGGTGAAGCTCTAGAGTCGCGCGAGCTCGCAACCATTCCCCGCTGCGAGCCGTATCCACTGGTGAAGCCGCATGCCGGGGAGGACCCATGCCGAAAACCGCCGCGAGACGGGCCGCGGCCGTCGCCGTGCTCGCCTTGGCGGTCGTCGGTGCCGTGACCGCCTGTGAGGGGCAGCCCGTCGCCGCGCCCGCGGCCGGGCCCGTGGTGCTGGCCATCGGGGACGCTACGTCCCTGCCGCCGCCGCCCGCCGAACAGCCGGTCCAGGCGCAGCAGCCGCCGACCCCGGCGCAGACCGTCCTGATCACCTTCCCCCAGACCGGGTCGGGGCAGTGGATGTTCACCCCGGGCAGCGACCAGGTGGCCGGGACCCAGGGCCGGCTCATGCGGTACCGGATCGCGCTGGAGACCGACATCGACGGCGTCGGGCCCGCCGAGTTCGCCAAGGACATCCGGACCATCCTCGGCGACCCGCGCGGCTGGACCGGCGGCGGCGAGTGGCGGCTGCAGCAGGTCGGCCCGGACGAGAGCGCCGACTTCACGATCTACCTGGCCACCCCGGCCAGCCGCGACAGGCTCTGCGGCGGCACCCCGGACGGTTACACGTCGTGCCGCAACGGCAGCAACGTCGTGCTCAACGTCGCCCGCTGGGCCAACGCCGTCCCGAACTACGGCGCGCCGCTCGCGTTGTACCGCCAGTACATGGTCACGCACGAGACCGGGCACCGGCTGGGCCAGGGCCACGAGCTGTGCCCCGGCGCGGGAAAGCCGGCGCCGGTGATGGAGCAGCAGACGCTCGGCCTGCACGGCTGCGTCCCGAACCCGTGGCCCTTCCCGGACGGCCGCTCCTACGCCGGCCCCTCGGGCGAGTACAACGACCCGATCCCGGCGGGCGACTCGTAAAGCCGTGAATGTCGCATTGAGGGACTCAGAGTCCCTCGATGCGACATTCACGGACCTACCGGCCCTGCAGGGACTTGACGTTGTTGCCGAACGTCCAGGCCTTCGAGCCGTCCCAGTTCAGCGACCAGGTCATCAGGCCCTTCAAGCCCGGGATCGCGCGCCACGCCTGGGAAACCAGGCTCGTCGACAGGTACCCGCCGCCCGCGCCCGGCTGAGCGGGCAGGCCCGGGACCTGCTTGTCGTACGGAACGCGGATCGTCGTGCCCTGGACGACCAGGCCCTGGTTCAGGCACTGCGTCTGGACCGTGAAGCCCTGCACCGTCCCGGCTTCGTACGAGTCGCCGGCGCAGCCGTACATCGAACCGTTGTAGTACTGCATGTTCAGCCACCACAGGCGGCCGTTGTCCGCGTACTTCTTGACGATCGGCAGGTACGCGCCCCAGATCGAGCCGTACGTGATGCTGCCGCCGGTCACGTAAGCGGTTTCCGGCGCCATCGTCAGCCCGAAGTTCGACGGCATCTGCGCGAGCACGCCGTCGATGATGCGGATCAGGTTCGACTGCGACGCCGAGAGCGTCTTGATGTTCCCGCTGCCGGTGAGGCCGGTCTCGATGTCGATGTCGATGCCGTCGAAGTTGTACTGCTTCAACAGAGGCACGATCGTCGCGACGAACTTGTCGGCCACGGCGGACGACGAGAGGTCGATCCCGGCGGCCGCACCGCCGATGGACATCAGGAGCGTCGAGCCGGCGGCCTTCGCCGCGCACATCTCGGCGGGCGTGGACACCTTGACCCCGGCGTCCATCCCGTTCTCCCACAGCACCGTGCCGTCGGAGCGGATCACCGGGAACGCGGCGTTGACGACGTTGTACCCGTGCTGCGCGATGCGGCTGTCGGTGATGGGCACCCAGCCCAGTCCGGGGTGGACGCCGTTCGCGGCGCCGTCCCAGTTCTCCCAATAGCCCTGCAGGACCTTGCCGGCGGGCCGGGACTTCACCGCGCACGTGTCGGCCTGCACCGCCCCCTGCGCGGGGGCCGGCACGAGCAGCGGGACAGCCAGCGCCGCCGCCAGAAGGGTTCCGAAAAAGCGGGCTCTCCGACCGGACATACCGGCTCCCATCTTCGGTGAAGCGAACGCGGCGTGTCCGTCCACGATAGGGAACGCGGGAAAGGGCTGACTACCTACGAACGGGTGGTCTAGACAACCGGGGCGCTCCGGCGAGGAGCGCCCCGGTCGCGGCTCAGACGGTCAGCGTCCAGGAGGACAGGTAACCGGTGTCGGCCGGGCCGACGTCACGCAGCTGCAGCTTCCACGCGCCGTTCGCGGCCTCGGACGAGGCGTTGACGGTGTAGGTGGTGTCGAGGTTCGCCGTCGAGTCGCTGCTGGAGCTCTTCAGGCGGTAGGACGACCCGTCCGGGGCGATGAGGTCGAGGACCAGGTCGCCGCGGTAGGTGTGGGTGATGTGCACCTCGACCTTGGTGGTGCCGGACGCGTTGCGCGCGCAACCGCCGACGGTCGCGGTGCTGCTCACCGCGGCACCCGGGTAGTCCGGGATGTCCAGCCGGGTCCCGTTGGTCACCGGCGCGCACGACGACGTGCTGCCGACCCCCAGCGAGAACGCCGCCGTGTGGTCGGCGCTGGCGCCGTCCGCGGTCACGGTGACCGGGAACGTGCCGGTCGGGGTGCTGGACGACGTCGTGATGGTCAGCGTCGAGGAGCCGCCCGACTGCACGGTGGCCGGGCTGAACGACGCCGTCGCGCCCGCGGGCAGGCCTGACGCCGACAGCATGATCGACTGGGCCGAGCCGGACGTCGTCGCGGTGCTCACCGCGACCTGCAGCGACTGTCCGGGTTGGACGGTCCCGGCCGTCGGGTTCAGGCTCACCGAGAAGTCGTTGCCCTGCGTGGTGGCGACGGCCAGCTTCCACAGCGCGTACCCGATGGCGTCGGAGTTCTTCTCCAGCGGGGTGTCCGGGATGTTCGACGTCGTGTCGCACGCGCGGTGGTAGCAGTTGTCGAACGCCGCCCCCGCGGTGCCGCCCCACTTCTGGGCCTGCGCCGAGCTCTTGATGTCGCCGGCGCCGGTGGCCAGGCCGCCGACCGGGATGCCCGCGCTCTTGAACGACGCGTGGTCGGACCGGCCGTCACCCTCGCTGTCGCCCTCGGTCTGGATGCCGATGGACGAGAAGTACTCGTCGAAGATCGCCTTGACCGAAGCGACGTCGTCGTAGACGAAGTAGCCCCAGTTCTTGGAGCCGATCATGTCGAAGTTGAGGTAGGTCTTGATCTTCGTGCGCTCGCTGCTCGGCAGGTTGTTGACGTAGTACTTGGAGCCGACCAGGCCGGACTCTTCGTCGGCCCACCAGGCGAAGCGGACGCGCTTGGCCATCGCCGGGTTGGTCCGGGCCAGCGTCAGGGCCGTCTCGAGGATCGACGCGCTGCCGGAGCCGTTGTCGTTGATGCCGGGCCCGGCGCTGACGCTGTCGAGGTGCGCGCCGAGCATGATGACCTGGCTCGCGTCACCCTGCGGCCACTCCGCGATCAGGTTCTGCGACTGCCCGAGGCAGCTGGTGCACGTCTGGCGCGTGGTGGTGAAACCCGCGTTCTTCAGCAGGTTTTCCACATAGGACACCGACGCCGCGTAACCGCCGCCGCGCGCCGAGCGCGTGCCGCCGTTGTTGCTGGCGATGGTCTGCAGCTGGTTGAGGTGGGTCTTGATGTTGGCCAGGGAGATGTCCGGCGCGGCGAGCGTCGTGACCGGCGCAGCTGTAGCCGCAGGCGCTGTCACGACCCCTAACACGGCGGCCAGGGCGGTGACCCCGGCGCCGAGCTTCGTCTTCCACTTCATCACGATGAATTCCTTCTACTGGGGGAGGGGAAAGCCGTGAATGTCGCATTGAGGGACTCAGAGTCCCTCAATGCGACATTCACGGACTGGGGACTAGACGGTCAACGTCCAGGAGGACAGGTAACCGGTGTCGGCCGGGCCGACGTCGCGGATCTGGAGCTTCCACGCACCGTTCGCGACCTCCGAAGAGGCGTTGACGGTGTAGGTCGTGTTGATGTTCGGTGTCGAGCTGCTGCTGGAGTTCTTCAGCCGGTACGACGAGCCGTCCGGTGCGACCAGGTCGAGGACCAGGTCACCGCTGTAGGTGTGGGTGATGTGCACCTCGACCTTGGTGGTCGACGACGCGTTGCGCGCGCAGCCGGCCACGGTGTTCGTGCTGCTGACCGCGGCACCCGGGTAGTCCGGGATGTTCAGCTGGGTCCCGTTGGTCACCGGCGCGCACGAGGAGGTGGTACCGACGGTGAGCGAGAACGAAGCCGTGTGGTCGGTGCTGGCCCCGTCCGCGGTGATGGTGATCGGGAAGCTGCCGGTCGGGGTCGACGACGACGTGGTGATGGTCAGCGTCGACGAGCCGCCGGAGGAGACGGTGGCCGGGCTGAACGTCGCGGTCGCGCCGGCGGGCAGGCCCGAGGCGGACAGCGTGATCGACTGCGCCGAGCCGGAGGTGAGCGCGGTGCTGACGGTCGTGGTGGCCGAGCCGCCCGGCTGCACGGAACCCGAAGCCGGGTTCAGCGCGACGGAGAAGTCCGGCCCGCCGCCGGTGCACGAGGCCGGCTCACCGGTCGCGGCGGTGACGGAGACGGCGTCCCAGGCGGCCTTGGTGGCGTTGAACTCGGTGCAGCTGCCCGGGTACAGCGCGATCGCGGCTTCGAGGGTCGCCTTGCGGGCGGCCTTGTGGTTCCACGACGAGGTCTTCTTCAGCAGGCCGTTGTAGAAGATCTTGCCGGCCTTCTGGATGCCGATGCCGGTGACCGACGAGCTGTTGCAGGTCGGGCTGTTCGGCTTGCCACCACCGGGCGCGGAACCCTCGGCGAGCAGGTAGAACCAGTGGTTCTGCGGGCCGGCCGCCGCGTGCACCTCGGTGCTCGGGATGGACGACGAGTAGCAGTTCGGGTCGCCGACCAGCGACGGCTGGTACATGTAGCGGATCGGGCCCTGGCCGACGAGGTTCACGCCCTCGCCGACCTGGTAGTCCGGGACGTCCTTCGGGTTGTTGGCGTACGCCTCGGTCAGCGCGCCGAAGATGTCACCGGTCGACTCGTTCATCCCGCCGTTCTCGTTGCCGGAACCGGCACCGCCCGGGGTGAACTGGAAGACGCCGTGGCCGAACTCGTGGCCCACGACGTCCATCGAGGTGGCCTGGCGCTGGTTGTCCTGCGAGTGCCCGAAGTGCGTCGAGGATCCGTTCCAGTAGGCGTTGACGTCGGCGAGGCCGACGGACGCCGGGTAGCCGGTGCCGCTGCCGTTGATGCCGTTGCGGCCCAGCCACTCCGACAGCATCTTCCACTCGGTCTGGACGCTGTAGAGCACGTCGACGCAGCCGGTTTCGAGGTCCGTGCCGGTGCCGTTGCCCCACGCGTTGTCGGGGCCGCTGTAGACGGCGCCGCCCTCGCGGCCGCAGCTGATGCCGGTGCGGCCCGGGTCGCGCATCGTGTAGGTGCTGCCGGACTGCGTGGTGTCGATCGAGACGTTGCCGACGTAGTAGCTGTTGCCGGTGCCGGCGACGTTCACCGTGCCCGGCTGAGCCTGGGTGCGCGCGCCGGAGGCGAACGTCTTGACGTCGTCCCGCTTGTCGAGGATCGCGCCGGTGGCGGCGTCGACGAAGACGTGCAGGTTGCTCGGCGCGGACGCGGTGCGCCCGGCGACGACGACCTCGTAGGCCAGCTTCGGGGTCGCCCCGGCCAGCACGACCTTCTCCGGCGTGCTCACACTGTCCACAGTGGGCAGTTGGGCGCGCGCGGTGGCGGCGGCCTTGGCGGCGTCGAGCGCGGCCTGCGTCCCGACGGCGATCGGCGCGGTCTCGGCGGCGCTGGTGCCGCGGACCCGGCCGGCCCCGTCGGCGACGACCACCGCGTCCCCGCCCACGACCCGCAGGCCCTGGTAGGTCCGCTGGTAGGCGCCGTAGAACAGCCCACCGCCACCGGCGGTCAGGCCGACCCGCCGGAACGCCTCGGCCGGGCCGCGCTTGAGCGCGTCGAGCCCGCTGGCGGCGGCCTGGTCGGCGGCGCTGGCGGCGGCCGCTTCGGGAGCGGCGGGTTGTGCTGGCTGCGCCGCGTTCGCCGGGGTCACCGGCAAGGCGAGCGTCATGGCGAGCCCGGCGGCGGCCGCCAAGCCCGTTCTGAACCCACGATGGGTCATCGAGGTCTTCCTTCCACGAAGGCAGGACGATGGGGTGCGGTGCGGGGAAAGGGAACGTGTCCGAGGTGCTAACTGCAGGTATGCGTCCGGACGCATCCGAGTAAAGGATCAGCGGATCGGGGCGTCAATGGGCCGAACGGACCAACGGCGCGTTCCGGATTTGGCGGTCAATTCGTACAAACCCCGCCCGTGCTGGGGATTCTTCGGGCGTTCCGCACCGGAACGACTTTCGTAGGGATTGTCCCCGACACCATCCGAACGCCGGACGGTCTCGATCACCGAGAATCGTTAGTACTGCTCAGGAATCGTGGTCAGTCGGCTTCCGCGCCGAGCGCGATCAGGCCGTTGCGCAGCACGTCCGCCGCCTCTTCCTGGCGTCCGGTCTCCCCGAGGAGCTCGCTGAGCGGACGCAGCGCCCGCACGAGCACCCCGCGCGCGCCGAGCCCGGTGGCCAGCTCGACCGCGGCCCGCAGGTCCTCGGCCGCGCGCCGCGCGTCACCGCGGGCCCGGGCCAGGGAACCCAGCTGCAACCGCAGCTCCGCGGCCAGCGCCGTGCCGGCCACGACGGCCGGGCGGATCTGGTCGAGCAGGGCGCTCGCCGTCTCCAGCCGGCCCGCCGCCAGGTACTCCCCGGCCAGCTCGACCGTGATCGCCGGGACGTCCTCCGGCCACGCCGTTTCGCGCGCCGCGCCGAGGTCGGCCAGCGCGCCCTCGACGTCACCCCGGCGGCCGCGGACCCGGGCCCTGGCCAGCAGGCAGTGCGCCATCGCCGGGTGCAGCGCCCGCTCCTGCATCAGGTCGTAGGCCGCGGCGACCGACGCCGCCGCGTCGGCGAACCGGTCGGCCGCCAGGTGGCTGCGGCAGACCTCGACGTGGCTGCGGGTCAGCTCGGCCAGCACCTGCGGCCCGCCGCGGGTGAGCCGCAGGGCCGCCTCGGCGTACTCGGCGGCCCGCTCCAGATCGCCTTGGCGCAGGTGCCGCTCGGCCAGGCAGGCCCGCAGCGTCAGCAGCATCGACGGCTGCGGATAGCCGTCGCGCAGCAGTTCCGCGTGGCAGGTTTCCAGCAGGTGCAAGGAATACTGCGCCTCGCCCCAGCCGCTGAGCACGGCCGCGCGCAGCGGCACCACCATCGCCCGCGTCGGCGGCGGCTCGCCCGCCAGCGCCGTTTCGGCCTCCGCGACGTACTTCGTGCGCGCCTCGCCGGTCGAGTACCCGGCCAGCCACAGCAACGCGATGCCCGCCTGCCGGGGCCGTTCGAGACGTTCGGCCCGGCGCCGCAGCCGCTGCATCCGCGGGGTCGCGCGCCGGGCGTCGCCGAGCAGGAACCGTTCCGCCGTCTCGATCAGCTCGATGTCGAGCTCGATCAGCTCGCGGGGCGAGCTGCCGCCGAGGAGCTCGTCGGGCTCGATCCCGAGCTGCTGCGCGAAGAACCGCAGCGCGTCACCCGACGGCGTCCGCGCGCCTGTCTCGACCGACGAAACGTACGCCGCGGAGTACTGCGGTCCGGCGAGTTCACGCTGGGTGAGGCTGCGCTCGGTGCGCAGTTCACGCAGACGCTCGCCGACGGTCTCGCCGCTCACGCTCACGCAGTCTGCCTTTCCACTGACACAGGGTACGACTGGAAGCCGCGCGGTGGCGGGGGAGTCACCCGCCACCGCGCGACGGGTATCAGCAGGCGCCGGCGTCGGTCCAGACCGCCCACGAGCCGGGCGCGCCCGGTTCGGCACCGGTCGAGTACCACGTGGACGTCCACTTGTGACTGTTGTGGCTCACGACGTCGTTGGGCACGTACGCCTTCGCGGAGTCCCACTCGGCGAGGCCGCCGCAGCCGGCCGGCGGGGTGCCGGTGCCGACGGTGAGGGAGAACTGCGCGGTGTGGTCGGCGTCGGTGCCGTCACCGGTGACCGTCACCTGGCTGGTGCCGTTCGGCGTGGTCGCCGCCGTGGTGATGGTCAGCGTCGCGGTGCCGCCGGACTGGACGCTCGCCGGGCTGAACGTCGCCTTGGCGCCGTCCGGGAGGCCGGTGGCGAGCAGCTGCACGGTCTGCGCGCTGCCCGCGGTGACCCGGGTGGTCACCGTGGTCGTCGCGGACTGTCCGGGTTGGACGGACGCGGACGTCGGGGAGAGCGTCAGCGAGTAGTCGTTGCCGGCCGGCGGGGTGCCGGTGCAGGTCGGCTCACCGCTGGCGGCGGTGACGGAGACGGCGTCCCAGGCGGCCTTGGTGGCGTTGAACTCGGTGCAGCTGCCCGGGTAGAGGGCGATCGCGGCTTCGAGGGTGGCCTTGCGGGCGGCCTTGTGGTTCCAGGAGGACGTCTTCTTCAGGAGCGCGTTGTAGAAGATCTTGCCGGCCTTCTGGATGCCGATGCCGGTGACGGTGCTCCCGTTGCAGGTCGGGCTGGCCGGGGCGGCGTTGCTGCCCTGGGAGAGCAGGTAGAACCAGTGGTTCTGCGGGCCCGCGGCGGCGTGCACCTCGGTGCTGGGGATCGACGACGAGTAGCAGTTCGGGTCGCCGACCAGCGAGGGGTTGTACATGTAGCGGATCGGGCCCTGACCGACGAGGTTGACGCCCTCGCCAACGGTGAAGTCCGGCGTGTCCTTCGGGTTGTTGGCGTAGGCCTCGGTGAGCGCGCCGAAGATGTCACCGGTGGACTCGTTCATGCCGCCGTTCTCGTTGCCCGAGCCCGCGCCGCCCGGCGTGGTCTGGAAGATCGCGTGGCCGAACTCGTGGCCCACGACGTCCATCGGGGTGGCCTGGCGCTGGTTGTCCTGGGAGTGGCCGAAGTGCGTCGAAGAGCCGTCCCAGTAGGCGTTGACGTCGTTGAGGCCGACGCTCGCGCGGAAGCCGCCGCCGGCGCCGTCGATGCCGCTGCGGCCGAGCCAGTCGCCCAGCATCTTCCACTCGGACTGGACGCTGTAGAGCGTGTCGACGCAGCCGGTTTCGAGGTCGGTGCCGGAGCCGTTGCCCCAGGTGTTGGTGCTCTTCGTGAAGATGGCGCCGCCCTCACGGCCGCAGGCGATGCCGCGGCGGCCCGGGTCGGTCATCGAGTAGGAGCTGCCGGAGCCGCTGGTGTCGATGGAGACCTGGCCGGCGTAGTAGGAGTTGCCGGTGCCCGCGACGGCCGCTTGGGATGCTGCCTTGGTCTTGGCGGGCGCGGCGAGGGTGAGGACGTCGTCGCGGGTGTCGAGGACGGCGCCGGTGGCGGCGTCGACGAAGACGTGCAGGTTGCTTGGGGTGGCGTTGTTGTGGCCGCTGACGACGACTTCGTACGCCAGCTTCGGCGCGTCTCCGGCGAGGACGACCAGCTTCGGGGCGGTCGTCTTGTCCACCGTGGACACCTTGGTCCTGGCGATGCCGGCGGCCTTGTCGCTGCCCAGCGTGGCTTTTGTGGGCACGGTGAGCGGCGCGGTCCTGGCGGCGTTGGTGCCGCGGACGCGCCCGGCCCCGTCGGCGACGACGACCGCGTCACCCCCGACGACCGGCAGGCCGTGGTAGGTGCGCTGGTAGGAGGCGTAGAAGAGCCCGGCACCGCCGGGGGTGACGCCGGTGCGGACGAACGCTTCGGCGGGGCCCTTGGCGAGCTGGTCGACGCCGTTGAGCGCGGCCTGGTCGGCGGCGACGGCGGCGAGCGCCTCGGGGTTCGGGGCTTGAGCCGGTGCGGGCGACGCGGCGGCCGGGATCGCCGGCAGCGCGAAGGTCAGGGTCAGGCCGGCGATCGCCGCCAGCCCTCGTGGGGATCTCATGGGGAACCTTTCCGGTGGGACTCGGGGAGACCGTGCGCCCGGCCGGGTCGCGATGTGTCCGCCGGAATAACTGGTGTTATAGCGCCGGACGCATCCGAGTAAAGGTTCCGGCGGCCAGCGGGTCAATGGGCCGAACGGCCCAGCGCCCCGCGTCGAAGATCACGCGGTTCCGCGCAAACCCCAGGAAACGGCCACCTTGCCAACTGGTCTGAACCAATTCACTAACTTTCGTAGGAACTTCGGCTCCCGGCCCCGAATCCCGGACCGCCACCCCCACTGGTCCACACCAATCGGCGTACCTGGACGGACGACACGCGTACTCAGGTGGACGACACGCGTACTCAGACGGACGACACGATGGCTCGGCCGACGTTCCCGCGTGTCGTCCACACGAGTACGCGTGTCGTCCGGCCGGGTGCGCGTGTCGTCCAGTCCGGTGCGGGTTCAGCGGTCGGTGACCTCGGCGGAGTAGAGACCCCGGCGGTAGGCCGTGACGGCTTCGTCGAGATGACCACGTTGTCGTAGGACGTCTCCGAGCCGGAGGGACGTCGAGACGGCCGCGCCGTGCAGCGACGCGCGGGTCTGGATTTCCAGTGCCTCGCGGAGCAGGCGGGTTGCCGAAGGCAGGTCGTTTTGGGCCTGGGCGATCTGGCCCAGCAGGCCCGTTGCCTCGCCGAGGGTTTCGACGTCCTGGGTGAGCAGCGGCAGCACCGAGTTGACCAGCGAAGAAGCGTCGGCGAGGGCGCCTTGGCGCAGGCGGACCTCGGCCAGCTCGATCGTCGCGCCCGCGACGCCCTCCTCCGAGCCGATCGCCGCGAGCTGGTCGCGTGCCTCCGTCAGCTCCGTGCGCGCCTCCGGCAGCCGTCCGAGGCGGCGCAGCAGGTAGCCGCGAGCCCAGCGGCAGCGGGCCGCGTCGCGGTCGAAACCGACCGACGCGAACAGGCGCGACGCCTCGATCAGGTCCTGCTCCGCCCGCTCGCTCTCGCCGATCGCCTGCCACACCTGGGACGCCTGCCGGTGGAACCGCGCCACGAAGTCCGGCCGCGTGGCCGACCGGATCAGCCGCCGCCCGGCGAGCGCCGCCCGCTGGGCCCGGTGCAGCCCGCCCATCTCCATCAACGGGTGGATCAACGCGCTGAGCAGGCACAATTCGGCGTCCGGGTCGCCCTCCAGAACACGGAGAGCCTCTTCGACACGGGCGATCGCCGCGCCGGCGTCCCCCTTCAGGTACCGGCAGCCCGACCACCGGTGCACGATCATCGCCCGCAGCCACGGCGCCGCCGCGTCCGCCAGCTCCTCCGCGTGCTCCAGCGCCGTCTGGGCGCCTTCGACGTCGAGGAGCTGCCACTTCACCTCGGCCTGGCAGAACCGCGCGTAGCACTCGACGTCGTCGAGGTGGTAGTCCGCGGCCTGCCGGCCGACCGACGTGAACCGCGCCTCCGCGACCGCGGCGCGGCCCTGCTCCAGGTCGCGGTAGCCCTCGTCCAGCGCGTCCCGCAGCTGCGCGGCGACGCCCGGGGGACGGCCGAACCGCAGTTCGTCGACGGTCAGGCCGAGCCGCTCGGCCAGGTAGGCCAGCATCTCCTCCGACGGCGGCCGGCTGCCGGTCTCGACCTTCGCCAGGAACCCCCGGTCGTACCCGGGCTCGGCCAGCTCGCGCTGCGTCCAGCCGCGATCGGCGCGCAGCCGCCGGATCCGCGTGCCGAGCGGTTCGGCGGGGGCGCTGGTCATCGTCCCACGGTAGGTCATCGCCGCGGACAGCGCGGAAACGGACATCTCGTCGGACCGGCCGGGCGCAGGTCGGTGCCGACGCCGGCGCGTCCGGCCACAACTGTCCATTGTGGAGCACCTGGCCGGACGGGCGTCGGCGGCACGGCCCGCACCGCCGGGCCGCGACCCGCTCCGGACCTTCGAAAGTGCGCGGTCGTGAATGGACCCGATGGCGCGGATCCGCCGTTCTCCGCGGGTGCGGAACGCATGCACCCGTCCGGATGAATCCTTGGACGGACAGGGATCCGTTACGCCAACGACCTGAGTTCACGGCCCAGTAACGAGCCGGCCATCGACTGCACCTCCACGGCGCTGCCCGCATTTTGACTGGCGGGCAGGTCGTAGCATGGCTGAGTGAGCGAACAGTCTGAATTCCCCGACGGCCAGTACCCCGAGCGCCCGGTCGAGCGCCAGAAGGGCCCCGTGGTCCTGCGTGGCGACCGCCGTGACCAGGGCAGCACGACCGACCAGCGGCTGCTCGACTCGCGCGGGCCCAGCGACTGGGTGCACACCGACCCGTGGCGGGTGCTGCGGATCCAGGCCGAGTTCGTCGAGGGGTTCGGCGCGCTCGCCGAGGTCCCGCGCGCGGTCACGGTGTTCGGTTCGGCACGCACCAAGCGCGACCACCCGGAGTACGAGCTCGGCCGCAAGATCGGCGCCGCCCTGGCCAACGCCGGGTTCGCCGTGATGACCGGCGGCGGCCCGGGCGCGATGGAGGCGGTCAACCGGGGTGCGGCCGAGGCCGGCGGCTTCTCCGTCGGGCTCGGCATCGAGCTGCCGTTCGAGCAGGGCCTGAACCCGTGGGTCGACCTCGGCGTCAACTTCCGCTACTTCTTCGCCCGCAAGACGATGTTCATCAAGTATTCCCAGGCCTTCATCTGCCTGCCCGGCGGCTTCGGCACGCTCGACGAGCTGTTCGAGGCGTTGACGCTGGTGCAGACCAAGAAGGTCACGAAGTTCCCGGTGGTGCTGTTCGGCAGCGAGTACTGGGGCGGGCTCTACGACTGGATCGCCAAGACGGTGCAGGCCGAGGGCAAGGTCAGCCCGCACGACCTCGATCTGCTGCACGTCACCGACGACATCGACGACGCCGTCCGCGTGGTGCAGGACTCCTACCAGGCCTGGGAGGACACGCACTGATGCGCCGGATCTGTGTCTTCTGCGGCTCGTCGATGGGCTTCTCGCCGCGGTACGCCGAGCAGGCGGCCGAGCTCGGCAAGCTGCTCGCCCAGCGCGGCATCGGGCTGGTCTACGGCGGCGCGAGCGTCGGCACCATGGGCGTGGTCGCCGACGCGGCGCTGGCCGCGGGCGGCGAGGTGATCGGCGTGATCCCGGAGGCGCTCTCGTCCGTCGAGATCTCGCACGCGGGGTTGTCGGAACTGCACGTCGTCAGGGACATGCACGAGCGCAAGGCCAAGATGGCGGCCCTGTCGGACGGCTTCCTGGCCCTGCCCGGCGGCGCCGGGACGCTCGAGGAGCTCTTCGAGGTCTGGACGTGGGCCCAGCTCGGCCTGCACGGCAAGCCGATCGGACTGGTCGACGTGGACGGGTACTACGGCCCGCTGCTGACCTTCGCCGACCACATGGTGACGGAGGGCTTCGTCAAGGCGGACTACCGGCAGCTGCTGCTGACGGACTCGGACCCGGCGGCGCTGCTGGACCGGTTCGAGACGTACGAACCGCCGGCGCCGCCGAAGTGGGCTGAGAAAGCGCCGGGGATCTGACGTCGGTGCTCGCCCGGACGAACGCGGCCACCGCGCGCGATCGCGTCCGGTCGGGCCAGGCCAGCAGGACTCCGGTCCGGGGCGCGTCGAGCACCGGCACGCACGCCACGTCCGCCCGGACGTGGCGCCGGGCCGACTCCGGGACCACGGCCACCACCTGGCCCAGCGCCACCAGCTGCAGCAGCTGACCGGGGTCGCGCACCTCGGGACCGCGCACGTCGCTGCCGGGCCAGCGGGGGAACGGCTCGCCGTCGAGGTCGGCGAGGACCAGGGCCGCCCGGTCGGCGAGCCGGTGGCCGCGGGCGAGCATCGCCACCTGGTCCTGCTCCAGCAGCAGCTCGGTGTCGAACCCCGCGACGTCGTCATGCGGGGCGTGCAGGAACGCCAGGTCGACGCGGCCGTCGCGCAGCATCCGGGCCTGCTCGCCGATCCCGCCCACGACGACCTCGACCTCGACGGCGTCCGGGTCGGCGCGGTAGCCGGGGAGGATCCGGTCGAGCAGGCCCGCGTCGCCGTCGGGCTTCATCGCCACCAGCAGCCTCGGCACCTCCTGCCCCGCGCGCTGCGCCCGGCGCACCGCGGCCTCGACCGCGTCGAGCGCTTTACGGCTCTCGGCAAGGAAAACCGCGCCCGCCGGCGTCAGCGTCACGCCGCGGCTCGTGCGCTCCAGCAGCGTGACGCCCATGCGCCGTTCGAGCTGCTGGATGGCGCGAGACAATGGGGGCTGCGCCATGCCGAGGCGCTGCGCCGCGCGGCCGAAGTGCAGTTCCTCGGCGACGGCGACGAAATACGCGAGCTCCCGCGTCTCCATACCACCAGGGTATCGGCCGATGCGACATCGGTGTTGGCCCGCTCGGGCGTCCCGCTGGTGTGCTGGGGCCATGAACGAAATCACTTTGGTCACCGGCGCGAACAAGGGCATCGGCCGCGAAATCGCCGCACAGCTCGCCGCCCTCGGGCACACCGTCGTCATCGGCGCCCGCAGCGCCGAGCTCGGCGGGAAGGCCGCCGCGGAGCTGGGCATCGAGTCAGTGGTGCTCGACGTGACCGACCCCGCGTCGGTCGCCGCGGCCGCCGGCACCATCGAAGCCCGCCACGGCCGTCTCGACGTGCTGGTCAACAACGCGGCCATCAGCCGGCCGCCGGGCACGGACCTCGTGCACCAGCGCCCCAGCACCGCCGACCTCGGCACCCTGCGCACGATCTTCGAGACGAACTTCTTCGGCGTCGTCACGGTCACGAACGCGCTGCTGCCGCTGCTGCGCCGCTCGGCCGCACCGCGCATCGTCAACGTCTCCAGCGGCGGCGCGTCGCTGGCGCGCAACGCCGACCCGGCCGCCGAACTGCCGATCTCGGCCGGCTACACCCCGTCGAAGACCGCGTTGACGGCGCTCACCCTGCAGTACGCGAGGGAGCTGCGTCCCGACGGGATCCTGGTCAACGCCGTCTGCCCGGGCTACTGCGCCACGGATCTCAACGACCATTCCGGCTTCCGCACGCCCGCTCAGGGAGCGGCGTCGGCGGTCCGGATGGCGACGATCCCGAAGGACGGCCCGACCGGCACCTTCGTCGACGACGAGGGCCCGGTGCCCTGGTGACGCCTCAGGCGACGCCCTCGCTCGGCCGCTTGTGGTAGGTGTCCACGTACTCCTGCCCCGACAGCTCCAGGATCGCGTACATCACCTCGTCGGTGACCGAGCGGCGGATCGCCGGCGCGTAGTCCTGGCCTTCGTAGCGGGAGAAGTCGAGGGGCTTACCGAACGTGATGCTGATCTTGGCCAGGCGGGGGATGCGCGCGCCCTCGGGCTGGAGGTTTTCGGTGCCGGTCAGCGCGACCGGCACCACCTTCGCGCCGGTCGCCAGGGCCAGCGCGCCGACGCCCGTGTGGCCGCGGTGCAGCCGGCCGTCCAGCGAGCGCGTGCCCTCGGGGTAGATCGCGAAGACCCCGCCCGCGTCGAGCACCTTGCGTGCCGCCTCGAGCGCGGCGAGGCCCGCCTGGGCGTTGCCGCGTTCGACCGGGACGTACCCGAGGCCGCCGAGGAACCCGGCCATCAGCCGGCCCTTCAGGGTCTTGCCGACGAAGTACTCGGCCTTGCCGAGGAACTTGACCTGCCGCGGCGTCGCGAACGTGATCACGCCGGTGTCGAGCGCGGCCCGGTGGTTGGCCGCCAGGAGCACCGGGCCCGTGGCGGGCACGTTCTCCACGCCGCGCACCTCCGGCCGGTAGAGCGCCCTGGCCAGCGGGCCCAGCACGAAGCGGACAAGCTGCGCGATCAAGTGGTCCTCCTCCTCGGATGCGGTCACCCCAGCATGGCACGATCGCTACTCGTGAGTTGGTTCGAGCGGCGTACGTGGCAGGACCCCGGTTGGACACCCGCGGACATCCTGAACGCGAAGGGTGACCGGACGGTTTCCGTCGTGCTACCGGCGCTGGACGAAGAGCGGACCGTGGGTGACGTCGTCGCGTCGGTGCGGCCGCTGCTCGGCGGGGTCGTCGAGGAGCTGGTCGTGGTGGACTCCGGCTCGGTCGACCGGACCGCCGCGGTGGCCGAGGCCGCCGGCGCGCGGGTCGTCCGCCGCGAGGACGTGCTGCCCGACCTGCCGACGGTGCCCGGCAAGGGCGAGGTGCTGTGGCGGTCGCTGGCCGCGACCAGCGGCGACGTCGTCGTGTTCCTCGACTCCGACCTCGTCGACCCGGACCCGGCGTTCGTGCCGTCGCTGCTCGGCCCGCTGCTGACGGCGCCGGGCGTCCACCTGGTCAAGGGCTTCTACCGCCGTCCGCTACGGCTGGAGAGCAGCGGCGGCGGCCGCGTCACCGAGCTGCTCGCGCGGCCGGTGCTTTCGGCGCTGCGCCCGGCGCTCGGCGGCCTGATCCAGCCCCTCGGCGGTGAGTACGCGGGCACCCGCGAGTTCCTCGAATCGGTGCCGTTCGCCGCCGGGTACGGCGTCGAGATCGGGCTGCTGCTCGACGCCGAGGCGCGCTACGGCCTCGACGGGCTCGCGCAGGTCAACCTCGGCGTCCGCAAGCACCGGAACCGCTCGCTGGCGCAGCTGGGCGTGATGTCGCGGCAGATCCTCGGCACCGCCCTCGCGCGGTGCGGCGTTCCCGCCGCCGACGCGCCGCTGACGCAGTTCGTGCAGGTCGACGAGGAGTGGCTGCCGGACGTCACGGACGTCCTGGTCGCCGACCGGCCGCCGATGCGGGACGTGCTCGCCCGTCCTCGAGGGTGAGCACCTGGTCGAAGCCGTCGAGGTGCTCGGGGCGGTGCGTCACGAGGACGACGGTGCCTTTTGCCGCGGCGAGGACGCGCTTCAAGACGGCATCGCCGTGCGCGGGGTCGAGGCCTTCGACGGGTTCGTCGAGGACCAGGACTTCCGGTGCCGCGAGGACCGCGCGGGCCAGGACCAGCCGTTGCCGCTGGCCGCCGGACAGCGCGTCGCCGTCCGGGCCGGTGTCGCGGTCGAGGTCCAGGTCGAAGCCGGCGGTTTCGCAGGCTTGGTTGAGCTCCGCGTCGGTGGCGTCCGGCTTGCCGAGCAGCAGGTTCGCGCGGACGGTCGTGTGGAAGACGTGCGCGTCGGCGAGCGCACCGGAGATGGTCTTCGACAGGTCGGCGTACTCGGCGAGCGGATGGCCGTCGAGGGTGACGCGGCCGGACGTCGCGGTCTCGAGGCCGAGGAGCAGGCGCAGGAGCGTGGTCTTCCCGGCGCCGCTGGGGCCGAGGATCCCGACGCGCGTGCCGGGCGCGAGGTCGAGATCGAGGTCGCGCAGGGCGGGCGCGCGTCCGGGGTAGCGGAGGCCGGCTCGTTCCAGCTTGAAGTGCCCTTTCTCTGCGGTGCGCGTGCCCGGAGTCGGTACGGGTGTGCTGAGCACGGCCTTGACGCGCGCCGCCGACGCACGGATCTCCGGCACCCGGCGGGCGGCCGTGATCAGGGGGAGGACGACCTCGAACGCCGTCATGGCGCCGAGGGTGAGGGCGGCGGTCCAGGGGACGGAGGCGTCGCAGAGCAGGCTCACGACGATCGTGGTGACGAGCTGCACGAGGATCCCGGCGGCGCCGAGCAGGGCGGGTTTCGCGGCCGGTTCCCGGAGCTGCTCGACGACTTCGTCCGCGGCGGCCCGCTTTTCCCCGAGCGCCCCGGCGGCGACCAGCTCCCGACGCCCGGTGACGAGTTCGACGGCGCGTTCGGCGAGTTCCGCGCGTTTCGGGGCGTTTTCGGCCGCTCGCCGCGCGGTGCTCCTGATGGCCAGCCACGGCAGCACCACCCCGGCGGCGACGAGCCCGGCGGCCAGCACCCCGGCGGCACTCGCGGACGCCGTCGCGACCACCCCGACGGCGGTCAGCCCGAGCAGCCCGGCGACGGCCGCGGGCAGCAGCCACCGCAGGACGGCGTCCTGCAGAGCGTCAACATCGGACACGAGCCGCGTGACGAGGTCACCGCCGGAGTACCGCGACCCGGGCGCGAGGGCCTGGTAGACGCGGGTGCGCAGCGAGCCGAGCCACCGAAGGACGACCTCGTGCCCGGCGAGCCGTTCGGCGTACCGCAGACCACTACGCAGAAGAGCGAGCGTCCGCACGGCCACGATCGCCACGGTGAGCGCGGCGACCGGCGGCCGCTCGGCGGCCCGAAGCAGAAGCCAGGCGGCGGTGGCCATGAGGGCAAGACCGGCGAGTTCGGCCCCGGCGGCGAGCAGGGCCGCGCGAGCGAGCGGAAGGACGTCCTTTGTGGACACCACCCACGGGTCGGCCTTCTTCGGCAGGTTCTCGGCGACGTCGTTGGCGTTGGTCATCTGGCGCTTCCGAACAGTGGACGTGATGCCGGTACGCAGGCCTCTGAGTGCGAGGGCGGTGAGCAGAGTCGCCTGGCCGAGCCAGGTAAGTCCTTTGTGGACGCCGCCCACGGGACGGCCTTCTTTGGCAGGTTCTCGGCGACGTCGTTGGCGTTGGTCATCTGGCGCTTCCGAACAGTGGACGTGATGCCGGTACGCAGGCCTCTGAGTGCGAGGGCGGTGAGCAGAGTCGCCTGGCCGAGCCAGGTAAGTCCTTTGTGGACGCCGCCCACGGGACGGCCTTCTTTGGCAGGTTCTCGGCAACGTCGTTGGCGTTGGTCATCTGGCGCTTCCGAACAGTGGACGTGATACCGGTACGCAGGCCCCTGAGTGCGAGGGCAGCGAGCAGAGTCGCCTGATCGAGCCAGAAAAGTCCTTTGTGGACAACGCCCGCAGCCCCAAGACAGCCCCCACCCTTCCCGGGGGGCGTCCCCGAACCCAGCCTACCGCCCCCGGCCTGCGAAAACGGGGTGCGCGGGAATCTGTGGACAACTGCGCCCCTGTGGATACCGAACTTGACAACCTCACGCCGCCACCTCCGAACAGATCCGGCCGGCGCGCAACTCCACCACTCGCGAAGCCAGCGAAACCATCGCCGGGCGGTGGGCCACCAGCACCGCCGTGCGGCCCGGCAGCAGCCGGCGGGTGCCGGACAGCACCGCCTCCTCCGTGCGGGTGTCCAGGCGGGCCGTTGGCTCGTCCAGAAGCACCAGGCCCGCCGATGTGCGGGCCAGCGCCCGTGCCAAGCCCACCCGCTGGCGCTGACCGGCCGACAACCCCTCGCCCAGCTCGCCCACCTGAGACGCGTAGCCGTCGGGCAACCCGGCCGCCACCTGGTCCAACGCCGCCGCCCGGGCCGCCGACCGAACGTCGGCAGCAGGGAGACCCAGGGCGATGTTCGAAGCCAGCGAGCCCCGGAACAACGTCGGCCGCTGCGGGACCCACGCGATGTCTGCCAGCCAGTCGGCGGGATCCAGCGCGCGGACGTCCACCCCGTCGGCCAGGACCCGCCCCGACGTCGGCGTCACGAACCCCAGCAACACCGCCAGCACCGTGCTCTTCCCGGATCCGCTCGGCCCGACCAACGCCAACCGCGAACCGGCCGGCACACACAGGTCCACATCGGACAGGGCGACAACGTCGCCGTAAGAGACGGACACCCGCTCGAAGACCAGTGAAGGCGCACCCCGGCGGCGCGTGAAAACCCCGGAAGACAACGAGACCACCGGCACGGAAAGGGCCTCCCGCAACGCCGTCAGCCCCTCCGCCGCCGCGTGGAACTTCGCGCCCGCCGCCCGCAGCGGCAGGTACGCCTCCGGGGCCAGTACCAAAACAAGAAGTGCTGTCCGCGCGTCCAGGCCGCCCGACAGGAGCCGGAAGCCGATCGGGACCGCCACCAGCGCCACCGACATCGTCGCCACCAGTTCCAGTACCAGCGCCGACAGGAACGCCACCCGCAACGTCTTCAGCGTCGCGTCCGCGTGGGCGCCGGCCATCGCCCGGACCGTCCGGGCCTGCGCCTCCGCCCGCCCGAACACCTTGAGCGTGCCGAGCCCGCGGACGACGTCGAGGAAGTGCCCGCCCAGCTTCTTGAGCAGGTCCCACTGCGTGCGCGCCGCCGTGTGCTTCCCCACGAGGATCGCGAACACCGGGACCAGCGGCAGCGTCGCGGTCACGACCAGCGCCGACACCAGGTCCGTCGTGAACAGCCGGACGACCACCGCGATCGGCACCACCACCGACACGACGAGCGTCGGCAGGTAGCCCGTCAGGTAGCTGTCGGCCGCGTCGACCCCGCGGGTCACCTGCGTCGCGACGACACCGGCCCGATCGGACGACGAGCCGAGCAACCGGCGGCGCAGGCCCGCCTTCACCGACGAGGCAAACCGTCCACTGAGGACATCGCCGGAGAGGGACAACAGCACTCGGCAGGCGATCGCCGGAAGCAAGACGAAAGAGACACCTCCGCCGGTGAGCAGCGTGGCGAGACCTTCGGCCTGGATCAGGACGGTGAACGCCGAAAGGACGCCGAGCAACGTCAGGAGAACCAGATACCGCCGGAGTCCGGGCAGAGCAGGCACGACGTCCCCCTAGAAGTGCAGCAACGAACGCTGATCGACGGGGGCGCGGTGCGCGCGCCAGGTCAGGAACTGCACGACCAGCAGCACCAGCACGGCGGGCGGCGCGAACCACGTCAGCACCGCGAACGTGCCGGACGAAGTGGCCGCCTGGTCCGTCGTGAGCGCGTAACCCGAGTCCGCCACGAGGATCGCGGGGAACCGCAGCGTGCCCACCAGCAGCGCGGGGCACGCCGAAAGCGCCATCGACGCGAGCAGCGCCACCCGGTGACGCTTGAGCGCGAGAGCCAGCCACACCGAACCCAGCGCAAGAAAGGCCAGCACGACCACACCGATACCGACCGCCGTCACGTCGTGCAAGGCGAAAGTGCCCCACCCGGCGGCGACGACGAGGAAGCCCGCGGCCGGCGGCAGGAACGCCCGGGCCAGCCGCACCGCGCGCCCGGTCAGCTCGGCCGGCGCCCGCACGGCCAGGAACACCGCGCCCTGCAAGCAGAACAGCGCGACGAACCCGATACCCCACACCACGGCGTAGGAGTTGAACAGCGCGAGCACGCCACCGGACGGCGAACCGTCGGCGGTCAGCGGCAGCCCGGTCACCAGGTTGCCGAGGAACAGGCCCCACGACACCGCCGTCACCAGCGCGCCGCCGACGATGCCCGCGGTCCACGCGCCGCGCGGTGCGCCGGGGCGGCGGCTGCGCAGCTGCATCGACGCGGTGAATGTGACCAGGCCGAGCAGCAGCGTCACGACCAGGACGTACGCCCCGGCGAACACCTTGCCCTCCAGGTGCGGGAACGCGCCGAACAGCACGCCGACCGCGGCCACCAGCCACACCTCGTTGGCCAGGAAGAACGGCCCGAGCGCGCCGAGGGTCTGCCGCCGTCGCCGCTCGTCGGCGTCGAACGCGGGCAGCAGCATCCCGACGCCGTAGTCGTAGCCCGCCAGCGCGAAGTAGCCGCAGGTCAGCAGGCCCAGTACACCCCACCAGAAGGTCACCATCGGTCAGACTCCGCTCAGGACGGGCAGTTCGGCGACGTCGTGCCCGGCCGGATCCGGGCCGCGCTTGGCGACCCGCGCCAGCAGCACCCAGTCGGCCACGCCGAGCGCGGCGAACAGCAGTGAGAAAGCGATGAACGAGAACAGGATCTGGCCGGCCGGGACGTCCGCGATCGCGTCGGCGGTGCGCAGCTTCCCCCAGACCAGCCACGGCTGACGGCCGAGCTCGCGCACCAGCCAGCCGAGGATCGCCGCGGCGAACGGCAACGGGATCGCCGCGACCATCAGGTAGTGCAGGAACCGGGCCTTGGTGACCCAGTTCCGGAACAGCAGCACGCAACCGAGCAGCGCGCACAGCAGCATGACGAACCCGAGCCCGATCATCAAACCCAGCGGCAGTCCGACACCGCCGTCGGTGAGCTTGTCCGGCTGGTACATCCGCAGCTCGCCGAACTGCGCGAAGCCCTGGTTGACGACGAGGATCGCGCCGATCAGCGCCGCGACGACGCCGATCCGCATCGACCGGCGGAAGAACTCGATCTCGTTGGTGCGCTTGAGGAAGTGGTACGCGCTGACCCCAACGACGAAGAAGCCGCCGGTCAGGATCGCGGCGCTGACGACGTGCGGCAGCGACGCGACCAGCGCCGGGTTCGTGAAGAGCGCGCCGAAGTCGTCGAGGCGCAGGGTGCCGCCTTCGAGATGGCTGCCGACCGGGTCCTGGAGGAACGAGTTGGCCAGCATGATGAACAGCGCCGACGCGTACGCGGTCAGCGTGACGAGCCAGATCAGCGCCAGGTGGAGCCACTTGTCCAGCCGCCCGAAGCCGAAGATCCACAGGCCGAGGAACGTCGACTCGAGGAAGAACGCGACGAGCGTCTCGATGGCCAGCGGCGCGCCGAAGACGTCGCCGGCGAACGCGGAAAGGCCGGTCCAGGTCAGCCCGAACTGGAACTCCATCACGATGCCGGTGACGATCCCCAGCGCGTAGTTGATCACGTACAACCGGCCCCAGAAGCGGGTCATCCGCTCCAGTTCGGGCTTTCCGCCGAGGGCCGAGCGTGTCTGCATCACGGCCACGAGCGTGACCAACCCCAGGGTGAGCAGCACGAACAGGAAGTGCAGCGATGTCGTCGTCGCGAACTGGAGTCTCGCGACCGGGAGTGCGTTCATGTAGCCAGGCTACACATAGCCTGCCTACATGTAGCCAGTCGACGTGTAGACTGCGTACTCATGAAGGCGGACACCTTGCGCGGGCACCTCGACGCCCTGCTGCTGGCCGTGCTCGACGGCCGGAAACTGCACGGCTACGCGATCATCGAGGCGCTGCAGCTGCGCAGCGACGGCGCGCTCGACCTGCCCACCGGCACCGTCTACCCGGCGCTGCGCCGGCTCGAGCGGGCCGGCTGGCTGACCAGCGAGTGGGACGTCGTGTCCGGGCGCAAGCGGCGCACCTACCACCTCACTCGCTCCGGCGAGCAGGCCCTGGCCGCCGAACGCACCGAGTGGCGGGAGTTCACCACGGTCATCGGGGGAGTGCTGGGCGCATGATCGAGGAGTACCTGGGGGATCTCGACCGGCGGCTGCACGGCTGCGGCAGGTTCAAGGCCGACCTGCTGGACGAGGCGCGTGACGGCCTCCACGACGCCGCCGACGCCTACCGCGCCGGCGGCTGGAGCGACGAAGACGCCGAACGCCGCGCCGTCGCCGACTTCGGGCCCGCGGCCGTCGTCGCCCGCGACTACCAGGCCGAGCTCGGCATGCTCAGCGGCGTCCGGACGCTGTGGAAGCTCGTCATCGGCGTGCCACTGATGCAGGCGTCCTGGGACTACGCCCGGATCCTCACCTACGGCGCCTGGACGCAGCTGCCGACGTCGACGCCCGAGTGGTACCGCGTCGTCGCGCACACGACCCACGGCGCGGTGTTCGTCGTGCCGGTCATCGGCCTGATCGCGCTGCTCGGCACCCGCTGGCTCAGCCGCCGGATGGACGCCGTCCGGCTGGCCCGGTTCAGCGGGATCCTGATCGCGCTGGCCGTCGGGATCAACCTCGCCTCGGTCGGCCTGCTGATCGGCTCGACGGGTTTCGTCGACGTCTCCCGGCTGTTCCTGAGCGTCCCGTGTGCGGTGCTGATGGTCGCCTGGGTGCTCCTTTCGCTGCGGCTCGTCGTGCTCGCGAGACGGTCGTGGGGCGGGTATGCCACGATCGTCGCGTGACGACCGCGCTGATCTACCTCGTAGTCATGCTGCTGGTGGCCGCCGTGGTGTTCCTCCTGGCCGCGGTCGTGTTCGGCCGGGGTGAGGAGCTCGCCCCGCTGCCGCCGGGCAGCTCGCCCACGCGCCTGCCCGCCGAGGACATCACCGGCTCGGACCTGGAGGACGTGCGCTTCCAGCTGGTGCTGCGCGGTTACAAGATGTCCGAAGTGGACTGGGTGCTGCGCCGCCTCGGTGTCGAGATCGACGAGCTGCGGACCCGGGTGGCCGAGCTGGAGCAGCGCGAGCACGAGCGGGAGAGCTCACCCGAGGGCGCCCAGTGACGGACCTGGTGCTGTCCGTCGACGTGCGCGCGCCGGCCGGGACGACCTGGCTCGCGCTCACGGACTGGACGCGCCAGGGCGAGTGGATGCTGGGCACCGACGTCGAGGTGACCGAAGGCAACGGCCGCAGTGTCGGCTCGCGGCTTTCGGCGTTCACCGGGCTCGCCGGGATCGGCTTCACCGACAAGATGGAGATCACCAGCTGGGAGCCGCCGGTGCGGTGCGCGGTCCGGCACGTCGGCAGCGTGGTCCAGGGCACCGGGGTGTTCCAGGTGATCCCGAAGGACGCGACACGCTCGACGTTCGTCTGGGCCGAGCACCTGCGGCTGCCGTTCGGGCCGCTGGGCCGGCTCGGCTGGCCGGTCGTGCGGCCGGCGTTCGCGCTGGGGGTGCGCCAGTCGCTGCGGCGGTTCGCGCGGTTCGCGGAGGACTATTCGGTGGGCGGGCATGACTGAGCTGATCGGCACCGACGGCGTCGCGCGGTGCAGCTGGGGCAATTCGACCCCGGATTACGCGACCTACCACGACGAAGAGTGGGGCACGCCGCTCCACGGGCAGGAGGCGCTATACGAGCGGCTGTGCCTCGAGTCGTTCCAATCGGGACTCTCGTGGATCACGATCCTGCGCAAGCGCGAGAACTTCCGGAAGGCGTTCAAGCAGTTCAAGCCGGCGAAGGTGGCGAAGTTCGGCGACGCCGACGTCGAGCGGCTGATGCAGGACGCGGGGATCGTGCGGAACCGGGCGAAGATCCTGGCCGCGATCAACAACGCCCAAGCGATCGCGGCGCTCGACGTCCCGCTGGACGACCTGCTGTGGTCGTTCGCGCCCGCTTCGCACCAGCGGCCTCGGACGATGGCGGACGTCCCGGCCATCACCGACGAGTCGAAGGCGATGGCGAAGGAGCTGAAGAAGCGCGGCTTCGCGTTCCTCGGCCCGACGACGTGCTACGCGCTGATGCAGGCCACCGGCATGGTCGACGACCACGTCAAAGGCTGCTTCCGGGCCTCGTGAGTGCGTAACAGTGTTCTAACACTGTTACGCACTCACGACTGCTTACTTGCCCTGGAAGTTCGGCTTGCGCTTGCCGACGAAGGCTTCGACGGCCTCACTGTGGTCGGCGGTCGCGCCGAGCGCGGTCTGGGCGGCGTCCTCGGCGGCCAGCGCCTCGTCGAACGTCGACTGCGCGGCCAGGTTGAGCACGCTCTTGATCTTCGCGTAGGCCACGGTCGGCCCGGCCGCGAGCTTCGCCGCGACCTTCTGGGCGCGCGAGGCCAGCTCCTCGTCCGGCACGACCTCGCCGACCAGGCCCAGCCGCTGCGCCTCGGCCGCGTCGACGGTCCGGGCCAGCAGCATCAGCTCGGCGGCGCGGCCGTAGCCGACGAGCCGCTGCAGCGTCCACGACGCACCCGAGTCCGGGCCCAGCCCGACGTTGGCGAAGGCCATCAGGAACGACGACGATTCGGCGGCGATCCGCAGGTCGCTGGCGTAGGCGAAGGCCGCGCCGGCCCCGGCGGCGGTGCCGTTGATCGCCGCGATGACCGGCTTCTCCATGGCCACGATCGCCTGGACGATCGGGTTGTAGTGCTCCTTCACCGTGTGTAGCGGGGCGGGGTCACCCGCTTGCAGCAGCCCGACGTGCTCCTTCAAATCCTGGCCGGCGCAGAACGCCTTGCCGGAACCGGTCAGCACGACGGCGCGGACGCTCTCGTCGTCCGCTGCCCCGCGCAGGGCCGCGAGCAGTGCTTCCTTCAGCTCGACGGTCAGCGAGTTGTACGCCTGCGGCCGGTTGAGGGTGAGGGTGCGCACCCCGTCGGCGTCGGCGGTCAGCAGGACGTCGGATGTGGTCACGTCTTCTCCTTGCGCTGAAACATCGGTCGTCCGAGAGTCTCACACCCCTCGCGGGCCGCATACCAGCACCGATACGGCGGCAAAAGATCGGTCCGCTGATGCGCCGAGGCGCTGATAGGGGACAATGGACGGTAAGACCCGGCTGGCTTTCACGCGAGCGCGACCCGGGCGCGCCGGTTGAGACGGAGGGAGCACGCTATGGCGGCCATGAAGCCCCGGACCGGAGATGGTCCCCTCGAAGTGACTAAGGAGGGGCGGGGCCTCGTGATGCGCGTACCGCTCGAGGGTGGCGGGCGACTCGTCGTCGAACTCTCCGCGGAGGAAGCGAAAGACCTCGGCGCCGCGTTGCAGGAGGTCACTGGCTGAGCCGGCCCCCGAAAACCGTCCTTCCGTCGCACCCCGGTCTCCCTTCGGAGGCCGGGGTCGCGGTTCCTCTGCGCCCGAAGGTTGCTCACTGTGCGTAATCCGCTACCCCCCGTTCCGACGAACCTGCTCGACATCGAGGTCGCGGGCGACCTTCGCCGCGGCATCCCGACGGTCCGGCTCGTCACCGCCCCGGCCGAGGACGTCGAAGCCGAGCCGTTGGAGATCGGCGGTGTCCGGATCACCGGCAAGGCGGGCGACGTGCAGACGGTCACCGGCGACGGTCCCCGCTGGGTCGCGGGGCTCGGCGACGGTGAGCCGAAGCAGTACCGGAAGACCGGCGCGGCCCTGGTCCGCGCGGTGAACGCGGGCCTGGCCGACGACGTCGAGAACGGCGGGAAGGCGTTTCGCGCGGCGCAGCTCGTGCTGCCCGAGGAGGCTTCCGGCGAGCACGTCACGGAGCTGGCCTTGGGGCTGCTGCTGGGCGGCTACCGCTTCAAGGTGTCCACTGAGGACCCGAAGCCGGCCGTCCGGACGCTGCGGCTGGTGACGCACGACCGCGCGGTGGCGGCCTTCACCGAGCTCGTCGCGCGCGCGACGGCCCTGGCCGCCGCGACGGCGCTGACCCGCGACCTCGCGAACACGCCGTCGAACGTCAAGTCCCCGGCGTGGCTCGCGGAGACCGCGGCGAAGGTGGCCGGCCCCGGCGTCGAGGTGGCGGTCCGGGACGAGAAGTGGCTGGCGGCGCAGGGCTTCGGCGGGGTGCTGGCCGTCGGCGGCGGTTCGTCGCGGCCGCCGCGGCTGATCGAGATGACGTACAAGCCGTCGGGTGCTACGAAGCACCTGCTGCTGGTGGGCAAGGGCATCACGTTCGACACGGGCGGCCTGTCGATCAAGCCGGCCGACGGCATGCACCTGATGCGCACCGACATGGCGGGCGGCGCCGCGGTGATCGCCGCGACCCGCGCGATCGCCGCGCTCGGGCTGCCGGTGCGGGTGACCGCGCTGGTGCCGGCGGCCGAGAACCACGTGTCCGGCTCGGCGTACCGGCCCGGCGACATCGTCCGCCACTACGGCGGCCGCACGACCGAGGTCGGCAACACCGACGCCGAGGGCCGCATGGTCCTGGTCGACGCGCTGGCGTACGGCATCAAGAAGTACAGCCCGGACCTGGTCGTCGACGCGGCGACGCTGACCGGCGCGATGAAGGTGTCCCTCGGCCTGCGCACGGGCGGCCTGTTCGCCTCGGACGACGCGCTGGCGTCGTCGGTCGTCGCGGCGGGTGCGCGGGTGGGCGAGGCGTGGTGGCGCATGCCGCTGGTGGAGGACTACGCGGAGAACGTCCGCGGCGAATTCGGCGACGTCCGCCAGACCCCGGCCGGCCCGGGCGGCATCACGGCGGCGCTGTTCCTGCGCGAGTTCACCGAGGGCCTCCCGTGGGCCCACCTGGACATCGCGGGCCCGGCGAGGTCGGAGAAGAACTACGACGAGGTGGTTCCGGGCGCGACGGGCTTCGCGGCCCGGACGATGGTGGAGCTGGCCGCTTCACTGAGCTGAGCCTGTCCACAGGCAGCGCGACTTGTGGACAACTCCCTGCGCCCGGCGGCTTTCGGCGGCTTTCGCCGGGGGCCGCCGATAGACTGGACTCGGGGACGCCCCCCAGGGAAGGGCGGGGGAGTTCCCGCGGAGGCCTGCTCACATGCGCCCCGCCGCCTCACGGCTTTTGGTGCGCGGTCGCCAGCACGTGGTCGCGGAACGCCGTCACCGCCGGGGTCGCGGGCTCGTCCGCGCGCCAGACCAAGCCGATCGTCCGGGACGCCGGCGGGTCCAGCGGGACCTCCGCCACCCCCGCCGGGGTGCCCGGGCCGAAGCGTGGCAGCAGGGCCACCCCCAGTCCGGCCGCGACCAGGCCGCGGACCGTGTCGGACTCCTGGCCCTCGAACGCGATGCGGGGCGTGAACCCGGCCGCCGCGCACAGCTCGTCCGTGAGCGTGCGGACGCCGTAACCCGGCTCCAGCAGCACGAACTCCTCCTCGGCCAGCTCGGTCATCCGCACCTGCCGCCGGCCCGCGAGGCGGTGGCCCGTCGGGACCGACAGCAGGATCTCCTCCTCGGCCAGCCCCGCCGAGACCAGCGAAGGCGCGTCCGAAGGCAGCGGCGCCAGCAGCGCCAGGTCCAGCTCGCCGCCCGCCAGCCGGTCGAGCATGTCCTGCCGCGAGCCCTGGACCAGCGTGAACCGCACCCGTGGGTACCGCGCCCGGTATCCGCGCAGCAGCGACGGCACCAGCGACCGCCCCAGCAGGTGCAGGAACCCCAGCACGACGTGCCCGGACTCCGGCGCCACCTCCTCGCGCGCCAGCCGGACGCCGGTGTCGACCGCCGCCAGGGCCCGTTCGGCCGCCTCGGCCAGCAGCTCCGCCGCGCGGGTGAGCCGGATGCCCCGGCCGTCGGCGACGGTCAGCGGCGCGCCCAGCGCGTCGGCCAGCGCCGCGATCCGGCGGCTCACCGTCGGCTGCGGGACGCCCAGCAGTTCGGCCGCGCGTGTGACGTTCCCCGTAGTCCGCAGCGCGACGAGCAGCCGCAGGTGCGGCGCGAGCTGCGCGGACAGCGAGTCATACGTCATCGCATCGATTATGGACCACAACGGTATTAGACGTATTGGTTAGCGCTGCTTACTTTCGGTTCGTGACCACCACCCGCCGAGTCAAGACCGCCGTCGCCGCGGCCGGGATCTCCTCCTTCGCCCTGCTCTACGCCCCGCAGCCGGTGCTGCCGCAGCTCGCCGCGCAGTACCACCTCGATCCCGGCGGCGCCGCGCTCGCGGTGAGCGTCGCGACCGGCGCGCTGGCCATCGCGGTCCTGCCGATCGCCGCGCTGTCCGAGGTGGTCGGGCGGCGGCCGGTGATCGTGACGTCGGTGGTGGCGTCGGTCGTGTTCGGGTTGCTCCTGCCACTGATGCCGACGTACCCGGCGCTGCTCGTGCTGCGCGCGCTGCAGGGCATCGCGATCGCGGGGTTCCCCGGCGTCGCGGCCGCCTACCTGGCCGAACGGCTCGGCCGCGCGGGCGTCGCCGCCGCGGTCGGCGCGATGATCGCGGGCAACACCGTCGGCGGCATGCTCGGGCGGCTGTCCGCGGGCTTCTCCGCCGGGCCCCTCGGCTGGCGCGGTGCGCTCTACGTCGTCGCGGGCATCGGCGCGGTGTGCGCCGCGATCACCGTCGTGACGCTGCCGCCCGGCACGGCTCGCGGGAAGGTACAGCTCAAGGCGGTCGCGGCGGGCCTGCTGACGGCGGTGCGGCGCCCGGTGCTGCTCGCGCAGTACGCCGTGGCGCTGCTCGCGATGGGCTCGTTCGTCGCGCTCTACAACGCGGCCGGGTTCCGGCTGACCGGCGACCCGCTGAACCTGTCCCCGGCGATCGCTTCGCTGGTGTTCCTCGCCTACGCGAGCGGCTCGGTCTCCTCGGCGGCGGCCGGACGGCTGGTGGCGCGCGTCGGCCGTCGTCGCGCCGTGATCGGCTCCCTGCTGCTGATGGCGGCCGGGGCGGCGCTGACCCTGCCGGACTGGTTGCCGCTGGTCATCGCCGGTTTCCTGGTGCTGACCTGCGCGTTCTTCGCCGCGCACGCGGTCGCCAACGGCTGGGCGGCGGCCGACGCCCCCGAGGACGCCCGAGGCCAGGTCGGCGGCATGTACACGGCGACGTACTACCTGGGCAGCAGCGTCGGCGGCGCGGCCGGCGCGTACGTCTACGGCCACGCGGGCTGGGGCTGGCTGATCGCCCTGGTGGCGGTCTGGCTGCTGCTGGCGGCGGCCGCGGTGGGCGCCGGCACCCGGGTGCGCGCGCAGCGGCGCGAACTGGTCCCGAGCTGAGCCACTCCTGGGGTAACCACACACCCCCGCCCAACCCGGGGGGCGTCCCCGTTCCAGTCTATCGGCGGCCGCGGGCAAAGCCGCCGGGATCAGCGAGTTGTCCACAGGCGGGGCGGCTTGTGGACAGGTGCCGGGATCACGGCGGTGACCAGCTGGAACAGGTCGGCCGGTGGGCGGACGAGCCAGGTCAGATCGCCGCGGCCACCAGGAGCCCGCCACCCACCGGCAGCAGGGCCGGGACCAGGCGTTCGTCCTCGCGGAACGCGCGCGCGACCTCGCGCAGGGCCAGCGTCTCCGGGTCGCGGCGGGACGGGTCGATCACCCGGCCGCCGGCCAGGACGTTGTGGAACGCGATGATCCCGCCGCGTCGCAGCAGCGAGACGCCCAGCTCGTAGCAGCCCGGGTACTCGATGTGCGCCGAGTCGACGAAGACCAGGTCGTAGCCACCCGGCGTCAGCCGCTGCAGCACGTCCAGCGCCCGGCCGACGATCAGCCGGGTCCGGCCCGGCGCGTAGCCGGCCTCGCGGAACGTCGCGCGTGCGGCGCGCTGGTACTCCGGCTCGAGGTCGATCGAGGTCAGGATGCCGTCGGGGGCCATCCCACGAAGCAGGCTCAGCCCGCTGACCCCGGCGCCCGTGCCGACCTCGACGACGGCCTTCGCCCGCAGCGTGGCGGCCAGGAAGCGGAGGGTCGCGCCGGCGCCCGCGCTGAGCGGGTGGCAGCCCAGGTCCTCGGCCCGAGCCCGCGCCGAAGACAGCACCTCGTCGTCGGGCAGGTACCCGTCGACGAACCCGGAGTCGACCGGTGCGGCCGCAGGGGTGGGCGTGTTCACGCACGGAGGTTAGCGCTGGTTGTCGATAAATCCTCGCAGGCTCCCTGGTAAGCACCCGGGAAGAACTTCTCAGCCTGTTCTCAGTCCAGTCTCACTAGAACCATAAGGAACCCCGACAGACTCGGATCCAGACGCACGGGAACACCGTGCCGCCGACCCGCGTTGGGTGGAGCAGACAGGAGAAACGCAGATGGAGGTGCCTGCTCCCACGATGCAGAACGCCGTTGCCGACAACGACGCCGACGCGGCTGAGCCCGTGTCCCTGGACGAGGCGGCCTGGACGCCACCGTCCTGGGACGAGGTCGTCCGCGAGCACAGCGACCGGGTCTACCGGCTCGCCTACCGCCTCACCGGCAACACGCACGACGCCGAGGACCTCACCCAGGAGACCTTCATCCGGGTCTTCCGGTCGCTGGCGTCCTACAAGCCCGGCACGTTCGAGGGCTGGCTGCACCGCATCACCACCAACCTCTTCCTCGACATGGCCCGCCGCCGCTCGCGCGTGCGGATGGAAGGCCTGCCCGAGGACACCGACCGCATCGTGGGCGACGACCCGAGCCCCGAGCAGGTCTTCTCCGACACCCACCTGGACCCGGACCTGCAGGCCGCGCTCGACGAGCTGCCGCCGGAGTTCCGCGCCGCCGTCGTGCTGTGTGACGTCGAGGGCCTGTCGTACGAGGAGATCGGCGCCACGCTCAACGTCAAGCTGGGCACCGTTCGCAGCCGGATCCACCGCGGCCGTCAGGCGCTGCGCGCTTCGCTGGAGCGCCGGCGCAGTCACGCCCCGGAGTCTGCGAAGGTGTCGGTATGACCGCACCGCGAGGCTGGGCACTCCCCGAGTCGCACCTGCTGCCGGACGCCGTGGTCGCGTTCGTGGACGGCGAGCTCACCCACGGCGCGCGGGATCGCGCGGCGGCGCACATCACGCGCTGCGCTTCCTGCGCCGGCGACGTCCAGGCTCAGCGACAGGCCGTCGCCGCCATCCGCGGCGCGGGCGCGCCGTCGATGTCGGCCGGGTTCCTGGCGAGCCTCCGGTCCATCCCGGAGCACACGGAACTGCCCAGCAGCCCCGACAACCTGGCGATCACCGCCGACGGCCAGCTCGTCGCGGTCCAGCGTCCCGACCGGGTCGCCGGCCTGCGTGGCTCGGGCGTCCTGGGCGGCGTGGCCCCGCTCGGCTCGTCGGCCCCGCTCGGCCAGTCCCCGAACGTCCTGGGCGGCGGCCGCTTCAAGCGCCGCGCGGCGCAGGGCGCGGGCGTGGTCGTCTCCGGGCTGGTGCTGAGCGCGCTGGCCCTGGTCGGAACCACCGCGGACAGCGGCGACGGCACCCCGGACACGGGCGGCCGGGTCCCGCCGAACGGAAACCTGCTCCCGGCCCAGATGGCGGTGCCCCAGCAGGCCCCCAGGCCGGCGCCGTCGGTGACGTCGACGCCGTCGAGCCCGACGGTCGCGATTCCGGCCGGTATCCGCTGACCCGCTCGACTGTCTGAAGGCCACCACGAGCTCGTGGTGGCCTTCGGTGCTTTCTGCCTGCCGGTGGCCTGGCGACAGCCCAGCCCGCGGGCTCGCTCACACCGCGTCCAGCCCGGATCCCGACGGCCCTGCAGCCAGGCTCGCCGGCCGACCGCGGCCCCCCGCCCTTCCCTAGGTGTGATGTCCGGGGCGGTTGGTCAGCCGGGTGACCGGCGGCTTGCCGCCGGTTGAGCTGTGGGGTCGGTGGTGATTGTAGAAGTGCGGCCACCCCGGTAGCGCCGCCCGACGCCGGCTTTCGGACGGGTAGAAGCGGGCGTAGGCCCAGCCTTCGGCGAGGGTGCGGTGGAACCGTTCGATCTTGCCGTTGGTTTGCGGCCGGTAGGGCCGGGTCCGTTTCGGGGTGATCCCCAGTTCGGTGCAGGTGTCGCGCCAGGCATGAGACCGGTGGGCGGAGCCGTTGTCCGAGAGCACGCGTTCGACGGTGACGCCCC